>CAZGMS010000027.1:0-8347 GCA_964526915.1 uncultured Nitrospirales bacterium
GGTCTTTTTTGGGTGACACGGTGAGCTGTTTTTGCGCGAACAGGCCAGCAGGCCGCTGGGCGAGTTTGCGAGCCCAGAGCGCCAAAAAACAGCGAGCCGGGGCAGGACCCAAAAAAGGGACTCTCGGTAGGTTTTCGACTAGGCTCTAAGAAATGTTCTTGGCTATTGTGATAAAGGCAGTAATTCATCATACATGTTCTTCGCGCTCTGTGCGGCCGATTCGAGAGTGGGCGGCAGGTGGGTCTGTGTCCAATCGCCAATGACGTAAAAATTATCGAACCATCTCTGAGCCGGACGAGCTTGATTAAACGTGGCATCACCCAAGACGGTGGCGAACGCGTCTTTGTTGACGAGGGCGTGTACCAGTTGCGCCTTCTGCATTTGGGGATAGATATTTTTCAGATCCTTAAGGGCCTTGGCCAGCAGTTCATCTTTCGAGTTGGTCAGCAAAGATCCTGCGGCGCTGATGGTCCCCACAATGTGAGAGAACCTGTCTGCCGGTTGGGTTTTGTTGAAAAACCAATGCACGTCAGAGCGCGCAAGCCCGATGAGGGGATCGGTCATGACCGGCCGGTCAAAGAAAAGATTGAGCGAAATGATGGCAGAGTGCCCTGTTTGGCAAAGCCCCTGTGACCGGGGCAGGGAGTCGAGAAAGTTCCGGGGCATGGCCTTGACGAAGGAATGGAGCGGAAGCGCGCTGACAAAAAGATCCGCGTGCCTGACCTCCCCATTTTCAAAAACAAGTTCCCGAACCTTCCCATCGCTGATCCTGATTTCCTGCAGGGAGTGGGATGTGATGATCGTGTGACCGCGCAGGGTGAGGTAGCGCTGTGCCGGATGGGCAAAGCAATCGCTCAAGCCTTGCTGGGGGAAGACCAGAAACCCGTCGCGCCTTCCCGCAAAAAAACAGTGGGACAATACCTGCAGCAGATTTTCGGCCGGGGCCTGGTCGATGGTAGAGTTGAGCGTGGCCAATGTGAAGATTTCCCAGAAATTGGCAAGCGCGGTTTCCTGTTGCGAAAACTGCTTCAGCCACTCCCGGGCCGTCTGGTTGTTTGGCGAAGGTTGTGTTGGGTACTTTCTGATGGTGCCAGACATTTTAACCAATCCGCATTTCTCACGCAGGGACATCCCCCAGAAACCAAGCACGGCCTTTGCCAGATTGAACGGAGGTGGCCAGGTGCCCAGCGTGAATTGATTGATCTTGTGATCCCGTGACCATAGTGGGATACGGGAAGGGATCGCGAATTGCATTGTGTGCTTGGCTCCGATGGCCTCCAGAAAAGCCAGCGTTTCGTGATACGCCCCCATCAGCAGGTGTTGCCCATTATCGACAGTGGCGCCAGTGATCTTGTCGGTAAAGGAAAAGGCCCTGCCTCCCAAAATGGGTTTTTGTTCCACAAGGGTGACTTTGTATCCCAGTGAATCCAGAAGCACCGCGGCGTAGAGACCCGCGACCCCGCCACCGACGATGAGAGCGGAGGAACGACGGACGAGGGACGAGGGACGAGGGACGGGGGACGAAATTGGCTGACAGCTAACGGCTAACGGCTGACAGTCAGATTCTGGCCGTTGGCAGTTGGCAGTCGGCTGTAAGCCGTGCGCCTTAAGCCTTATGCCTTGCGCCCTTTCCCCACGTTTGCACGAGAAAGAGAGCATGATCCACGCCTTTTCAAAAAAATTGAGTGAGACTCGTTTGTACAATACCCGGAAACCGCGTCTCCTCATCTTTTGCAGGATCTTGAAATACGTTTTGGCCATGATCCTGGCTGCGATCAACTTGTTGTGCTCGTCCTTCTCAAATTCCTCAAAGGCGGTCTGGTAATAGGCGAGTGCGCGGTTGTGATATAGCATTAGCAATTGTTTTAGGGCCTGGTTTTCTGTTTTGTTCTTGAGGTCTTCTTCGGTGTAGAGGGCCTGTCGCAGGTCTTCCTGCGCGAGGTACACGCGTCCTTTGAGATAATCCTCACCGAGGTCGCGCATGATGTTGGTGAGTTGAAACGCCATCCCGAGATCAATGGCCACTTTTTCGGCGTTGGGTGTCACGTAGCCGAATATCTTCATGCAGATCAGTCCCACGAGACTGGCCACGTGATAGCAATAGTCCAACAGCTCCGGATAAGTCTGGTAACGTGTTTTGACGATGTCCTGCGCACAGCCGTGGATAATTCCCAAAAAATATTCCTGGGGAATTTTGTATTCGTCGATCACTTTGCGAAGTTCTGCCATGACGGGATGAGCAGGCTGCCGGGCGAACATTTGTCTGGTCTGTTCGTGCCAATAATCCAGTGCCTGTTGTTTGTGAGTCTGCGAAGTTGGTTCATCCACACAGTCGTCCATGATGCGGCAGAAGGCATACACCTTGACCAAGGCTGCTGTTTTTGCAGGGGGAAGAAAGCGGAAGGCCCGGATGAAGTTGGATGAACTGACGCTGGTCACATCGGCACAACAGGTGGCCAGGAGATGGGGGATGTCTGCGGGTGCGGTGTCTTCGCTGCTGGGGGAACTATGATTAGATTTTGAATGAGGCATAGCGTTTACGGCTGAGGGCAACGAAGAACAATCTGAGGAAATCAAATCGGGTCAATTGGGGACGGTTGTGGAAGACATCGAAATTGGCGGTGTGGGTTCGTTTCAAGATGGTAGCCCCCGTGAGCCAGGTGAGCCGGATCTCAACTCCCAGTTTTCCCGACAACATGAGCCCCAAGGGCTTGCCATTGATAAAAAGGTCTTTTGTCCTGTCGTACTGCAATTGCATGAGTCTTTTGAAGTTGACATTGATCGTGTGATTGAACAGGGCCCTCTCGGGGAGGTCAAATTTATCGAGCTCTTCCTGGGGCAGGTAAACGCGGTTTTTCTTGAGGTCGATGGCGATGTCCTGCCAGAAATTGGTGAGTTGCAGGGCCGTGCAGATGTAATCGGACAGACGAAATAATTCCAGAGAGCTTTGTCCAAATAAGTGGAGGACCAGGCGCCCCACGGGATTGGCCGAGTGTTGACAATAAAAGAGCACGTCGGAGAAGGTGTCGTAACGATTTTTTGTGACATCCATCTTGAAGGCGGTCAGGAGATCCTGCAGGTATTTGATTGGTAATTTGTGGGTCCTGATCGTATCATGCAGGGCGATGAACACGGGGTGCGTGGGGCTGGAAGAGTTGTTCAGCCAGGCTTCCCACTCGTTGAGTCGTTCCAACCGTTCATTTCTGAATTCATTCTCATCGGCAAAATCATCGGCGATACGACTGAACGCGTAGAGGGCCTGGATGGCAGAGCGCATTTTTTTGGGGATGATCGCTGAGGCAACGGGAAAGTTTTCGTAGTGATCCCTGGTGATGGCCGCGCAATACCCATAAGCGGCCTTCAGTACCCGTGGACTGAATCGCTGCCACTTGAGTTTTTTTGTGTCGTCATCAAAATTGAGTGGAATGACCTGGGCTTTTTCAGACATCGCACACAGATAGTCCGGATTGAAGCGGGGATCAAGTGTGCACGTGTTCAAGTGTTCACGTGTTTATCACCGCAGAGCGGGATCCCGTTGGCGGGACGTGTTCACGAAAAGGCATCAACTCCTCAACAGTTTGAACGATTAGGGCCCGTGCCCCACAATCCATGGCTGACCCCCACGTTGAGGCAAAAAACAATGAATATAATCAAATGGTTAAAAAAGATTTCTTCTTCGCATCTGGCATGTATATTGCTAATAATGAAGGTATGGATAAGGTTACATCCAAGAATATCGAAATCAACATGTCCGACAAGATGCAGAATTATCTGAGTGATTTGTTAAAGACCATGTCACCCACGTTGCTGATGCCGCAGTCTCAGGCCGTCAGTCTTGAGAAATCAGGTTTTGGAAAAGAAGAAAAAAAATCTGGAGCCGAAGACCACAGTCATCACAATCAGCTGGTGATTGAATCAGCGGACGATTCTGTGAGTGAGGTTGTGCTCGAAGAAAAACCCGCACAGCTTTATGAGAATTTTGTCAAAAATGGACAGGTCAAAATGGTGGTTTCCAAAGCACAACTGCTCAGCATGCTCGATGAGGTGCAACAGACTCAAAAACAATCTGGTACCGAAGCGGCACGGCAGGTGCCCCTGATGGTTGTGCCAACGGCCTGCCAGACCATTGAAGACAGAAAAGCATTGGCGGCTCTCGTTGATACGTCATTAGAAGAAGACGCCGAAGCTGACGATCAGGATCAGGAAGAGGATGCCGAAGAAGACGATGAAAAAAAAGATGATGGTTCCATGACCCTCAAGGAATTCAAAACTCTGTATTTGAAGATATAACTCCCCCTCGCCCTCTCCATATGAGGGGGTTGGGGGGAGTTATAATTTCCCAAAAAACTCTCCCACCTTCTGGCTCACGGTGTCTTTTTCGTAATCAATCGTGATGAGGTGAAAACTGTTTTCCAGCGTGACGGTTTCGATGACTTTCGAAGAAATGTTTTTGGCGAAATAATCCAGACTTTCGTATGGTGCGGTGGCATCGTAACGGGAATGAATGAGGAGGGCGGGGTTGTTTACGGTCTTCAACTCGGCGCGTACTTTTTTTTGCAGCTCGGTGAGACTGTGGATACACTTGAGGGGCATCTGATCCACACTCCAATAATTTTTGCGCGCGATCGGGTCCTTGACATCGGCCTGCGCCTTGGGCTGGTACCGGTACACAAAGCGCAGAGGGGAGCGCATCACGATGGGGAGGGTGGCCCTGACCCACTTGTGCAGAAATGCCGGTGCGGCCAGACACGCGATCCCACTGATTTTGTCGCCGTGCTCCTGCGCCAGCCTGAGCGTGAGAACTCCGCCCAACGACAGTCCTGCCACAAAAACTTTTTGGTGATGCTTTTTGAGTTCGGCGAAGGCCCGGTTGGCAGAATCGTACCATTCCCGCCAGCCCGTAGTGGCCAGGTGCTCCTTGGTGGAACCGTGACCCGCCAGGAGAGGGGCCGACACTGTAAAACCTTGCGCGTTCAAATGATTGATCAAGTGTCTCAGGCAGTCAGGGGTTCCCGTGAAACCGTGCAGGCACAATACCGCGGCACTTTTGTTGCCGGGAAGATAGAGGGGGTTGATTTGGGGGGAGTGAGAGTGCGTTTTTCTTTATAGGAGGAGAGAGCTGAGAGATCAACGAGCTTTATTTTGACAAGGATGAGGGAATGCATATAGTAATCGGCGCCCATGGAATTTTCCAAAACCCCACAAAGGAGTCAAAATCAGGATGCCCTCAAGGGGATTCTGTTTCCGGTCCAGCAGGAACTGCTGGCGCTTGAAGAGGCGATTTTTGGTTTGCTGGATTCCCAAATCCCCTTTGTGCGAACCGTGGGAGAGCACATCTTAAAAAACGGGGGCAAGAGGATCCGGCCCATTCTGACGATTGTGTGTGCGAAGATGACAGGTTTTCAGGGTAACAGGGCGGCACAAGTCGGGGCCTGTGTGGAGTTTTTGCATACGGCCAGTCTCTTGCACGACGATGTGATCGACAACGCCAAGGTTCGGCGAGGCAAGACCTCGGCGAACGCTTTGTGGGGCAATCACGTCAGCGTGCTGGTCGGGGATTTTTTTTACAGTCGTGCGTCCCAACTGTTGATTGAGCAGGGCAACACCCGCATTTTAAAGGTGCTGGCCGATTGCACCATCGCCACGACTGAGGGAGAGATATGGGAAACCCTCAAAAGTTCCGATCTGGACACCAACCGCGATGACTATATAAACATCATCAAACTCAAAACGGCTTTTTTGTTCCAGGCGGCGTGTCAGGTGGGCGGTATTTTGGGTGGTGTGAGCGATTGTTTTGTCAAAGCGCTCAGTGATTATGGTTTGCATCTGGGTATGGCGTTTCAACTGGTGGACGATATTCTAGACTACAATGCCAGCGAGGACGTTTTTGGAAAATCCCAGGGCATTGACCTCAGGGAGGGCAAGCTGACTCTCCCCCTGATTTTGTCATTGGGCCGGGCGGCTCCAGACGAAAAACAGGTCATCAAAAATGCCGTGTTGGCCGATAAGATTGACCAGGAGCTCTTTGAGAGGGTACGCCAGATCATCCGCAAGTATCATGGTTTTGAGGACACCTTGGGGTTGGCGGTAGAGCACATCGCTCAAGCCAAGCAGAGTCTGGACCCATTTCGCGAGTCCTTGGAAAAAGGCATTTTGGCATCACTGGCAGATTATGTGATCAACCGGGAAAGGTGAATTATGAGTGAATTTTTGTTAACGAATCAACGCACGCATTATTGTCATGAACTCTCCACAGAGGATGTGGGCAGGGAAGTGGTGTTGTTTGGTTGGGTCGATACGCGGCGCGATCACGGTGGGCTGATCTTTGTGGACCTGCGCGACCGGTTTGGCCTCACCCAGATTGTGTTTCATCCCGAAGTCGATCCCCGCGTGCACGAACTGGGGCATCATCTGCGTACTGAATATTGTCTGGGGATCAAGGGCAAGGTCAATCTCCGGCCGGAGGGTATGACCAACCTCAATCTCAAGACCGGCGAGGTCGAGGTTGATGTGCTGGATTTTGAGGTCTTCAACCGCTCCAAAACACCGCCTTTCATGATTGTGGATGACATTGATGTGCACGAGGAGATCAGGCTCAAGTACCGGTACCTCGATTTGCGCCGCAACAAAATCAAAAACAACATCATCATTCGCTCGCAGGTGTGTCATGTGGTGCGGAATTATTTTAATGAACAGCACTTTGTCGAAGTGGAGACCCCGTGTTTGACCAAGTCAACACCAGAAGGGGCCCGCGATTATCTGGTGCCGTCGCGTGTGCAGAAGGGCAGTTTTTACGCCCTCCCTCAGTCGCCACAAATCTTCAAGCAACTGCTCATGGTGAGCGGGCTTGACCGTTACTTTCAGATCGTCAAATGCTTTAGAGATGAGGATTTGCGGGCAGATCGACAACCGGAATTCACGCAGATCGACCTTGAACTTTCTTTCATCACGCAGGATGAACTCTTCAAGATCATGGAGGGCCTGATCGCCAAAATCTGGTACGAGGTGAAGGGCATCGCACCCCACACCCCATTTGCCCGCATCACGTACGATGAGTGCCTGGAGCGTTTTGGGCTGGACGCGCCCGATATGCGTTTTGGAATGGAACTCAAAACCATCACCGATGTGTTCAAGGTGTCTCAGTTCAAAGTGTTTCATGACATTGCCAATGCTGGTGGGGATTCTGTGATCAAGGCCATCAACCTCAAAAACGCCGGTGACATGCCGCGTTCGCAGATCGACGCGCTCGAAAAAATCGTCAAGGTGTACGGCGCCAAGGGTTTGGCCTACATCCGTGTGACCGAGACTGAATGGGCCTCTCCCATTGCCAAGTTTTTTTCGGACGCCGAGAAACAAAAACTGACCGACCTGTTCAACATAGAGCCCGGTGACGTGATGCTGTTCGGGGCGGGCAAGAAAAAAATTGTAAATGATAGTCTTGGCAACCTGCGTGAGCACCTGGGTGAGAAGAGGGGACTCATAGACAATAACAAAGACGCGTTCGTGTGGGTTGTGGATTTTCCGATGTTTGATTACGATGAGGCCGCAAAACGCCACGTGGCCATTCATCACCCGTTTACCTCTCCCAAGACAGAGGACATGCCTTTGCTGGATTCGGAGCCCCTCAAGTGCCGGGCCAACGCATACGATCTGGTGCTGAATGGCAACGAGATTGGCGGTGGGTCTATCCGGATTCATGATCAGGTGATTCAATCCAAAGTTTTCGGTCTTCTGGGGATTGACGAAGAGAGGGCCAAACAAAAATTTGGTTTCTTGCTCGATGCCTTGCAGTATGGGGCCCCCCCGCACGGAGGGATTGCCTTTGGCTTGGATCGTATCATGATGTTGCTCACGGGTTGCACGAACATCCGCGACGTGATCGCTTTTCCCAAAACACAAAAGGCCTCTGATCTCATGAGCGATTGCCCAAGTGAGGTCGATGCTAATCAATTGCTGGAGCTGGGGTTGAGGGTGATCGAATCGTGAAAACGATTTTTGGCGCGTGTGAGGCAAATCTTTTGGCGCAGGTTCTCAGTGCCCGGCCATTCAGGTTCCAAGCGTATCTGAAACTTCCGATCATCAACTTTTGAAGCAGGGGGGACAGCAGTTCGCTCACGGACGGCCCCTCATATGTGAGGTGTGGCCCTTTGCCCGGTGGGGGCAGGAGTTTTGAGAGAGGGATTCTGCAGGTGAAGTGAATGGGGTTCATGGTCGTGTCACACATTTAGAAAACAAGATTGGTAACATCAACCTAAAAACGGCAGTTGAACTGCTGTTTTTAGGACAGCCTGTTGATTTTGTTCAAGATCAAGGCGTGTGCGGCTTCTCCCGGAGGGAGGCGTACTCA
>CAZGMS010000028.1:0-4288 GCA_964526915.1 uncultured Nitrospirales bacterium
CAAGACCAAAATTTGGCAGGTGACATTGGAAGGTTCCGACATTCAGGTAAAACATGAAGCCGGCAAGCTGATGGTATTGGAAAGAGGTGTGGTCATTACCGACAACACAAGCTGTCCACACAGATGGCATCGTGTGAATAAGAATGTAGTTCTTTTTGTGGATGGAAGAGGGAGTCCGTTTGCCCTGCAGATGGTCGATGATTATCTCCGGGTGTTTTCCATCAACTACGAGACCTTCAACAACTACAAATACACCAAGCACCCCATTTCCTTCAAAACACAAACCGCACAATTTGTTCCCACAGTGGAAACCATCAATATTCTGCAAGGAGCACCACTAACCACCAGCAAAACAGAACTCTTCTTTACGGGTAACATCGGAGGATTTGAAATACACGAGGAGACCCCATTGGTCATCCGCGGTACAATTGAGGATGGACAATTCATCCCCCGAGTCGACCCCACAACCGAGGTAGACAGCGCTGTGGATCTCAAGGGCACAATCATTGGGGCACAAATCAAGGTCAAGGTCGAAAAAACCACTGATGGCTACCAACTGGTATTGCATGATGGAACTGAAGAAGGCAAAAAATCGCCAATCATCGTCCCCATGACCTTTTGGGGAAAGCAGGTGGTTCTGGGAACCAGGCAAGAACAGGCCATCCAGGACATCAAATCAATCTTGCGAACATCCCGCGTGGATGACCAGCCCGTCACCGTTCCCGATGAGGACTTTGTGCCCGTCACCAATCCCCAACAGATCATCGAACTCAGATCATTATTCACGTTAGCAGAACTTGATCTGGCAAGACCAGACACATTCAGACAGTCAGGCGCTCATGCCAAAGAGTTCTCTGTGACCTTCAAAAATGGTCTACGCTTGAGACTGGTTAAGGGCCAAACCGAAACGCACACCACGTTTCAGATTTTTTCTGATCCCTCTGCTCCACTCAAGCTCGTTGTCAATCCCAAGTCTGACGAAGCACCTGACGGTTTTATATCGGCAGACAAAATTGACACAACCGAACCAGTTTTCCCATGGAGAGGACAACTCAGACTCAACGAACTCAATCACAACAGTTGGATTTACGGTGATCCCGAAACCAGCGATGTACTCATCGTTCATGACGGCACGACCAGACAATTGAGCCTGCAACTCCCCCCAGAGCACAGCGCCTTGCTGGAAAAGGGACAAATTTATGCGAGTCGCTCCAATGGCAAATGCCTTGTGGACCTGGAAACCTCGCAAGGCAGGCATCTGCGCCTGATTACTCCGGCGGGATTGCCACTCGACGAGGCCCTGCTTGAATTGTGTACCCCCGAGCACGCAACTGGCTCACGCTTTGACGTCATGCGTTTTGATGACAACGATCAGCCCCTGCTTCTCGCCGGGCTCATTGAGCTCGCCGAATTCCCCAAACCGTCCCGAACGGGAGCTCCCGAAAAACAAAATATGTGGGTCATGGCCCTTCAAGACACTGACGAACTCTCTGTGTTCAGCTTAAACGATGACCAACGAACCTTCACGATCGAGTCTAAAACCGCTGTGATGGCCAGAATCTCTGCACAGCAAGCTGCCTACGATGAAGAACGTGCTCAGGCGCAACAGGCACACCTTGCTCGCTTGGAAGCCGAAGCCCGTGCACGAGCTCTGGCCAGCGCAACTGCGGCTGAACAGAAACCTCCCATTGTAACAGCCCCCACCCCAGCGTCAGTGGAGGCACCCACACCTGTTCCCGAAATCATTTTGCCATCTGTTCCCACACCACCGGCCATTCCCACGGGACAAAATTATTTGCCAGTCGGCGGCAACATACACAAACTGCCCGATACACAGCGTTACTTCTGGGATGTGGACAACAAACGTATTGGTTACAGAATCACCAATGCCCGTGATGACATGCGACAGGCCACCATTGGCCGTCCCCCCATCCCGGAAGGGACTAAAGAGGTCTTCACCTTTTTGGGCAACCCCTACCCTGCCAGCGCCAGACTCAGGGCATTTGAAACACTCGCCCGCATGTTTGGCCCACAAGGTCGCAGTGCCACAGAATTTTATGAATCCATCGTCCAGATCCCCATGATGTATCACCGCGGCGAATGGATCCCCGACCCCACACGCAAGGCCTATGTGCAGGTCAACAGACCCATTCTGGATACCGATCGCGTCACAGGAAATTACCGCGACAGCAACAGCGGTGAATTCGCGTTTACACTCAAGGAAGGCACGGCCGATACGGTCATCGAAATTGCACGGCCAGAGGGTGACCCCATCAACCTGACTGTTTTTAGAACCATTGTGCCCATCAGGGAGGAAGACAAGGCACGCCTCAAAGCCACCACCGAATTCACACCCGAATTTGGCATTGCCCTTGGTGAGCCCACGCAAAAGAGTCACGAGATCATGACCCGCATCTTCAACGCCACAGGGGGCTATGATGCGATCGTGGAAGCCCTCACCAGACGTCCCCGCCCGGATATGCGCGTTGATTATACGCGCCCGGGGTTGGACACCACCGTGCTGGTGCCCAAAATTGGCATTCCCATTTACACAGCACATGAAAGCGTGCGTTCTCGTGGGACCGTGGTGGAACTCAGGCCAGGTTATTCCACGCGCTACCCCGATGACCGCTTTGCGCAACTCAGCCTCAAAGACGGCAATGGGCTCAACATCAAGATGATTCTGCATCATCCGTATGGCAGAACCATGCCCGTCGTGGCCTCGTTTGAATCCGCGGGACTCCCCACAGACCCGCGTGAACTTTCCTTCACTCGCCATGGCAATACGGTCATCATCGGTGGTTACACCAACTACCGCACCTACCGGGCCGGTGGCGGTACCGAAATCAAATCACTTCCCTTTGTTATCGAGGGCGAGGTGAACAATGGAACGTTTGCCATCAAAAAGATCACCATTGATCAGGAAGACATCACGCCAGAGCAATTTGCCTATGCGCCGAGAATCTACGATGAGCAAACCGTTGAGAACCTGCAATACACTGAAATCAGGATAGGCAACCTTTTTAGAAGAACATCGGCTGGTGGCAAACCACCACAAATCATCGATGACAAGGCACAGCACAAAATGGATCCTAGATATTTTCTGCCCGATGAAGCCACGCGCAGGGCCCTCACTCGTGCGAGTGCAGGGCGCGACATGAGACCAAATTGGGTTTCCTTTACGGGACAGGCTGAAACCCATAAAATGATCAAGGGGCTACCCGATGGTCTCGAAATTCTGTGTGAATGGAATCATCATCGAAGTTGTTACGAGCCTGTCATGCGTAATGGCAACATGGTTTCTGTCAAGCTTGCGGGAGAAGACCGACCCATGCAGGTTGTCGCCCTCACGTCTGGCACAGGCCGCACCTGGACACTGCAGATCCCGGGCATACCCAATATCTTTTTGGCCAATTTTTATGCCAATGAATCCCGCGTGTCCGGCAAACCTATTCTGGTTGTCTGGTCCACAGTGAAGGGGGAACCACATCATAGCTATGTCAAAAAATATCTGCACCAACATGACATGTCTCCTGAGCCAACAAAATTCCTCATTCCCGAGGAAAAGGACCCCGACAATACTTTTGCGGTGACACATCAAATCGGTAGCAAACGATATCAACTCAAATTCCGCAGGCTCACCAAACCCGACAACACTCAAATCGTGGTTCCTGTCTGTGAAGCTCAATTGCTGGGTGCTAACGGTGAACCCGTTCAGCCTGTGCCCATTTCATATTATCACGTCTACCGTGACCACCCCCAAGTCATTGAAGTGGACAGTCAATATTTTGAAATCAAACTGGCATCACGTCCCAAAGCTGAGCCTATCCTCGAGTTGCACTCCACTTTTGCGGGGAGCATTCGTGAACCCTCACGCATGGATAAGCGCGTGGTCCTTGCTGATGCCAGTAGTTCGGCAAGACTGCTTATTGACATGTCGCATGTTGAGAGCAGATTTGATCACGATTTGGAAGTGGCTCTTGCATCAACGCAAGCCGTGCATCGTCAATTTGTCGACGCGATTTCCGGCGATATTTACGAATTTTCCTTTCTACCGGACCTGCTCCCACCCCACCTTAACTTCGCGTTGCGAGGCGTGGTCAGACTAAGGGATGGCACACCCGAAGATCTCAGAGTCATGACCCGCGTCGTCGGGCTTGGCAGAAATCAAATGATCTACGTTCAACTGCCGGGCAATCAGTTTGTGAGTTTTCCCAATGTGCCCGCCCACACCCTCAGCATCACCGCACACGGACAAACATTGCCTGATCACATCATTGCCATTCCC
>CAZGMS010000029.1:0-22890 GCA_964526915.1 uncultured Nitrospirales bacterium
CTTACAACAGGCGGGGGGGGGGCAAAATCAAAATTACCTACTTTTATGTCGTACACCCTCCCCTCCCGAACAATCGTAGCGACCGAAAAGGCCTCACGGTACAGGGGAACCTCCCTGTTACGAAAACTGCTGAGGAGACAATCTTTCACGCAACACATGATGCAGAAAAACGAGTCCCTCCTGCAAATCCCGTGCTCTTGAGAGTACACTTTAAAAAAATTTCGCGCAATATTTTCGATGAATTGAGGATAATAGGTGTACAAATTCTTGGCTGTCTTGGACAAAGCATGAGACTGTACGCTCAGAGGAGAGTAATATGCCAACACGCGAACCCACTTCATCATGACACCAAATATCTTGGTCAAAAAAACCACAGTTGCTTGTTGCTCAGCCCTGTTATCGAAAGTCACCTCTTTTCCCCAAAACTGTTCTTAATCTGTAAATATATTTTTTTGAGAGTCAAAAATTGCCTACCTGTCTGCGAAATGGTTTGCTCACCCAACAATAACAAGGAATTAGCACCTTGTTTTTTGTGGGTTTTCTGGCACAGCGATTGCATCATATTGTCCTAGATGAGCATCAGGAGATACATCTTAACGATCCTTTTTATTTTTGCCGTAATTACCTCGAATCAGTGTGTTGATCCCAACGCGGCAGGCACTGGCGGTGTGGCTTCTTGTAACCCCATCAATGGCGTGGATCAGAGCGTTGACATGGGCTACGAGGATTTTGGGGAATACGGCTATGAAACCGCAAGCATCCCGGTGACCATTGCCAAAAACACAGACGGCGTGGACGCGACCAGCATCAGTTTTCAGGAAGCGAGCGTGGTTCCCCAACTCACAAAATTTGTCTCGAAAGATGAAGCAGGCGTTACCCAAAAATACGCCACTCAGGCATTGGGGGTCTTTTTCTTCAATCGGATCGACAACAAATGTGGCAAGGTTCTGGTTCTCAATGAACTGGGAATGACCATAAAAATTATCGATCCCCAAATATTGAATTCTCATTGCTCGTACAATCTTGTCGTAGATGGTGTCGTGATCAGGCCCAATGATGTTTATGCCCTGGTGGCCACAGATGATGACACCGTTGTTGATAACATTGATGTGAGTGCCCCCGTTTTTCTTAAACTTAACCCGCCGACAGCTTTAATAAATCATTATTCCTTTAACGCTTACATCACGGGCGTGGGTTCTGATGTGTGGGGCAATGAGTTAATTAATTTTGTTGATTCAGGGGTGCAAGACTTGGTTGAGGTGCAAGCAACCCCAATGTCGTTTATGGATATTGAAAACACAGAGACGGGTCTTGTTCAGAGCTCTGTGATTTTTCCTGTTTTGGACTCAAACGGTGATTCGGCTCTCTGGTCGCTCCCAGCAGTAGGGGGCTACCCCTATCATTTTGTTGATACCCAAATGTTGAGTGCCGATATTGTGAGCACACCGGATCAGATGTTCTTTTTTGATATGAATGATCAAATATTTCAATTGGATTCTGATGGGACTTTAACAGGGTTACCCATCTCCTCGAATTTGGAAGTTCCGGATTTCGAAATATACCCAAGCGGGGATTACATGTTGTATTCCACCAGATCGACAAATCCGTTTACTGATAGGGAGTCAGCCGTGCTGGTTGTGTATTTTGAGGAGACGGGGGAACATGTGGAGGCTTGGTTGGAGGACCAACAGGTCAACTTTTTGCACTTTGAGTTTGAATTCATCAACCATTTTACAGTTGTTCTCTGTGGGCGAACCGTTGACGATCAGTGGGTCATGATCAGGGCGGATTTATCGGGCATCATCGACGGGTTTGAAGACACGATTAGCAATTGGAGCATCATTGAAAATGGACAAATGGAATTGTGGCAGCCCAGATTTGCCAATGATAAAATATACTACTTATGTGAGAACGAGGAAACGCAGATCATTAATATTTGCGCCATGGAAATTCTGGATGACACAACCAGTGTCGCGGTGAGTTTGCCTCTGTCCATCGTTAGTTTTGATATTTCCTCCGATTTGAATTCGTACATTGTTTTTCAAACGGCCAACCAGGCAAAAATAGGCGGAGAGGGACCGGCGATTGGTATTTACAACCTGCAAACAGAGGAAATTTCGTTTGTGACGGGAGGGCAAGCGCCCACCCCTTCCAATGCAGACGTTGATATCATCGCTTATCGGCACATTCCTGAATTGGGAGAAGGTCTCCAGGTTGGGATCATCAATTTGAACAATGATTTTGTGGCCACTCCCGCGGATCTGGAAATCGTTGATAATGAAAAGTACTTTTCGTTGGGTCAGCATTGGGTGCTCGGCGTGAGGGGTGGTCGCATGCCGTACACGTTCGAAAAGGTTTCGGGACCCGGTACTCTCAATACCAGCATTGGTTTGTTCAGGGCGACCGATGAAGAAGGTACGGCGATCATTCGTGTGACCGATGCCTTGGGCGATGAGGCTTACGCCACGATGCACGTTGTCGGTCCCGGAAAATATAATGTGAACTACAACACGACGGGTAGTCGAGACTATTCACCGCTTGAAGGCAAGATCACTGCAGTGGAGGTGACGGACAATGATCGCTATGTTGCGGCCGGTGTCTCCGAGGGGGATTTCTTTGTTGCCACCACCGAACAGTATGGAGAGGGCGAGTCATTGTTCGATGATGACGGTCAGACGACCATACCGGTTGGAGTGGGCCACGATGCCGAGGCGAGGGATGTTGTGATGTTGCAAGGCAATCGTGTCTGCGCCTCGGGTGTGGCCAATTCTGGGGCCGACGATGATTTTGCCATGATCAAATTGAATATTGATGGCGACCTGGATGGAGATTTTGGCTCAGGCGGAAAGGTGTTAACCGATTTTGCTGAGGGTGATGATGGGGCCAACGCCATGCTTGAGCAAAGCGATGGGAGCATCATTTTGGGCGGGTATGCTCAAGTGGGTGCCAATGTGAATTCTGCCTTGGCTCGTTACACGGCGGACGGTGATCTGGATACCACTTTCGGACCCCTTGAGGATGGGAAGGTTGTCGTGGCCGCGGCACCTGGCGTGCTCCCTGATCAGATCACCAGCATGACACTGTTGGATGATGATGAGTTTTTAACCGTAGGGACGGCCTTTATTGGCGGTAAACAGAGGATTGCCCTGATGAAGTTTAATGCCGATGGGACGCCTGACCTGGGCTTTGGTGTGGGTGGAAAGGTGATCACCGCGATCGGCACTCGAGATGTGACGGTAACCAAGGTGGTGTATGTGGATGATCGACTCTACATGACAGGTTATATTCGCAACAACATAAGCGGTAAGGATGAGATGATTGTCCTCAAATATAAGCTTGATGGCACCTTGGACGCAACGTTCAGCAGTGATGGTTGGATTGCGCAGAGGGCACAGAACCAGACCTATTCGGCCTATGGGAACTCAATCGCTATTGAACTGAATGGGAAGATTATCGTTGGTGGGATGATGGGAAGTATGGGGGCCACGCCAAACTATCCGGTTCTTATGCGCTTAAAAACCAACGGTGCACTTGATATAAATTATGGCGATGGTGGTTTTGCCGAGTTTTCTGGAGCTACAGGCAGTGTTTTGGATATCCTTGATGTTGCCTCAATCGGCACTGTGTATGGTGGTTTTACACACGATTCTGAAACAGGCGATTTTACACCGGTGATCGGTGTGATGTGGTGATTTCAAATCCAGGACGGGGTTGTATAAGATGAACATCAGGAGATACATACTCACCATTTTATTTGTTTTTGCTGTGATCAATTCGAGTCAATGTGTTGATGCAAATCATTGAACCGGAAATGAATTTGGATTGCCGGTATTCATTGATTGCGGACGGTATTGATGTCAGGTTGAACGAGGAATACGCCCTCCTGGCCACAGACGCGGACAGCGTTGTGGATAACATCAGAACCAGCCCCCCTGTTTTCCTAAAGCTCATTCCTCCCTCCGAAATGATACCGAACCTTTCGTTCAACGTATATATTACGGGTGTGGGCTCTCCTGTGTGGGAGAGCGAATATATCACTTATGAAGACGAGTGGGTCGACGACATCATGGAGGTGCAGGAAAGACCTATGGGCTTCATGAACATTCTGAATGAATCGACAGGTATCCTGGAGAGCCGGGTGATCTTTTCTGTGCTATACGACGATGATTCAGCGGCCCTCTGGTCACTGCCTGCAACAGGCGGTTCTGCGGCCCAGATTTGCTGAAAACAGTGTCTACTTCGTTTGTATGGACTCTGACTTTAACAAAAACAATATCTGTCAATACAATTTGGCAGACGATTCAGTGCGCACAGTGGTTGATTTGCGCGGCAATATCGCTGGATTCAGCCTATCGTATGATGCCGCGTCGTATCTGGCTTTTCAACTGGACGCCCCCGATGCCTCCGGTAATCCGGGGCACACGATTGGCTTATACAATCTGCAGACGGAGGAAAGCACGGTTTTGATCAACGGATCAGCCCCCATGCCCTCCAACATCGTTTTATGCCCGAGATTGGTGGCGAACGACAGGTGGGTATCCTCAATCTCAACAACAGCCTTGTGGCCCCCACGCCGGATATGATTGCCGACCCCGGTGAGCTCACCATTGGGTTCTTCCAGCATACGGTTATTCAGGTCATGGGTGGTCGCATGCCCTATAAGTTCGCGAAGGAATCAGGTCCCGGCGAGATCGATCCCCGCGTGGGTTTGTTTTCGGCTGACGATGAAGTGGGAACGGCCGTTATTCGTGTGACCGACACCTTGGGTGACTCGACCACCGTGACGATTCACATTGAGCGTTCGGGTGTGCATGATATCAATTATAACGGCAATGGCTCAATAAACTATTCACCAATGGAGGGCATGTTCAAGGCCCTAGAGCTTACAAATGATAACCATTTCGTGTCGGTGGGAACATCTGAAGGCGATTTTTTGGTTGCCATCACGGATCGCCTAGGGGAGGGTGATGATTGGATGGGCGATGATGGCGATATCACGATCCCGGTGGGCGTGGGTGGTGTTGCAGAGGCCAAGGATGTTATTCTTTCTGACGGGTATGGATTGTATATAGCAGGAGTGGCGGGATCGGGGACCAGTAACGATTTTGCCATGATTAAAATTGATGGGCAAGGGACTCTGGACGATAGTTTCGGTGCTGGTGGAAAGATCCTGACTGATTTTGTGGGTGATGATGACGGTGCCAATGCCATGATCGCGCAGGGCGATGGCAAGATCATTTTGGGAGGGTACGCCAAGATTGGTCCCAATATGAATTCTGCTCTGGCTCGTTATACGCCCGAAGGGGAGCTGGACACAGACTTTGGACCGCTGGAAAATGGGAAGGTTGTTATTCCTGTAGCGCCCGGGGCGTCACCAGACATCATCACCAGCATGATTCGGCTGGAAGACGACGAGTTTATGACTGTTGGGAAGGCCCTGATAGATGGCAAACAGAGGGTTGCTCTGATGAAGTTTAATGCCGATGGAACCCCTGATGTGAGTTTTGGTGTGGGTGGAAGGATGATTACCGCGATTGGCGCCCGCGATGTGACGGCAACCAAGATGGTGTACGCGGAGGGCAGACTCTATGTGACAGGGTACATTCGCAACAACACCAGTGGCAAGGATGAAATCATTGTCCTCAAGTATAAGCTGGATGGTTCTTTTGACGAAACGTTCAGCGAGGATGGTTGGGCCGTGGTGAGGTCTCCCCTCCCGCAATACTCGGCGTATGGATTTTCGATTTTGGTAATGACCAATGGTGTTGTCACCATTGGCGGGGCCATGGGCAATCTGGCGGCGGGAACCAAATTCCCCCTCATGACCCGCTTGCGATCGAATGGCAGGATCAATCTTGATTACGGGACCACTGGTTTTGTGGATTTTCCTGATGCGGGTGAAGGCATGATTTTTGATCTGGACGCACTCGACAATTCCACGGTGTCCTATACGGGCTACATGATCAGTGATGAAACCGGTGAAAACACTCCGATGATGGGAAGGGTGTGGTGAGGTCTTTTTCTTGACCCTTCTTCTCTTTGTCAATAAACGGTGCGAGTGAATGTCATGACCATCATCATGATTGCTGTGGGTTTGTCCATGGATGCCTTTGCCGTGTCCATCGTTTGTGGTTGTCTCGATAAATCCCTTAAAATTCCCGGAGCGCTCAGGATCGCCATTTTTTTTGGTTTGTTTCAGGCATTGATGCCTGTGCTGGGCTGGTCTGTTGGGGTTCGTGTGGCTGAACTCATAGCCAATTATGATCATTGGGTGGCCTTTGTTCTTCTCGGCGCGGTGGGGGGCAAGATGATTTGGGAATCAACTCATGGGAGCGATGAGACAAAAAAAACGATTCGTCCCGAAAAGTTGCGTGTCCTGCTCACATTATCTTTGGCCACCAGCATTGATGCCTTGGTGGTTGGTTTTTCACTCTCCTTTTTGAAGATCACCATTGCCTGGCCCGCGCTCATGATTGGTTTGGTGACTTTTTTGTTCTCATTTTTTGGAGTGTATTTGGGCAAAAAAACGGGACATCTCTTGGGCAACAAAATGGCGTTCCTCGGCGGACTGATACTGATTGGCATTGGGATCAAGGTGCTGGTCGAACACTCAATAATGAAGTAATCAATCAATCAATCAATGTCGTAAGCTCGTGAGTTCATAAGCTCGTATGCTCGTTTTTACATCCCCAACATCTTTTCCAGCTCTTCCACATCGTTGCGGATGGTGACGTCGGTGGACACGCATCTTTTAATTTTGTCGACCGCATGCATGACGGTGGTGTGATCTTTGCCGCCAAATTTGTTGCCGAGTTCCGGAAAACTGGCGGTCAGGTGTTTTTTACACAAGTACATGGCGATCTGGCGGGGGACGGCCAGGTTACGGTGACGGCGTTTGGATTTGAGGTCGGCTATCTTGAGGCTGAAATAATCGGCGACCTTGCTCTGGATGTTCTCTACACACATGATGGGTTTGGCTTCGATGATGATTTTGCGCAAGACCTCACGAGCGAGATCGAGCGTGATGGGCAATTTGGCCAGCGAGGCAAAGGCCGAAACGCGGATGAGAGAACCTTCGAGGTCCCGTACGTTGTCGACAACGTGCGTGGCGATGTATTCACAGACATCGTTGGGGAGCGAGACATTGTCTTCCTCGGCTTTTTTGCGCAAGATGGCAATGCGCGTTTCGAAATCGGGCCGCTGAATGTCGGCCATCAAACCCCAGCCAAACCTGGATTTGAGGCGTTCTTCGAGGTTGGGGATGTCTCGGGGGAGTTTGTCGCTGGTGAGGATGATCTGCTTGCGGGCTTCGTACAGGGCGTTGAAGGTGTGAAAAAATTCTTCCATGGTGCGTTCTTTGCCTGCAATGAATTGAATGTCGTCGATGAGCAGCATATCGCAGTTCTCGCGATATTTTTGGCGGAGCTCGTAGGTCTTGCCATAACGGATCGCGCTGATCACCTCGTTGGTGAAGCGCTCACCAGTCACATAAATGATGCGCCAGCTGGGGTATTGCTTGAGCACCTGCATGCCGATGGAGTTGAGCAGATGGGTTTTGCCAAGCCCCACACCGCCGTAGATGAACAGGGGATTATAGGAGCGTGCGGGTTGCGAGGCGACAGCACGACAAGCGGCGTGTACCAGTTGATTGGAATTTCCCACCACGTAGTTGTCGAACTGATAACGGGGATTAAAACCAAGATATTTAACCAAATCTTGTGGGATCTGGGGGGACGCCGGTTTTTTTGCAGGAAGGATTGCCTTGGCGATTGGTTCTTGTTGTGCCTGGGCCTGTGTTTGTCCCTGCGTTGCGAATAAATCTAAAGTCCTGTTGATTTGTTTGGACACTCTGAAGGTTATGGTGTGTTCCTTCTCAGTCAATCTAAAAAATTCAAACTTGATGAGTTCCAAATAGTTGTCGGTGAGCCAGTCGCGGATGAATTTTGTGGGCACGTTCATGACGACCTTTGAAGGTTCTTCATAGGCCCATTCGATGTTCCGAAACCAATTGTTGTAGTTAAAATCGCTGATTTTTGTCCTGAGCGAATCCTGCACTTTTGATAATAATTCGTTGTTAACAGACACAAGTCCCCCTAAACAGAGTAAAATGAACTGCCCTAAAAGCGAACCCCTGCCGCTAATTTAAGGCAATAAACCCCTTGTTGCGAGGAAAGACAAAAATTACAATGAGTTAACAAATTGTAGTGTCTTTGAAATGACAAAACTTCTTAAAAAACCAAAGAAAAACTCTTTACCATTGACCTGGGCTAAGAATACACAGGGTTTGACAATTGCTTGTGGAAAACGCCTTGTGGAAAAACTGGGCCCACCATTTACAGGTTATTAAAAAGCTTTGTAAATTCAAAGAACTGGCAAGTTGTGCACAAGATGTCTTTAGAGGCAACCCGTAGAGTATTAGTGCTGTCGAAATGCACTGTAAAGGAATTTTGCTATTTTTTTTTTTCAATTCCTCAACCCATGAAGAAGACTATGTAATTTTTTCCGCATGACCAGCATTGACTTTTTCTAAAAATACACTAAAAGGGGACGCTCTTTTATCGTACTGAAAAATAAATATAATTTAGAGGCAAAAAATGAAACGCACATATCAACCAAGCAAACTCAAGAGAATTCGTAAATGTGGTTTTCGGGCACGCATGAAAACTGTTGGCGGCAGGGCTGTGTTATCAAGCCGACGCAGAAAAGGTCGTGCTACGCTGACGGCATCCAATTATAAAAAATAATGATGTTGTTTTGTCTGCATGAAAACATCCATGAAAAAGCGTGACATTCTTCTCGTCAACCGGTCACGTCATTGTCTGAGGACGCGTCATTTCATCATCAAGGTCATACCCAACCAGCTTGCGTGGGGGCGCATCGCTTTTGTTTTTCCAAAAAGATTTGGCATTGCCGTATTGCGTAATCGTTTCAAAAGACGACTGCGGGTTGTTGTTTCGCTTCCCTCAATGGTGGGCAAGGATTTCTTGTGTATCGCCAAAGGGCCTCTGTCGCAATTAACAGACGTTTTGTGGAAAAATGAGAGGAACAAAATAAGGACTTGGTGTGAAAATTTTTAGGGTCTTCAATGTTGTGGCCGTGTTTTTTATACGTGGCTACCAAATTTGCGTGTCGCCGATCCTGCCGAATGTGTGTCGTTTTGAGCCAAGCTGTTCTGCGTATGCTCTTGAATGTTTCAGGCGGTTCTCTTTTTTTAAGGCTTTACGTTTAACCCTCAAACGACTACTGAGGTGCCACCCTTTTTGCGCTGGTGGGTACGATCCGGTGCCGGAGAGGGTGGGAAACACGAAAGGACGAGGGACGAGAGGACGATGGACGAAACAATTGAGCAACTTGCAATGATTGCAACAATTGCAGTAATTGCTACAGTTGATGACGATCCACGATCCACGATCCACGATCCACGATCCACGATCCACGATCCACGATCCACGAAATAATATTATGAGACAAGAATTTAGATTACTTTCGGCGGTAGTTTTGAGCACAGCAGTGTTTGTGGGTTATCAGATGTTTTTTGCCCCCAAACCACCACAACAGCCAACACAGACCACACAGCAAACGGCGGTCCCTGTTGAACCGGCTCAAATTATCCAGAGTCAGCAGCCTCAGTCGCTTGAGATTCCTCAAGGAGAGTCCCCCTCCACCGGAGAGATTCAGGCAGAAGAAAAGACCATTTCTGTCGAAACGCCCCTGGCGCATATCACCCTGTCCACACGGGGTGCTGTGATCACCGATTATCAGCTCAAAAAATTCAAACTCAAAGCCAAGAAGGACTCTCCTCCCAAAAACCTTCTTCCGGAAGAAGGAACTTCCTCGGCCCTTTTTCTGGGTTTCAAAGGGTATTCGCCGTTGACAGCAGGGAAGGTGTACCGCGTGGTGAGTGATCAGGAGTTGCCAGCGGGTGTTCGCACCATCGTGTTGGAATGGCAAAACGATTCAGTGCGTATTCAGAAAACATTTGTTTTCGATGGGACCCAGAATAATTACACCGTGACTGTTGCCTATGAGGTGGCCAATTTATCGCAAAGCGATCTGGTGCTCACCCCTTATCTGCAAAATTCAATCACGCAAAAACCAATCCCCAAAAAAACGGGAGGCCTGTTATCTTTTTTAAAATTTGACCGCCCTGATCTGTACGGACTCTATCACCTGGCTGACAAGACACTCACTGAAGATCAAAACTGGCAAAAATTTGCCGGCACACGCGAGGTTGCAGGAAACATCTATTGGAGCGGGATCGCGGATCGTTATTTTCTATTTGCCCTGCTTCCCCAAGATGTCCAAGGCCCTGTCAAGGCCCAGTTTGGCAGAGAAAAAGACAACATCGTCAATCAACTTTACGCTAATGAACTCATTGTGGCCCCCCAGCAGAAGAAGGGTGGGCATTTCCTGGCCTATGTTGGTCCCAAGCAATTATCGTATCTGGAACGTGTGAGTTCCGAACTTAAACGCGCCGTGGATTATGGGTGGTTTAGCATCATTGCAGTGCTCATACTGAAGTTGATGAGTTTTTTACACCGATTCATCCCCAGCTGGGGGCTCACGATCATCACGCTTACGTTTATTGTTAAAATGTTGCTACACCCCTTCAATAAAAAGTCCATGCAATCCATGAAGGCCATGCAGAATCTGCAACCCAAGCTCAACGAAATCAAAAAGAAATACGGCGATGACAAACAAAAACAGAACGAAGAGACCATGCAGCTTTTTCGCACGCACAAGGTTAACCCGATGGGGGGGTGTCTGCCCATGCTGTTGCAGTTTCCTGTGTACATCGCGCTGTATAAGGTGTTGTGGAACGCCATCGAGCTTTATCACGCGCCATTTTTGGGGATCTATGCCGACCTGAGTGCGCCGGACCCCTATTTTGTGTCCCCCATTTTGTTGGGTGTGTTCATGTTCCTGCAACAGAAACTCACGCCGACGGCCAGTGTGGATCCCGCGCAACAAAAAATGATGATGTTCATGCCTGTCATGTTCACCGTTATGATGCTGTTTTTGCCCGTGGGTCTGGTGGTGTATATCTTTGTCAACACGGCCATGAGTGTGGTGCAACAATACATGATGAAACACGATCTGTCCTTTCGGGACGTGCTTCGCGGACGATTCAAACCGCAAACCGCTCAAAATAGTCAGTGATGTATGAATCCGATCTCGCAAAGCAAATTCGATGATGTGGCCAGACGCCTTGAGGCTTTGGGTGTCACCAAGGAGGTTTTGCGAGAAGAGTTCATCAGGGGCAGTGGCGCTGGCGGACAAAAAATCAACAAGACCAACAGCTGTGTGCAATTGACGCATACCCCTTCGGGAATCGTGATTCGCTGTCAGCACACGCGTTCCCGCGAACAAAACCGTTTTTTCGCCAGACGGATTTTGTGTGAAAGGCTCGAGGCCATTCAGTTGGGCAAAAAAAGCGAAAAAGAAAAACGCCTGCACCGGATCAGGGCACAAAAAAGACGTCGCAGCAGACGGGCCAAAGACAAAATGCTCAGCAGTAAAAAATTTCAGGGAGAGAAGAAAAAACAGCGAAAAAAACCCGCCGAGAATGGCGAATAGATTTTTTCTTGATGATATGTTACCCTTTCCGCGCATGACACCGAAGAAGAAGCGAATCAAGAATTCCCATCTCATTAACTTTACCTTCAACAACATCCTCTACGTGGCGGCTGTCTGTGTGTTTGTGGCGTTTTTTTCCCTCACCGTCTGGGGAGATGGTGGGCTCACCGAACTGCATGCCCTCAAAGCAAAACGCGACGGGATCATCAAACAAAGTCATTTTTTGCTGCGGGAGAATCTGTTTTTTCTGCAGGAAATGGAAGAGCTCAAAAAATCGCGTTACATCGAACAGCGCGTGCGTACGGACTTGGGGTACATCAGACCAGACGAGATCATGTACGTTGTGAAATGAATGGCCCGTTACCCCACTTCCCAAGTGTCTCCAGAATGGAGGAGTTTGTCGAAATCGCCGACTCCCTTTGATGCCTTGACCCTTGCAATTTGTTCACACACCGAATCCTCATAAGTGGGAGCAGAGATCTGGCGGATAATTCCCAAGGGGACGGGTGCGTGTGGCAGATTGAGTTGACTCAACATGAACGCCAGATTGGGGCTCTCGGCATGCGCGTCGTGGATGAGAATGTCCTTTTCGGTGATCCCCCGTTCTCCCAGCGTGCCCACGATGAGTTCCGTCCCTCTTAAAATAATGCCTTTATTGTTGTTGGCCCCAAACAGCATGGGTTTGCCGTGTTGCAGGAGCAGTTGATTGTCGGCCCGCGTTTCTTTGGAGGTGATGGCGTGATGACACTTGTCGTTGAAGATCACACAGTTTTGCAGAATTTCCACAAAGGAAGTTCCCCGGTGCTGAGCCGCCGCCAGAATGACCTCAGTCAATAATTTTGGGTTGGTATCCACCGCACGTGCGTAAAATGTGGCGTTGGCGCCAAGTCCCAGGGCAGCGGGAGAAAAGGTGCGGTCCACCGCTCCGTACGGCGAGGATTTTGTCACCGAACCCTGTTTGGTTGTGGGGGAATATTGTCCCTTGGTCAGACCGTAAATTTCGTTGTTCAAGACGAGCAGTTTGAATCCGATATTCCTGCGAAGCGCGTGAATAAAATGGTTTCCGCCAATCGAGAGCGCGTCCCCGTCTCCCGAAATGACCCAAACATCGAGTTTGGGGTTGGCCACCTTCACTCCCGTGGCGACCGCCGTGGCCCGGCCATGGATGGTGTGGAAACCATACGTGTTCATGTAATAGGGGAATCGCGAAGAACAACCGATGCCCGAAACAAAAACCACGTTGTCTTTGTTGGCACCCAGTTCTGCCAGCACCTTTTGAACGCAGGCTAGCACGGCGTAGTCGCCGCAACCGGGACACCAGCGGACTTCCTGGTCGCTCATGAAATCTTTTTTTGTGAGTGGTGTCACTGTTTTCTCTGAGGCCTGTGGTGTGTTCATGAATTCCCTCCTGAAAGCAGATGGGCAAAACACTGTTTGAGTTCGGCAATCATGAAGGGCTGACCCTGGACCTTGTTGAATTTGAGCAGTTTCTTGGTGGGGTAGTTGGTGCTGAGGTGTTGATGGAACTGTCCCAGATTCAACTCACAAACAACGATTTGCTTGAACTGGTCAAAAATGTTTTTGGTGTTTTTGGGCAGAGGGTAAATGTGATGGAAGTGCGCCATTCCGATCCGATGACCCTCAGTCCGCATCTCAGAGACAGCTGTCAGCACGGCCCCATACGTCCCCCCCCAACTCACCACCAGCAGATCACCCGACTGATCACCAATGACGGGCTGTTCCGGGATGTCGTTGACGACGCGCAGGATTTTTTCGTCCCTCGCACGTACCATGAATTCGTGGTTTTGCGGGACATAACTGACGTTTCCGGTGATGTCTTCTTTTTCGAGCCCGCCAATGCGGTGTGCCATCCCCGGGGTGCCAGGCTCACACCATTCCCGCGCCAGAGTTTTGGGATCACGGCGATAGGAAAGAAATTCTCCCTGCTGGGAGGCGGGTTCCCGTGGCTTGATGATCGGCAGGGATTCGAGGTTTGGTAGTTTCCAGGGTTCCGAGCCATTGCCCAGATACCCATCGGTGAGCAAAATCACGGGGGTCATGTATTCCACGGCGATCTTGGCAGCCGTAACCGTGTAATCAAAACAGTTCGCCGGTGTGCTGGCCGCCAACACAGGCAGGGGGGATTCACCGTGCCGTCCGTACAGGGCCTGAAAAAGATCGGACTGCTCTGTTTTTGTGGGGAGTCCTGTTGACGGGCCACCGCGTTGCACGTTGACCACAACCAGAGGGATTTCGGCGATGATAGCGAGCCCCAGGGCTTCTGACTTGAGCGAGAGTCCGGGACCCGATGTGGTGGTGAAGGCAAGATCTCCCGCGTAGCTGGCACCAATGGCCATGCAGATGCCTCCAATTTCGTCCTCGGCCTGCACGGTTTTGACGCCAAATTCTTTGTAACCCGAAAGCTCGTGCAAGATTTCGGATGCCGGGGTGATGGGGTATGACCCCAGAAACGCGTCGCGGCCAGCTCTGAGTGACGCGGCGACAATGCCCAACGCCACAGCCTGATTGCCAGAGACTTGACGATAGGTTCCTGCCTCAATGTGGGCGGGTTTGATTTTGTAATTACAGTCGTGCAATTCAATGGTCTGGGCGTAGTTGTATCCCCCGTGCAGGGCCTTGATGTTGGCGGTGGCGAGTTCCGGTTTTTTGGCGAATTTTCTCTGCAACATTTTTTCTGTGTTGTTCATGGGCCGGTCGTAGAGCCAGAACATGACCCCCAAGGCGAACATGTTTTTGCAACGGTCTTTGGACTTGGTTTCGAGAGAGGTGTCGTTCAGTGCCCCGCGCGTGAGTGTGGTGATGGGGGCCTGAATGATCCGGTAGGAAGAAACGATCGGGGTTTTGAGAGGGTCTTCGGGCATATCGGCCTTGGCGAGTTCGCTCTCTGTCCAGGCATCGGTATCCACCAGAATGACCGCGCCTTTGCGGACGTGACGGAGATTGGCCTTGAAGGCCGCGGGATTCATGGCGACCAGGGCATCGGCCATGTCACCCGGCGTGTGAATGGGCACGCTTCCGATTTGGACCTGAAAACCAGACACGCCGGCCACGGTGCCAGCAGGGGCGCGAATTTCGGCGGGGTAATCCGGGAAAGTGGCCAGATCATTTCCAAAAACAGCGGACTCATCAGAAAACATGCTTCCCGTGAGTTGCATGCCGTCTCCTGAATCACCGGCAAACTTTATGGTGACCCGTTCGACTTCGTGGCGAACACATTCTTGATTCATTTTCAATCCCTCACCGTTTAGCATGCTCTCCCAAAATAAGACAAGATTGGGTTGCAGCATATGTTACCACAATGTCTTTGTAAACATCGAAAATACTGATTTTTATTAGTGAGATACAGCCATTTTGAGGCTGAGATACAAAAAAACATTTCATTTTTTCAATCACTTGAGATAAAAGAGCGCCTCTATGATCAATCCCAAGGAATCCGTAGCCAAACTTTCCCCTTACGTCGATGGGAATCATTCTGCCCGATTGATACAGAATCACACACATATCTACAAACTGGATTCCAATGAACCCACAGCGCGTCCTTCGGCAAAAGTGGTTGAGGCGATTGTCAACTATGTGAATCAGGGACCCATACAATGGTACCCCGATGTCAGGGCCGAGATTTTGTGTGGAAAAATAGCAAACTATACGGGATTACCAACGGATCATATCTTGTCCTTCAATGGCTCGGATCACGCCTTGGAATGCCTGGCCAGAACTTTTATCGACAAGAATGACCGGGTTGTGATTTTTCAACCGACCTATGACCATTTTCGTGTGTACGCCGATTCATGTGATGCCCAAAGAGTCATGTTGTCTGAGCAGAGTGAAGGTAGCCTGACACAGAAATTAATGGGGGCAGGTTCCGATCCTCTGCGTCTGGTTTATCTGGTGCGGCCCAACAATCCCACGGGGCAGCTGGTCCCGCAAGCAGAACTCGAGGACGCCCTGTCACAGTTTGCCGATACGGTTTTTATTGTGGACGAAGCCTATTATGAGTTTTGTGGCGAGACGGCAGCGGGGTTGGTCAGTCAATACCCCAATCTCGTGGTCACGCGTTCTTTTTCCAAGGCCTTTGGGTTGGCTTCCCTGCGTTGCGGGTACCTGCTGGCCCAGCCGGCACTGTGTGCCATGGTCAACAAGATTCGTGTTGGGAAGCATGTCAATGCCTTGGCGCAGGTGGCCGCCGCCGCCGCGTTAGACGATATCCCGCACATGCTGGCCTATGTTGAAGAAGTGAGGATGGCCAAGGCCTGGGTCCTGCGCGAATTGGAAAGACGGGGCGTTCCTGTTATCAGCACCCCTGCCAATTTTATTTTATTCCGGGTGAACGAACCCGAGAAGGTCCTTTCCTTTTTTGAGAACCACAATATCTACCTCCGAAATCGCTCCATGTTGCCGGGACTGACGGGTTATCTTCGCCTGACTGTCGGGAGCCGTGAGGTGATGGGGCATTTTTGGAACGTCTTCGAAAAAATCCCCAGTCAGTTTATTTGACCAACAACACCGCAATGATGTTTTTGACTTCTTCGGGCAGAGGTTCTGTGGCCAAGAGCTGTCGGTTGGGGATGATTTTTTTTGCGAGACGGCCCAGATTTTTCTTGATCACTGTCTGTTGCTTGGTGGGGAGTGAATCATATTTTTCCAAAAAAATATCGTAAGTCAGCGTCACAGCCAATTTTTCGTCCTGAGGCAACAGCGCGTTGCCCTGAATATCTCTCACCACGCTATCATGCACTGACTTGTTTTTGACCAGATAGATGGCCGCGATTCCGATAGGCTCGTCGTTCTCTTCCTGTATGAGGTACCAGTAACCACCGGCCGAGACCAAGAGGAGTAAGACGAAGACTGTGAAAAACAGAATCAAACACCCACCACAGCCCGACCCCTTTTTTCGTGACGGGGAAAAACCCGAGAGCGTGTTGCCGAGATTGGGTTTGACAGTTTTTGTGTACAGAAATTGTGCCATAGCGTCCTTAAAAAGCCATTGTCACTGAAGGGGTCCCTGCTTGTCGACTTGTTCTTCTGCCGGTTTTGTTGTCTGCTCCGTTACGGGAACCACCGCGCTATTCACAAAACTGTAGGGATCTTGTGGGATGGCCAGGGGTTGATCTGTCTTCGGATTGTTCGGACTGTTCTCTGCTGCAGGACTGTTTGGTTTGTCCATGCCCAGCAGTGTGAAGATTTCGATTAGTTCGGGAGGTGGTGACTGATTAAACTGTTCGGGGTCTGCAATGATTTTTTTGAGTGTGATGTAAATGTCTTTCTGAAGTTTTTCCTTCTGTTCCTCCGAGAGTGATTTGTGCACGGTCAGAAACGAATCGTAGGCCTTGGTGAGGGATTGTTTCTGTTCCACCGTAAAGCTGGGGGAATCGTTGATGGCCTTTTTGAAACTGGAGACCAATTGGGGATGGCTGATGATGTTGACGATGTGTGAGCCCCAATCGGAAGCGTTCCAGGAATACACGTAGATGGTGCCTCCGATGATGGGCAACAAGATGAGGGCAATGAGGACCAGACAGCCCGCCAAAAAACAACCACAGCCGGAGCCCTTTTTTTTGGGGGGGTCCTGGGGAATGTAAGGCGGTAAGGGATTTTGTGGGGATTGTGTTGTGGCTTCAGTCATGGGTCTCCTTATTTGGGAACCTTTTCCCAGTCCTTTAAAAATTTTTCAATCCCCAGTTCTGTGAGGGGGTGAGCGGCCAGTTGCTTGATCACGCCAAAGGGGATCGTGCACACATCGGCGCCAATCATGGCCGCCTCATACACATGCAGTGGGTTGCGCACACTGGCCACGATGATTTTGGTGGTAAATTCGTAATTTCGATAAATGGTGCAGATTTGTTCGATGAGGTCCATGCCCACGTGCGTGATATCGTCCAGTCGTCCCACAAAGGGGCTGATGTAAGTGGCACCGGCCTTTGCCGCCAGGAGGGCCTGATTTGGCGAAAAACACAATGTCACGTTGGTTTTGATGCCCTCAGTGGTGCATTTTTTTGTGACTTTGAGCCCCTCAGTCGTGAGGGGGATCTTGACGACGATATTGGGATGAATCTTGGACAGTTTGCACGCCTCAACAAACATCTCTTCGGGTTTCAGGGAAATGGTTTCTGCCGAGATAGGGCCATCCACGATGGCGCAAATGTCCTTGATCACATCGTCAAATTTGCGACCCGTTTTGCTGATAAGGCTGGGGTTGGTTGTGACCCCATCGACCACACCCATCGCGTGGGCGTCCCTGATTTCGCCAATGTCTGCTGAATCAATGAAAATTTGCATCTGTCTCCTTTTGGGCACAAAGCTCACTGCAGTAAAGCTTGCCGTGTCTTTGTACTCCTTGTGTTTCGTAAAAAAAAGTGGCGCAGGCAGGGCAGGAACACAAGGTCGTGGGCTGATGGATTTGTGTGCGCCCCTGTTGCCCGTTGCGGTTTACCTTAAAGCGGTTTTTGGTGTTTTTGTAAATGAATTTGATGAGGAAATGGAGGGTGAGGATCACAATGAGAAATTTGAAAAACATTTCATTTATTTTCCCAATCGACAACTTTCAACTTATCTGTGCAACAGTTGAGGAGTTCTTGCAAGCTCATTTGATATTCAGGGTGGAGGAAGGTGGGGCAGAGATCGCACAAGGGCTGGAGCACGAATCGTCGCTGTGTCAAATCTGAATGAGGCACGCGAAGCCCATTGTCCTGATAAATGATGGTGCCGTACAACAGGATATCGAGATCAACCGGACGGGGTTTCCAGTCGGATTTGGTTTTGCGGCCCAGTTCTTTCTCGATGAGCTTAAGGGTGGACAACAATTGGTGCAGGGTCAGTGAAGTTTCGATTTCGAGGACACAGTTGAGGTACCAGGGCTGGGGGTCAGTGTTTTTTTTGTGAGGTTCGGTCTGGTACAAACGAGACACTCTCTTGAGTGTGATGTGGTCACAGGCAGAGAGCCGATCGAGGGTGGCACGCAAATGCGCCTGCCGATCGCCCAGATTGGAACCGAAGCCGATGTAAGCAGTCACCATCATTTAAACAGGTCCTTGAATTTGTCACCCAGAGTTCCCAACTGGTGTTTGGGTGGGCCAGGACGACGATCTGGTCTGAGATTTCCTTGAGACCGTTTGCCGGGAGTGAATCTGTTGTCACCTCGTCTCTCGTCACATTTCTGCCCCGACCTGTCCACCGAAGCTTTAGCGTAGGTGGAAGCTTTAGCGTAGGCGGGTCGTCCGTTGTCTCTCGTTGGTCGTTCTTCTTGTCGTCGGGGGGGGGGCTCTCGTCGTTTGAAAACGGGAAATCCTACCTGAATGCGTTTTTTGTCTTTATCGACTTCTAGCACCTCAAAATTGAGTACCCGTCCCAGTTTGATCGTTGGTGGTGGCGGGGCGTCGCGGGATTCGCTTAAGGCTGATTTGTGTAGCAAGGCCAGTTGCTCCACGCCGATGTCGACGAATGCGCCAAAACTTGCCAAATTGATCACCCTCCCACGTAGCACCATCTTGGGTTTGAGGTCATCGAGAGATTTGATGGTGGGGTCGGGCTCCAGAACTTCATAGTCCGCCCGAGGGTCTTTGGCGGGGGCTCTGAATTCCCCAATGATCAGGCGCAAACTTTCCAGGCTTGTTTCCGGGCCCTCAAATTCCTTGATGGGCAATTCGCGGAATGATTCTGGTTGGGCAAAAAGTTCGCTGAGTGTTTTACCCAGCTTGCCCGCCATGGCATTGACCAGGTCGTAATGCTCGGGGTGAATCAGGGTGCGGTCGAGGAGGTTTTCGCTGTCGGGGATGATCAAAAAACCACCGGCCAGAAAAAAATGTTTTGGCGTGAGCCCCTTGACGCCGAGCAGTTCGGTTCGGTTCCTGAAGGGACCGTTTTGTGTGCGGTGGTCAATGATGGCCTGCGCCGCTTTGGGATCGAGTCCCGAGACGTGCTGCAGAAGCGATAGTGGGGCGTGATTGATGTCGATGCCCAGTTTGTTGACGGCTGTTTCTATGACCAGGTCGAGTTCTTTCCTGAGAGCATCCTTGTTGATGATCCTCTGATGCGGGTTGAGCGGGAGCGACAGCACATCGGCTTTGATGATTTCGCTGAGGGGATCCCTCACGAAGCGGCCCAAGGAGACGATGAACCGCAATTGTTCGTTTGCGAATTCTTTTTCGGCGTCTTTTGTTTTGGCACAAATTTCGGGCAGTGACGTCTCGGCGATGATCAGGGGAACGGATTGATTGATTTCCTTGAAGAGGTTTTTGAACGCTTCCCAAGCCTCGCGGATGTGATCCCGCTTGGCCATGATAACCAAGGCGGGGCGGTTGGCGAGCAAAAGGCCGCTGAGGATTTCGAGTGATTTTGGTTTGTCGGTTTCCGCCAGCGAAAGGTCCTGATGGCTGGTGACCTGTCCCTGCGCATCGAGGGTGGCCAGAAGACATTTTTTATCGCCTGGAAGATAGAGTGCGGTCCACACCGGTTGGGGACCAAACGCCGGGAGCGCGAGAGTGCTTTGCAGGGTATGGGCGGCAGAATCAATCGTGACGGACTCGGCCCGTCGCCAAAGTTTTTTTACCACATAGGCATCGAGGTTATTCTTGAACGGTTCGTGGTAAAGTTCGGAATACACGTTTTCGAGCAGAAAACGAATGGTCGGTTCCTGCGTCGAAATCCGGCGAGCGAAAAGCCGTTCCAGAACTGTTTGGTCGTCTGCTGTCACAGTGAACTTGAGTTGTTTTTGTCTTACCCCCGTCTGAATGGTCAAAAACTGGTGAGGGGTGATGTCTTTGGCGGGTTTTGCGAAATGATCGAACTCAGAGAATTTTGAGGAAATGTCTTTTTCGGTTGTTTTGGAACATTGAAAAAGGGCCTCGGACCAGTAGATGTTCTTGATGTCGGTTCGCAAAGAGGGTGTGCGCAGGAGTTCTTCGGCCAAAATCTTGCGTAGTCCTTCAATGACCTTGTCGGGACTGACGAGACCAGAGGGTTCGTTCACATAATTGCTGGCCAGGGCTTCCAGCGGCACCGTGATGTTTTCCTGTTTGAGGATTATTTCGATCAGGGGCTTGAGGGCTGTTCGGGTGAGCGTGATCTGGGGGCCTTTGGCGCGTGGCTGGAAGGACTGTTCGAGTTCTTCCAGCTCGTATTCGTTTGTTGCTGTCTGGATGTATTTTTTGAGTCCCTCACTGAGTTCTCCCGCGTCTGTCAATTTTTGCAGGACCTCTTTTTGTTTTTTTGAGAGCATCTTGAGTTCTTCGTGCCGCGAGATGATCTGTTTGACTACGAACTCGTTGGAGAGGCCGATCTTTTCCTTGCGGTATCTGGTCATGAAGGGGATGGTGCAACCTTCCGCGTGGAGTTGCAGGATGGCCTTGATGAAGTCTGGTTTGACGTGAGTCTCGTGACTGATGGTTTCGATGAGTTCCATGATTCTGTATTCGTGAATCGCGTGTCGCGTAGGGACATACGGGACTTACGAACCGCTGGTTAATAGGGCTGCGAGTTCCTTAATGTAGTGGGGGTCTGTGCCACAACACCCCCCAACCACTGTGATGGGAAGCCCTAGCAGTTTTTGTATTTCATTGCAAAACTCTTTCTCTGTGACAGGGTAAACCCACCGGTTGTCGGTTTTATGGGGGATCCCCGCATTGGGCTTTACAAAAAGGGGGAAGGGGGCAAGCGCATCCAGTGCCGAAACCACAGAACAAACAGCTCTCATTTCGCAGAAACAGTTCAACCCAGCCCCAGAGGCACCCCCAGCCTTGATCTCAGGAACCCATTCAGTCACTGCCGTGTTGTCCAGCAGGGCCCCATTTTGCCGTGGCACGACCGAAACAACCCAGGGTGTTTTGTTGCCCAAAGCGGCCTGACACCCGACCAGAGCGGCCCGCAGGTCAATAAAATTCGTGATGGTTTCCACGACCACGAGGTCTACACCTTCGCCTGCCATCAGGGAGGCCTGGTCAAAATAGTGCTGGGCGTAGTCCTCCGGTTTAGCTCCCGTCGTGGGAGAGGGGTTCATGCCCGCCAGATTGCCTGCCAGCAAAATGTTGTCACCAACGGCTAAACGGGCATTTTCAACAGCGCGTTTGTTGATCTCGCCCAGCAGATTTTCCAGCCCAAATCGTTTCAGAAAAACAGGATTGGCGCCGAAGGTATGCGTGTAAATAATTTCCGCTCCCGCGTTAACGTATTCCCTGTGGGTCTGCTGAATAAGTCTGGCGTGAGTCAGATTGAGGTTGACCAGACAGGAGGCAGGGTCAAAGCCTTTGTTGATCAGACACGTCCCCATGGCACCATCGGCCAAGTGGATTCTGGAGGGATCGCGATGCGGATCAAATAAATCTGTTGTGGGCATATCGGTTTTGATTACCATAGAAATTGTTTGGCCTCAAAACAAGGAAAAAGGTTATTGACATCCCCTAACCCGCGACATAATTTGCCGCGCATGTCTATAGTCAATCCACAAACCAAAGAAATTAATTGCAAAATAGTTTATTACGGCCCGGCTTTGTCGGGCAAGACGACAAGCCTTCTGATGCTCCAGGAACAGTTTAAAAACAAAAAGAAAAAAGGGGTGGTGCATCAGGTTCCCAAGACGGAACGTACGATGTTTTTTGATTTCATGGCCCTTTCGTCCAAGGAGATTATTCGTGGATACCGCTCCAAGTTTCAGGTGTATACTGTGCCGGGGCAGGTTTTATACGAAGATTCGCGCAAACTTCTTCTGCATGGTGTGGATGGCATTATCTTTGTGGCCGATTCCCGTTTGGAATACATCGAAGATTCCTTGAGTTCCCTCAATGAACTGGCCCTGAATTTGAGCAAACTGGGTTACGATCCGGATCAAATCCCCATGGTCATCCAGTACAACAAACGCGATTGCCCCACGGCTGGACGAATCGATGAACTCAAGAAACTGCTTAATTCTAAAGGGTTTCCCGATTTTGAGACCGTAGCCCACAAAGGTGTGGGGGTCATGGAGAGTTTCGAAACCATTCTTAAAAACGTCATGCTCGATCTCAAAAAAGCGGCATGAGGAAACCCTGGAATCGGCAAATATTTTTGTCGCTCAGTATAGAAGGTGCCACATGCCTTCGGTCAAATAAAATTTGTTTCCCAATTCTTCAGCGTAGATCCTCTTGCGGGAGATGTTCACTCATTTTGACTGATTTAAACATTTATTGTAAATTTCGTTCCATCAATGTCTGACACACAACCTTCAAAACAATTTCCTTGACGCACTGTATATATACGCATATATACAACACATCATATCATTCATGGGGAATGGTGTTGAACAATGAACAAGACAACCAGGCA
>CAZGMS010000030.1:0-17465 GCA_964526915.1 uncultured Nitrospirales bacterium
ACTTAGACACAGAAACGATGAAATTGACTAAGATTTACTGAGATGTGTTACCCATGTGTCTTCATTGCTTTGTTACTTATGTGTTTGCACCGTACCGGGAATACAGCCGTAGGCTTTAGCCTACGGAAAACAGGCGCCGGTAATATTGCACCCTGAAAGGGTGCAGGAAAAATGCCACATTGCCAACCGCCGCCCCTTCAGGGCGGAAAAAATATTTCGCCACGATTTCCGTGGGTTGAAACCCACGCCTTTATTCCACCCTCCCTTCAGGAGGTTTTCGAATAGGCTCTTATTGACCCAGGTCACTACGGAGATCGACATCAAACAGAACGGCATCATCTTCTGTTACAAAATAACCCACATCGTGGCTGTGCTCGCTGATCACCTGTCTGGCGCCCTGATCGTTGGATAGTGAACTCAGGGCCTCACGAAAAAGTGATGACATGATCACGGGGTGACCTCTACGATCCCCACATTGGGGAATCAAAATGGCTTTATCCGATTGTTGATAAAAAGAAATGAGAGCACCAATGAGCTTTGCCGAAACCCGAGGCATGTCGGCCAAGGCAATAAGGTAGGCGTCTGCGTTAGCGGATGAGGCCTTCACGCCTTCACGCAAACTTGTCCCCATGCCTTGACGATAATCGGGATTGAGAACATATTTGAGAAACGTGGATCGCTTGTGCCCTTTAGGGTATGGATCGTGAATCGTGGATCGGAAATGTTCATTCACGACCATGATGATTTCGGTGATGGCCGGCGCATCACAAAGGGCATTCAGCGCGTGTTCATACAGCGACTTGCCGCGATACAGGTGCAAGAGCTTGTTTGCACCAAAACGTTTCGCTTCCCCGGCGGCGAGTAAGATGGCGGTGATTTGCATATCTTTCGTGCGTACGTGCGTCAAAATCAATTGGCTACAAAAACTGGGCTAACGGTCTACAGCCAACAGTCAACTGCCAGATTCTGGCTGTCAGCTGTTAGCCGTCGACTGTTATCCCTCATGTGAGTTTTCTGACATTTCGTCCCTCGTCCCTCGTGTTTTCGTTCCTCGCCTGCCCCACGAAGCTTGAAAAGCGTAGTGGGGTCCCTTCGTTATTGATGCGCCCCCGTCCCCTTAAGCTCTGGCGCGGTTTTGCGGTACTCCGCAAAGAGTTCCGAAAGTTTTTGCACCGCACCCATGATATTTTCGGGCGTGTGGCCATCGGAAAAGGGAAGCACTCTGCCACTCAGTTTGAGCAGTTTCCCCCGCGTCACCACAGTGTCAATCTCGGAACCATCGGCCGACCAAATGATATTCTCAATCACATTGTCGGCCCGTGTAGGCACCATATTGGGTTTATCCAAACTCAATAAAACAAAATCCACCCTCATCCCCGTCTTTAACTCCCCTTGATTCTGTCTGAGTATCTTGGCGGGAACGCTCGTGATCATCTCTAACAACTTTTCTGATTTGAGCAGAGTGGCATCCTGATATTTGGCCTTTTGATACTGAGCCGCGAGCCTCGCCGCGGCAATGATGTTTTGATTATCGGCCGAGCCGGAACCGTCGGTCGAGATCGCCACCATGATACCCGCATTCAGCATGTCGATCACTGGCGGCATGCCGGAACCCAGAATCGTATTGGCCAGAGGGTTGTGCACAATCCTCGTTTGATGACGGGCCAATATTTCTACATCGCGCCCAAAACAATTCACCTGATGCGCGAGCACTGTCTCGCTATCCAAAACACCGATGGCCTCGAGAAACTCCACTTCGGTCATTCCGGGTTCAATGGCCTCCTTAAACCACGCCGTGGTCTTTGGTTCCTCGGCACTGTGGATGTGAAACAACGTCCCGTGCTCTCTGGCCCAGTTTTTGAGCGGCACAATCATCTTGCGTGAATTGGAAAACACCTGATCTGGTCCCGGACAAAACGTGGTGTGCTGGAGGCCGGTGATCTGCAAAGCCTGATCCATGCGCGCTACAGCGTCCCGCGGGTCATCCAGCAGTTCCTTGACGTAAAAACGATCCTGCCCGCCCACCGCCACAATCATGGTGGTGCCGGCAGTCTCGTTGACTTCAGCGATTTCGCGGACATGATACTTGTTGTGATTGCAATGGTGCACCATGCTGGTGGTGATGCCATAATGAATGTCACAAAGCCTTGCCATGCGGTAGGTGATTTTTTGCGGAGAATCCCCCAGCACGCGACACAGCTCATCGTGCTGTTTGTTCATAAAACCCGTAAAGGGATTGACCGCATGATCCAGCCAACTGGTGAGGGGTTCATCCTTGGCGATGCCGATGAGCGGCTGTTCGTGATCGTGCCCATGCGCCTTGACAAAGGCCGGCATGAGAACCGCGTTATGACAAGGAATGTCTTTGAGCGTTTCTAATGGTTCGATACCCTGGGCACAAAGCACACCCATACGCGTGCCGTACGTTGTCCGCATTCTGTTTTCGACATCGCTTGAGAAACGCCCTACCTCTCTGATGTGTTCTCCCTCCGACAAAAGATACCCGTCGGTGATGCGTTCGTTGAGGTTATTTGCCCTGAGTGGCAACACAAATTTTGCTCGGCAGATGATGAATTGAAATTGTGATTGTGTCATACTAATTTACCCCCTTGACGCACATCTTGTCATTCCAGCGTAGGCTGGAATCCATGTGTACATACATTCTGGATCCCTGCCTTCGCAGGGATGACAAACTTTTGGATGCCTGCCTTCGCAGGCATTGACATTTTTCGCCATTCCTTGTTCCCTGTTCCTTGTTCGATACCTGTCCTGAACGAAGTTGAAGGATTCGACATTCGATATTCGATATTCGATATTCTCACATCCTCCCCAACGCCCTCAATATCTTCTCCGCGCTGAACGGCCACGTGCGCATCCACACACCAACAGCATCGTGAATGGCCGCGGCGATCGCAGGCGAGGCCCCATTGCAGGCAATCTCGGAAATCGATTTGCCCCCAAATGGCCCAAAGGGGTCATCAGTATCCACAAGCACAGCCTTGAAATCCTCGGGAAGGTCGTTAATCATGGGCACCTTGTAATCCAAAAGATTGGCATTGAGGCATTTGCCTTTCTCATCCAGAATCATTTGTTCAAACAGGGAATGGCCAATGGTCTTGAGCACGCCACCGTAAATCTGACCCAACGCCAGTTCAGGGTTGATGGGGGTCCCGCAATCCTGCAAGGCATAATATTTTTGAATCTTCACTTTTCCGGTACGCACATTAACCGCCACCTGACAAAAATGCGCCCCATAAGGAATGGCCGCCTTGTCAGTGGTAAAATTGGCCGTGGCAGACAACTGCCCTGCCCCGGTCCCACACTGCGTAAAACGCGAAATTTCTACAAAAGACAGGGTTTTTCTTTTGCCCTTCACGCCAGCCGGATAAACCAGCTCCAGCGTCTCCATGGGTTCACCTAGCATTTGCGATGCCGTATGCAATATTTTCTCTTTGAGCGCCTTGGCCGCGTTGAGCGCCGCTGAGCCCGAAAAAAACGTCCCACTGGAGGCGTAGGCCCCATCGTCGTAAGGCGTCACATCGGTATCGGCCGCGATCATCGAAACAGAATTCATGTCCACACACAGTGTTTCGGCCACCATCTTGGTGGTCAGCGTATCCAACCCGGTCCCCAAATCGGTCCCCCCGCTAAGCAACATGAACGTTCCGTCACCAAGCAGGCTCACTGTAGCATTGGCGGAATCCAGTCCCGGCAGACCTGATCCCTGTTGAATGATCGCCACACCCTTGCCAATCTTAACATCGGGGTCGTCACTAACCTCTTTCTGACCCCACTTGATCATCTCCGATCCCTTTTGGAGCGCGGGACCCAAGCCGCAACTGGAAACTTTTTGGGCCACTCCCTCGCGCCCTTCCCCCAGACAACGCAGGATTTCGAGCATGGAACCGTCGTGCACACGATTTTTTTCCAAAAAAGCCAGATGGTCCAGCCCCAACTCTTTGGCCAGTTCTGCCGACGCAAGTTGCAGGGCAAAGGAACCCTTGGGTGCCCCGTAACCTTGATACGCGCCTGTTGGCGGGATGTTGGAATAATAAGTTGTGACGTTAAAATGAACGTTGTCACACAAAAACAAGGGCAGACTCTTGGAACACGCGTTCATGGGCACGGTCAAACAATGCGATCCATAAGGACCCGTGTTGGCCTTGAGATCCATTTGCATGGCCGTGAGCTGTCCGTCCTTTTTGGCCCCCAACTTCACCTTGATCCGCATGGGGTGACGTGTGCGCGACGCAATGAACTCTTCTTCACGAGTGAAGCGAAAAAAAACGGGTCGCCCCGTGACCCACGTGCAATAGGCCGCCACCTCTTCGAGCACGATGTCTTGTTTGGCCCCAAACCCTCCACCCACACGTTCCTTGATGACTCGTATTTTATTTTCGCTGATCCCCAGAATCCGCGCCACAATACGCCGCAAGTGCCAGGGCACCTGCGTGGACGCGTGGATGACCAGACGATCACCATCCAGACGCGTGTAAACCACATGCGGTTCCAGAGGCGTGCACTGCACCTGTGTGCTTTCGTACTCGCGTTCAATGATCACATCAGCAGACCGGAAACCCTCATCAACATTACCAATGCCACCATGCACAGAGGCCGCGATATTTTGGCGGGGATCGGCATGGATGGGAAACTGATAGATGATTTTGCCATCACGGGGATTAGCCTGGCTATTATCAAGTCCTACCGGGGCACCCACGACGTATTCCAACTGGCTGTTATGAATGAGGGGTGCGTCCTTGCGGGCGGCCTCGTCAATCGTGAACACCGGTTGGAGAACCTCGTAGGTCACCTTGATTTTTTTGCTCGCTTGCTCGGCAAGCTCCTTGGTTTCGGCCACCACCGCGGCCACGCGGTCACCTACGTGCCGCACTTTTTCGCTGATGAGCTTGCGGTCATAGGGTGATGGTTCGGGAAACCCTTGGCCAGCCTGATTATAATATATATCGGGACAGTTTTTGTGCGTCACAATGTGGACCACACCCGGCAGGGCCTCTGCCTCACTGGTATCGATGTCTTTGATGTAGGCATGGGCGTGCGGGGAACGAAGCATTTTTAAATAACAGGTCCCCGGTTGCACCATGTCTTCCACAAACGCCCTGTCTCCGCGCACGAGTCTGGGACCATCGACCTTTCGCTTGGCCTTGCCCACCACACGGAGGTGATCCCGAAACTCGGGACCCTTTGCGGCCAGAGACTCCGGATCTTTGAGCCGACGACTGGCCAGATCCACGGCCGCAAAATATTGTTCATAACCGGTGCAACGACAAAAGATTCCAGAAAAGGCAGACTTGATTTGCTCTCGGGTGGGCTGTGGCGTTTTTTCGAGCAACTGTTTTGTGGCCAACAACATCGCCGGTGTGCAGTAACCGCACTGCACCACACCCGCATCCAGGAAAGCTGTTTGAATGGCAGACAGTTGGCGGTTTTTCGCAAGATGTTCCACCGTGTAAATTGTTTTGCCATCGATCTGCGGTGAGAGCAACAGACAGGAATTGACTGTCTTGCCATCAAGAATGATGGTGCACGCCCCACAGCTCCCCTGTCCGTCACACCCATCGCGCATGAGCGAAATGTTGGCACGTCTGAGTAGAGAGCGTACATTTTCTGAGGGTTCAGTAATCAATTCCCTATTGATATCGTTGATTCGAACTTTGATTTTCATAAGAATCCTAAATCGCTTGTGCCCTTTAGGGTATGGATCGAAAGATCAACCTGTCATTCCTGCGAAAGCAGGAATCCAAGATTCTTTCAATTCTGGATCCCTGCTTTCGCAGGGATGACAATCTTTTCCTTTCACCTTTCAGCTTTGAGCTTTGAGCTAATAAAACACCCCCCCACCATCACCGCAATCTCATATTTTTTAAACTCCGCCGTCCCCCTGATATCAGTTATCGGGCACACCACTTCTTTAACCATAGCCTCAACATCTTCGCGGCAAGGCATGGTTTTTTCAGCCAATTGTTTTTCGACTGTAGAGAGTCTGATCACATGTTTGGCCACACCACCCACTGCGATTTTTACATTTTTTAAAACGTCATGTTCCAACACATAGGAAACGGCCGCTGTTAATATGGAAACATCGTTGGCCGAGCGCGTAAAATTGAGGATCGAAACCTTGGTCTGCTCCGATAATTGAGGGATCATGACGGAGGTAATCAGGTCACGGCCCTCGCTATTGATATAATCCTCAAGCAAAACGGTTTTTGTTTGTGCGGACTCAGTAATTTCCAACTCCGTTCCCAACACGATCAGTGTGGGCAAAAGATCACTGCAGGATTTATTGGTGGCGATGTGTCCACCGATCGTGGCCTGATTCCGAATATTGCGATTGGTGAGATTCAAACACGCCTTTTTCAGGACATCGGGAACCAGATCACTCTCAAGGATTTGCTGGATGGTGCAACCCGATCCCAACACAAGGTGCTTTTGATCAGCAACGATTTGATTGAGCTGTAACCCTTCCAGACTGATGAGGTGTTTTGGTTTGTTAGGAAAAAAAAGATTGTTCACCTCCACACCACCGCCCAAATAAAGGGCCTGATCTCCAAACTTCTTTTTTTGCTCCAGAGCTTCCTGAACAGTCGTTGGTTTATAAAATTCCTCAATCATCCCCCCTCCTTATTCGAGAAATTATCGTCAAGTCATATATTTTTTGTCATTCCTGCGAAGGCAGGAATCCAAATTACATTGACACCAATGGATCCCTCCCTGCGAAGGCAGGGACCACGCAGGGATGACAACATCCCAGTAAGTCACCTGAATCGACAACCTCTCGAGGGAGAATATAGCCAAACGTTTGGAAATGAGGCAAGCTTTCTTTGAAACCAGGTTGCACATCATAAATTTCGTCAGTTAATGAGCCCTATCGCTCTTTCCTTTCGACATTCGATATTCCTTGTTCGCTATTCTTATCCCTTGCCTGGCCGCAGGGCCACAGTCTGTGAACCGTCTCGGAGATAGGCGGGATCGGGGTCAGGAATCAGGCGGCTGTCACCCTTTCGGTACTCCGTTTGTGGTTTGGCCTGTTGCGGGTCCAATATCAAAACATCACTCGTCACGGCCGGATCGGTCACACGTACCCAGGCATGCCGACCTTCCTTTCCGCCACTGGAGGAGGGCAACACGGTTCCTTTTTCGAAACGGGATTCAACCCCGATGTATTGCAGGGCCACCTGCAGGAGCATGCCCCGTTCGTTGCAGACCCCCTGATCCAAAAACTCACTCAAACTGTACATCCGCACAGCCAGGCCACCGCCCTGTACCAGACGCGACTCATCATAACGCACCTGATGGCGAATGATCTCGTAGGCCCTGATGGCCGCCTCTCTTTTATCGAGTGTGCCTCTTTGTAAACCTAACTGTAGAGCACCAAATCTGCTGTGTAAAAAAGACTGCAATCTGGGATCGGCCAAATCGACCAAAACCTGTTTGCCGCTTTGCGACACATTGAGTGACTTGTCTTTAAGTTGCGGCGAGGCAACGCGACAAAGCCCGTGTTTCGGATCGTCCAGACCCACCCGTCTCTCTCTGACGCTCAGAATTTCGCTGGGTTTGAAAAAGGTAGTCTGCCCTGTTTTCTCGTCGGTAAATTTGATGATCGGTTGGCCTGTGGCGTTGACCAGAATCTCCATGCGCCCAGCGTATTTTACCATGTTCCTGGCGACAAAGATTTCTGCGCTATCCATGACAGACGGCAACGTCCGTCCAAATCCCGACGGCCCCAAGGGAAGCCTTGCGCTTTGTGCCGTGATGGGACTCAACATCTGCGTACTCACTTCGGTGGCATCGGCCTGCGGAGACTGAATTCCTCTGTCAACGACGGGTTCTGTCTTTTGCACGGCCGGTTGCGCGCTGACTGGATTCTCCTGCGCGACGCGTGTAACATTTGCAACAGGAACCAACATGAACCTGCCTCTATCGCTGACAAGAATGACACGGCCGTTCAAAATGCCCTGTGTGGTATACATATCGGTGTCGCGAGGATCATTGATTCTAACCCGTTCCCCAAAAGTGAAGGCAGGTTTTTTAAAAACCATTTTCGTTCCATCGGCAAGCTGGATCGTCATGCCCTCATCCAGCGGGACATAATCAAGGGGAACAAACGATGCCCTGCTCCCCTCACCGTGCATCACCTGCTTGGTGGAATAGAGGGCGTAAACCTGCCGACCATTTTGATCGTAGAGCATCACCGGGTCATCACCCGCCCGGGGGCGTGCCACATAATAATCCCCACCGATACAATAGAATCTGAGGTCACCATAATCCACAGATGCGGTGGAACTGCCTTCTCCCATCGACGACAGTTCTTCGCTAAGCTCGACGGGGAGAGGGGAGGAACGAGAAACAAAGGCCTGTGTTTGATCGGCGGGTAGTAATGGTTTGTCAACCACCAGTTTCGGCGCGTGATCACTGCGGCCCCTCTGGTACAAGACCAGACCTGCCTGCGAGGTACGGACAGCCTCAACTCGCGGGGTGCCTTTGCGATCGTTTGGTGAGGGTCCCGTCTGGTAAGCTGAATCAAGGTAATGGCTATGTACGGGCATTTCGTTGGCGGCATACACCGTCTCGGGCGCAACTCCGTCATATCCGAATGCCTCCGCCACAAGTGCAAATTCCGGTGCCGCATAACAATCTGTGTAGGCGTCTCCATACTGGGCCGCGTACGCCTGCTCAGACATGCGCGCCCGTTTATATTCAGTTGACTGGGCCAACGACGGCAACGGCACAAAATCAGTCAAAGTCACCACACCATTATTTTCTTCAAAAACAAACTTGCCATGCACTTCACTAGTCATATCCATGCTCTGCCGTGACATCCATTCATCAAATTTTTGCATCACCCAATCTGGCACAAAATAATCTTTTGGTTGACCCTTTTTGTCGACAAAAGTGGTCATTTTTCCCTGCGTCTCACAATCTGCTGGACGTGCCGGGTAGTTTTCAATAAACGAATCCACATCAGCAGGTGTCGCCGTCATTCTCCTGAAAAAAGAACCTCTTGCAACAGGAGCACTCAGCGAAGTCCTGAACTCATCAACGGCTGTCAGGAACTCCTGCAATGTTTGTTTTGCTTCGGACTTGTCCACGGCAGGAACCAATCCATAGGCACTCTGTTTGATTCCCCGTCTGTTAATCAGCCGAGTCGTTGTCATTTCGTCATGAACACGGGCCACAAGTTTCCAAACTTTTTCCTGAACTGAGGGATCACAACGGGCAATCATATCGAAAATGCCCTGTGCTTCCACACCAAACATATCGCCAATGATAGCCTGACCATCTTGAGACGTAAACACCGGCACGCCTGATTTCTGTCTATCAATAACAACATCGTCTCGCGCTTTCAGCCCCGTATTGCCATCCTCAATCCACAAACGCACTGCACCCAGATCGGTCCCGGCAAAGACCTGCTCAAAAATTTCTCTAAAATCTGTTTGGTTGTATTGACTCACATCTGCAACGGCCACAGTCACCTCCACGTAGGTTTGTCCGGGCTGAACGGCATCGCGTAGCGCTATCAACTGTGCGATCAAGACAGACCTTGCCCCTGCTGATTTATCGAACTGTACGGTTGTCACTTCATGACTGGCAACGTCGCCTACCGTTTCTGTCTGTTCCTCTACATCGGTTGGTGTGACCACTTCACTGACCTGTTCTGCTCCCTGAGGAGACGTCTCTCCCCTCTGCGATGCCAGCCGTGCCATTTCGGTTGCCAATAACTGCGGGTCAAATTCGCCACGCCGAATGGCCTCCGCATCCACGTTGAACGGTAGTCCATTTGCCACAGCCTCAACCTGCATCCGTCTGATCAACTCCAACATGATTTCCTGTTGTTGATTCACACTCATCTGCGAGCCGTGGTACGAACCGCCGAGCTCCGTGAATCCCGCCGCGATCGCGCCAATGATCTGCTCCGCCCCCAATTTGCCACCTTCCAGCTGAATCTCCGCAATGTTCTCGAACCCCTCGCGATTGACCTCGAAGACGAGCTCCGCCAGGGCCCTGTTGCACAACGCAGGTTGGGCCACACCCGCCAAGGCCCCGCTCCCACCAGCCACCAAAAGATCGGTCAACCCGAACGTTTCATCAGCACGCATGCCAGCGTTAGCCACAGCAATGGCCTCATTGGTAAGGATGTTGCGACTCACCGGGTTGGTCGCGATCCAACGGATGATCCCCGATTTTGTGGTTTGCGAAAGGGCTGTCATCCCGCCCCCCGTGGCCAGACTCAGAGCGGCACAGGCCGCGTTTGTGGACGCCTCATCAAGATTGTATCCCAGTCTTTCCGCGGTCACATCCACATCGGGACGCCACACATCGATGGCCGATCTCAGGGAAAATTCCGCCGTTGTTCCCGCCACGGTCCCAGCCAACATCCCGGTTCCCAACACCCCGACCGTCGTCATGCCCGCTTCAATGGCGAGCGGCATGGCATAAACTCCCATCGTGATCGCGATGCTGGCACCAACAACAGTGTAGGCACCCGTTTCCGCCGCCTCATAACTACTGATCAACTGCTCGCGCCCCGCTTCCTCACTCGTTTTAAAGATCTGAAACTCCCGCTCCACAACACCCATCTTGCCAATCAAACTCTGTGTGCTTTCCGGACTGGGTTCCTGCCCTGCCCGGATGTCGGACAACACCTCATTGAGTTGTATCATGTATTCCTTAAAAGCAATGCCGAGGGCCTCGGTCTTGGGACTCCGTCTGAAATAACTGGTTGCCAGATCCACGTTGTTCATCATCACACCCGCCGGACCGATGAGGTTTGACCAGCAAAATATATCGACCGGAGGATGAATATCATAGGCATTCAAGAGCGCGGGAAATTCGTGCTGATACTGTTCCAGCGTACGCACGGAGGAGGTCAAAGCGGCCAAGGTTTGCAGGTTTTCAACTCGGGCTACCTGCTCTGTATTCAGGTCAAACACCCCAGCGTAATCCTCACCCAAGGTTTTGACGCATTGATTTTTTATGGCATCAAACTGTTGATTGTAAGTTTCCACACTTTCTGGATCATCGGGGTTTATCTGTCCTTGCAGTTCAAGCAGGCCCATGAGCCGCTCTCCCATGGGTCCAAAGGATTGGCCAATGTAATAGTCATTCCCCACGTTCAGCGATTGAATCACACCGCTGATGTAGCCCAACTCACGACCCCCGGCGAATTCGCGCGAAATGATCTCCTCAAAACTGTATCCCTGCGCCCTAAAGTCCAACCCCACCTGTTGTTTGAACTGGGCCCACTCTTCTGGGTATTCTTGATAGGAACGCAGAAGCGCCTCAATGGCCTCTTCATCCGTCCCCGTATCGAGCAAACGGTCACCCACGAAATTTCCAAAACCGGTATCACCTTCGTGTTCTGCACTCACGGCACCCAGGTGACAGGCCTCAAAAAAACTGTCAACGTCACCATACACAACGGCTGATGGCTGGGTAATATCAGTAGTCACAGCCGATGTGATTTGTCCCTCGGACGATAGCGTAATGGTCTGTCCCTTAAACAGACCAGCCATAAAATCCCTCTGCGTGGTGGATAGTTTAACGCCTCCAAAGACGCCATCCATGAGGTCTTTGTGATAATCCTGTGCGCACACAGTGAGTCCCGCATTTGAGTCCACAGTGGCGTAGCCCGACATCCCGTTGTATAACCAGTTGCAAAATTGTGTGTCACTGGTCGCAAAACGAATCTGGTCAAAGGCAACATCTTTTGCCTGTGCCCTATAGGTTGGCTGACGGGACGTCTCTGTGGCCCCCAATCTGAGGAAAGAACTGGCGGACGCAGAGGTTAATAGTCCCGACCCGCCCATTCTTTTGCTGGAGGGAATGATAAACTCTATCTGATTTTTTTGACCGTACTCATCCAATGCGCGATAGAAGGCGTCCTGACTGGGCACACCGCTAAAGTCGGAGGACGACGATACCTCACCAGACGCGTAATCAAAAAAAGCCTGCATGACCGAATCATCCTGCGAGGCGAGCCAGGTCTCCCAAGCGTCAACATCTTGGTCATCAAAGACAGTCTGATCGGGCATGTTAAGGGTTACGGACATATATGGTAATTTTACATGCAAGATGTAGGCCAGACCTCCAGCTGCGATTGATATAATTAATTGCATCCTATCAAGATGTTACGGAAACATGCCATAGAACCGCATGATAAATCCGACAAATTTTTGACAAAATTGAGAAAACGACAGGCGTTCGATAACCAGTTGCCAGCAATGTATTATTTTCTTATTACTAAAAAATGACCGATCAGCTTTCCCTCATCACCGCCCTCCCTTTCATTCTCACGTTGTTATCGATTGCTATCATCCCTCTGGCCGCGCCACACTTTTGGGAACACAACCGCAACAAGGCCGTCATTGCCGGCCTGCTGGCCACACCCATTCTGGTTTATTTTTTGGGGCATGACGCTCATCTGATCCTGAAAACCGTGGAGGAATATTTTTCATTCATTGTTCTTTTGGGCTCTCTCTATGTGATTGCCGGTGGCATCAACATCAGCGGAGATCTCAAGGCGACCCCCAAGGTCAATGCGTGTTTTTTGGGCATTGGCGCGATTCTGGCAAACTTGATTGGGACTACGGGTGCCAGCATGATCCTCATTCGCTCCTATTTGAACACGAACAAGGAACGAAAAAAGACAAAACACTTGCCTGTGTTTTTTATCTTCATTGTTGCCAATTGCGCGGGGATGCTGACTCCCTTGGGCGACCCTCCCTTGTTTTTGGGGTATCTGCGGGGCGTGCCGTTTTTCTGGACACTCAAACTTTTTCCCATCTGGTTTTTGGCCACATCACTCTTGTTGGGAATTTTCTACAGCTGGGACACCTACTGTTATCGACACGAAACCAAAAGAAGCCTGCAAAAAGACAGGACCCATGTTTATCCCCTGCACATTACGGGACTCATCAATTTGTTGTATTTGGGCGGCGTGGTGGGCGCTGTTTTTCTGGCCACGCCCTGGCGCGAGCTTGCCATGCTATGTCTGGCGGGACTGTCACTTTGGACAGGTCCCAAACTGGCACGCCAGAAAAATCATTTCGCCTGGGGCCCCATTTTGGAAGTGGCCATTTTGTTCGCGGGGATTTTTATCACCATGATTCCTGCGCTGGAACTCTTACGCGCGCAGGGGCCGGAATTTGGCATCAACAAGCCGTATCAGTTTTTTTGGCTCACCGGCATACTCTCCTCATTTCTGGACAACGCCCCGACCTACCTCACATTTGTTTCTCTGGCGCAGGGGCTTAACCTCGCACCCGAGGTGATCGGCATCCCTGCCAAAATACTCATGGCCATCAGTGCTGGCGCCGTCCTCATGGGGGCCAACAGCTACATTGGCAATGGTCCCAACTTTATGGTCAAGGCCATCAGCGATCATGCGGGCATCAAGGCCCCCAGTTTCTTTGGTTACATGGGCTACGCCCTCGTCATCCTTTTCCCCGTCTACGGACTCATTCATTGGGTGTTTTTTTAGTGTCTAAAATGTCTCATGCCCGTAAAAATCATGGCGATCCCGTGCTCATCGCAGGCCGCGATGACCTCCTGATCCCGCACAGACCCGCCGGGTTGGACAATCGCCGTGATCCCCTGATTTGCGGCAATATCCACACCATCCCTGAACGGAAAAAACGCATCGCTGGCCAGCACAGCACCTTCCAAAGTAGCTCCTCGTCCCTCGTCCCTCGTCCCTCCGCCTGCCCTGAGCGAGCGGAGCGAGTCGAAGGGTCCCTCGTCCCCCAAGGCCTTTGACACGGCAAGTTTGACAGAATCCACGCGACTCATCTGCCCGGCGCCCACCCCCAGAATCTGCCCATTTTTGGCAAACACGATCGCGTTGGACTTGACATGTTTTACGACCTTCCACGCAAAATCGAGATCGAGATATTCTTCGGGTGTGGGTTTGCGTTTGGTCACCACCTGACAAGCAGACAGATCAAGCGAACCTGCATCGGCCTGCTGAACCAGCAAACCACCGCTTAAGCGGCGATAGTCCATGTGCTGAAACTGTCCTCTGGAAAATTCCTCACAACTCATGAGCCTCAGATTCTTCTTCTTTGAAAAAACCTCCAGCGCAGATGTTTCATAGTCAGGGGCAATGATCACTTCAAAAAAAGTTTCGGCCAAAAGAAGAGCCGTGGGTTTGTCGACCACCCGGTTGAGTGCCACCACACCACCAAAACTGCTCACCGGGTCACCTTGGCGAGCCTTGATGAAGGCAGTGTTCAAATGATCACACTGCGCCACGCCACAGGGGTTCATGTGTTTCACAATCACACACGCCGGTTCCTTGAATTCAGACACGCAAGACCAGGCCGATTCCATATCCATATAATTATTGAACGACAGTTCCTTGCCCTGCCATTGTTTGGCATCCACGATTCCTTTTTGACCTGTCTCACGGTACAACGCCGCCTGCTGATGTGGATTTTCACCGTACCGGAGCGTGTTTACCTTTTGCAAATCAAGACTCAGACGATCAGGAAAGAAGTTTTCGCCCGACACAGGTCCGGACTGTATACGAAATTGATTGAGGTAGGAGCTGATCACAGAGTCGTATTGCGCGGTGCGGGCAAACACCTTGCAGGCAAGTTCAAATCGAAACGTCCGCGACAACGTCCCCGTCTCTTCGAGCTCACGCATTATTTTTTCATAATCTGCGGGATCCGTCACCACGGCCACATCGGCATGGTTTTTGGCCGCGGAACGCATGAGGGCTGGCCCGCCAATGTCGATGTTTTCGATAGCATCATGGATCGTGGATCGCTTGTGCCCCAGAGGGTATGGATCGTGGATTGTTTTTTCGAACGCGTACAGATTGATCACCACGAGATCGATGGGTTCAATCTGGTTCTCGATCATCTGTTTTTGATGTGTTTCATTGTCGCGAATGGCCAAAATCCCGCCATGAATCTTGGGGTGCAGGGTCTTGACGCGGCCATCCAGAATTTCGGGCGACCCTGTGTGATCGGACACTTCTGTGACGGGGATATGGTGATCACGCAGGAGTTTCGCGGTGCCACCGGTTGACAGGATTTCTACCTTGCGGTCTGCCAGAAACCGCGCGAACTCAGCAAGACCTGTTTTATCTGTACAACTCAGCAAAGCCCGTTTGATTTGAAACATATGCCCCTCCATTTTCTCTAACACACCACCAGTGCCCTTAATCACCTTGCACAATCCCTGTCAAAGAGTTAGTCGTCGGCAATATGAACACGATCTATCAAAATGGTTCCTTTGTGACGGCTGAGCAAGCCAAGGTGTCCGTTTTCGACCGGTCTTTCTTGTTTGGCGAGGGGCTCTTCGAGACCTTCAGAAGTTTCGATGGTAAAATTCCATTTTTGAACGATCATTTAGGCCGTCTGCAATGGTCTTCAACTTTTTTGGGAATCGAATACCCAGCCGAAATTGATTTTTCCACAGTGTGCCAGGAGCTGATCGCAAAAAACAACTATCAGAATGCACGCTTGAAAATAGTTTTGTCCCAGACTTTTGCTGATTATTCCCAAGCGACATGCGCCCCCACCGAGATCGATACCAAAGTCATGACCGCAAATGTCACCATTTTTTGTGAACGTCTTTTGGATGAAGCCCTGTCGGGACCTGACCGTCTCAAGGTCATTCGCGACTTTCCGAACGAACACCTGCCTCTCGTCGCCATCAAAACCACAAATTATCTGAGCAAAATGAGGGCCCGTCTCGAAGCGCAAGAATCCGGTTTTTACGATGGCATTTTGTTGAACGCCAGAGGGCTGGTCACCGAAACCTGTACCGGCAATATTTTTTGGATCGACAAAGACAGCACTTTGCACACGGTGATGGAGGAACAAGGGCTTCTGGGCGGCATCACCAAAAAAAATCTGATCAAATTGCTGACAAAACATAAAATGGATGTCAAACAGACCGTGATCACACCACAGGAGCTATCACACGCCAAGGAGGTCTTCATCACCAACTCCGTCGTGGGCGTCAAACCTGTAGTGGCCATCGACGACAGACAGATTTCTGGCGGTGAAGCGGGAGACATCACCCTCATGATCATGGAGCTGTGGAAAAAGTATTTGAATGAGCTTGTAGATTTGTCATGAAGTGTTGTGGGAGCATTGTTTTTCTGGGTGACACGGCGAGCTATTATATTGACGCGGCCTGTGGAGCGAACTTGTGTCCCGCAGAGCGGGATCAGTCCTTTGGCTGAAGCGAAAAGCGTCAAAAAATAGCCAGCCGGGGCAGGACCCAGAAAAACAATTTACGTAAATTATGGATGAACTTAAAAAAATATTAAACATCAACATTGCCGGCTTTGAAAAACTCATTACCCCCAGCCACATGAAGTCGGCTGTGCCTGTCTATAAAGATGCCTTATCCAACGTGCTGATCAGCCGACAAATCATCCAGAACATTCTTGATGGTCGCGATGACCGATTGTTTTTTGTTGTGGGGCCTTGTTCCATTCACGATCCCAAGGCCGCTCTCGAATACGCCAACCTGCTGAAGCAACTGGCCAAGAGGGTGGCCGACAAATTTTTCATGATCATGCGCGTGTATTTTGAAAAACCCCGCACCACGATTGGCTGGAAGGGGCTCATCAACGACCCTCACATGGATGATTCCTTTCACATCGAGGAAGGTCTCAAACAAGCACGAACCCTCTTAAACCAAATCAATCAGTTGGGCCTGGCCGCTGGTACTGAGGCACTCGATCCCATCACACCGCAGTATCTGGCCGAACTCATCACCTGGGCCGCCATCGGGGCTCGCACGGCGGAATCCCAGACCCATCGCGAACTGGCCAGCGGTTTGTCCATGCCGATCGGTTTTAAAAATGGAACCGATGGCAATATTTCGGTGGCCATCAATGCCATGAAGTCTGCCACCAACTCGCATCATTTTCTGGGCATCAATGAGGAGGGACAGGTCAGCGTCTTCAAGACACGCGGGAATCCTTACTCTCACGTGATTTTGCGGGGCGGTGCCAGCAATACGAACTTCGACAGGCAAAGCATTTTGGACTGCGTCGGCGAGCTCGAAAGAAACAACCTTCGCCAGAAGATTGTCATTGATTGCTCACATGGCAATTCGGGAAAGGATATCGAAAAACAATCCCGCGTCCTCACCGACGGCATTCAGCAGATTCTCGATGGCAACCACGCCATCACTGGGTTTATGATCGAAAGCCACCTGCATGCTGGTAATCAAAAACTCGATCACCCCTCCAAATTGAAATACGGTGTTTCTATTACCGACGCCTGTCTCGATTGGAAGACGACAGAAAAGATGCTTCTGGAGGCCTACAAAAAACTGAAACGCCCATAGACGTATCAAGCACTTGACCTGATGCGATTTTAATTTTTCTCCCAACCCTTATCGTGATTTAGACAAAAACTATAATTCATTGACATTATTAGCTTTTTCTATTGACTCACCCGTACATCTTCCGACACAAT
>CAZGMS010000031.1:0-3801 GCA_964526915.1 uncultured Nitrospirales bacterium
GTGAGTTCTGGAGAATTTGGCGCGAGTGGCGCTTTGGCAGAAAAATTACTCTCTTTGGGTAATAAAGAAGAAGCCATCACATTTCTAAAGAAAAGTCTCGAGGCCAATCCAGATGACTCTTGGAGCAATACAACATTGGGTTACGTCTACTTATCAGCACAACAGTTTGACCTGGCCATTGAGAGTTTTTTAAAAGCACAAACCATCAGAGATTATCTGAGTATCCACTTAGGTTTGATTACGGCATACATTGCTAAGGGGGATTTGGATAGCGCGGAACTTTTGATTCCAAAAAATGCTGAAACGATCATCATCAGCAATGGGCAAGACAAAGTAGCTTCTCTCTATCAATCTGGAGACGTGTACGCTTGGGTAGGATCATATTTGTTGTCACTCAATCTCCCTGATCAGGCTGAATTCTGTCTCAGTAAAGTGCTCATATCTGCACATAAAGGCAAAACAGATCAGCTCGCCTCTCAAGTCAATTCAGGCCTCGCTGGGATCGCCTTCTCACGAGGCCAGTATAGAGAATCAATACGATTGGCTGATTTGGTCTTGGCAAGTGATCCAAAAAATACCACGGCCCTATTGTACAAAGCGCAGAGCCTGGAACAAACCGGTGAAATAACAAATGCAAAAGCACTGTACGAACAAGCTCTAGAAATTAATCCAGACAATATTTACGCCAAACGACAACTAGCCATCATCTGTTATAGTACAGGTGATATGCAATCGGTAAGAACGCTTTGTGAAACCATCATCAAAGACAATCCTTATTCTACAGCCGATCTCAATTTATTGGCCATGGTGTGCCTGAACGAAGGACAAATGGAATGCGCCAAAGAGTATTTGGAGCGATCTTTTGCAGCTGATGGACACAACCCATATACCCTCTATCAACTTGGCATCTATGCCAACGCGAATGGTAATGTTGATTCAGCCGAAAAATACTTTGCCGAAGCAGCCAAACTCATGCCTCAGAACGCCAGTTATCAAGTAGCCTTGGCCAATGTAGCTCTTCAAAAAAGTGATTTTGAAAAAGCCGAGCAAATTTATCGAAAGATCCTTCAAACGAATCCCAACGACATCACTACAAATCTGTCATTGGCAAATGTTCTGGCCGCGCGCGGAAAACTGACAGAATGTGATACCGTTTATAAGAAATTATTGTCCCTGTATGCAGACAATTCTTACCTACAAATTACCTATGCGTTTTTCTTGTTAGGATTCTGCGGCAGGTTTGAAGAGGCGAAAGCAATTTTTACCAAGCTCTTGGCGATTGACCCCAATGACCAGAACGTATTGCAGGGACTGGCTCAGATTGAGTTTACTCAAGGCAATTATGACGAATGTAGAACGCATCTTGATCGCATCAAAGCGATCAATCCCCAACATTTTGGAATGCATTGGATGTATGCATCACTTTATGCAGAAACTGGTCAAACGGAAAAGGCTAAAGAGAGCTACAAACAAATATTGACAATCAATCCCAATGAAACCACAACTCTGGTGTGTTGTGCCATGGAATCAATCGTTCACGATCGTTTTGATGAAGCCAAAACCTATCTTGTGAGGGCAGAAACTGTAGCGCCGGGCAACTATTTTGCACTCATGGTAAAGGGTTGGTTGGCCATGCAACAAATGGATTACCAAGCCAGTGAGCGGTTTTTATCAGAAGCAGAAAAATTGAATCCAAAGTTTACCCCAACATTAACCATGCAGGCGAGTCTCTGTATGGAAAAAATGGATTACGAAGCGGCCAGACAATATCTGAATCGTGCAGAAATATTGAATCCCATTGATTTGAATACAATTCTTTCGTTTGCTCAGTTTTTTATGATTCAAGGCGATTCTGTCACTGCCCAGAAATGGTTAGATAAAACATTGCAAATAAATCCAAATCAACCCGCCACCTTGGCACTCAAAGGATTGGTGTTTTGTAATACTGCACAATATGACGAGGCAATTGCCACCGCCAAACAGGCGTTAACAGTCAATCCCAACAGTTACGAGGCACACACAACACTTTTTGTTGCGTACTCACTCCTGAGACAAACCGACCTGGCCACAGCAGAAGAAAAAATTCTCAGGGCTTTTTCTCCAGAAAATCAGTGGTACCTGGCGCGATTGGCAATGGCACTTAAAGCCCAACAAAAATTCAAAGAATCTATTGAGGTGTATGAAAGAATATTGACTGCCAAACCAGGTTTTCTTTTTGCTACTCTTGCCCTGGCCGATACCTATACGGTCTGGGGCAGGACCAGAAAGGCCAAGAAGGCCTATGAACGGGCCTTAGTGATTGAGCCTGATAACAAGCATGCTCAAGAAGCTTTACAGAAATGATAAATCACTTCACAAAAATCCCGTTGTCAGATTTTTCATTTGTTCCTTTTAAGATAATGCGCCAATAGCGGATCGGATAACCTGTAACCTTGTGGCGTCTTTTCTACGATCGATTTGTTAAGAAATTTTTTTACACTCTGGCTTGCCGTTCTCGCTGTGATGTCCACACAATGCAAAAATTCCTTGCCACTGGGTTGCAACACAACCCCCTCTTTTGCCAGGGCCGCCAGGACATGTTCTTCTTTTTCAGAAAAATGCGACAAATATTCCTGATACCGGCTCGAACGCTTTTCTACAACCTGATCCAAGGCCACAGAAATCATGCTGGGTGTGATGGAAGTGTTAGAAAGATTTTCAAAAATATGTGCGCAAACAATATTGATGGGCTCTGGCACGCGATGCAAAAGATCCTGCAAAAACTTTGAGCATGCAAAATCCAGGTCGATTTTTTGGGATTCAAATCGCTCCTGCATGTACGCATGATATTCCTCATAAGCAATCGGCATAAACGCAACATCTTCACCCACCTGAGCCAACGGGGCCCGCGGTTTGGCAAACAAGTCCGATAAAATATGTTTTTTTGATCCCAGGAATATGACAGGAACATCCTTCAGTTCTTGCACGACCTGACGAAACAACCCCTGAGCCTGCGGCACAAAGGCAATGTCCTGAAATTCATCCAAAACAATGAGCGTCGGGATTTTCTTTGCAATTTTATTTGTGATGGTTTCAAAAAGATCAACCAGTGAAGGGACTCTGGTCGCTCTCACTTCGCCCAGGCTAATTGTGGGCTGGCCAGTGGCAGGATCAAATTCAATTTGTGGTTTGTGTTGCCACAAAAAATCTTTGGCAGCCTTCAGAAATTGTTGGGCCGGAAAACTATTGGCGAACGACTTCTCAAAACTGTGTTTGATACGATTTTGCACGTCGTCAAGGCTCTTGACATCCATCAGATCACAAAAGAGCACAAAACTGGTTTTGTGCATTTTCTGAAAATGCGGCACGATCACGTTTTTAACCAGCGAAGTTTTTCCGCAGTTACGCACGCCATACACAACCAGTTTTTTCTGCTGTTTCACACCCTGCATGAGTAGTTTTGTCTCGCGCTTGAGATTACAAATGTTTTCGGCATCCAAGAGGGTATCGTAAAGAAAGTTTTTCATTATACTTTAAGTATAATACTGGGCGTATTATACTGCAAGAGTTTTCATAAACTGTACACAATTGAAGCCTTCGTCTCATCAGGCATGTGTTTCAGAGAAAATCTTGATCTGCTCTATTCTACACTCACGGCGCTCACGGCAGAAGACCTTGACGCAAGCATCACCAGCGTATTTGACAAATATGAAGACGAACAGGCTTTAGGGGACCTCTAAAAACTATCTTCTACTGCAAAACCATGCTTCGGCCTGCGACTTTGTCAGATTTCGCAAAAAGTCCTCAACGTAGCGTGCCTTA
>CAZGMS010000032.1:0-18138 GCA_964526915.1 uncultured Nitrospirales bacterium
ATACAGCCGTAGGCTTTAGCCTACGGAAAACAGGCGCCGGTAATATTGCACCCTGAAAGGGTGCAGGAAAAATGCCACATTGCCAACCGCAGCCCCTTCAGGGCGGAAAAAATATTTCGCCACGATTTCCGTGGGTTGAAACCCACGGCTTTGTTCCACCCTCCCTTCAGGAGGTTTTCGGATAGGCTCTAACTACTAACTACTAACTACAAACTACCAACAACTAATTTGGCGAAGCCAAATTTTGCGGAGAGGGTGGGATTCGAACCCACGGTCCGAAATAAATCGGACAACAGATTTCGAGTCTGCCGCATTCGACCACTCTGCCACCTCTCCTTCACGGCTCTAATCAAAACTTTCCTGATCCTCCGCCTCATCACGACCGTTCTTGTCGTAGTCCAACACCCCTACCTTATCCTGATAAAACCAGTCAAACATATCGCGTCTGAGTTTGGCACGCCAACATTGGTTGGCGGCCCTCCTCTTGAGATTATAGAACACCACCCCTTCGGCCATCACCTTCTCATCGATCCCCAGCTTCGACGCGCGCTTTGTGAAAAATCGCGAAAACAAAAAATCCTTAAACCACGAACTTAAGTTGTCAAACGTGGGCTCGTGTTCGTTAAACGATTTGTACCTCAAATTGCTGATCGTCAGATCAAAAGGATACCAAAAATGGACATCGAGCTTGTACGGATTCCCCTGCAGTTTGGGCCCAATCACCTCCCCCGCCTGCTCCCCATCCTCCTTGACGTAACCCTTGTCGATGGCCTGGAAAATCCCCTCGATGATAAAACCCTTGCCCTTGATGATCTGCAAGGGATCTATGACGTTTAATCTGTTCTGCACAGAGATCAACCTGCCCTTCTGTGTGAGGATTTTGACATTAGTGCCATCGAGTTTTTCCACAGCAAATGTGTCGGGATCATTAAAAACCCACTCATAACCGGGGTTTACCCTGTTAACCACGAGATAGGCCTTGGGCTCGCGCAATTTGAGCGGGGCCCCGTGCTGTTTCCAGGCCTCTTTATCCACCTTAAAGGTTTGGCGAATAAAGGGACAATAAAGTTTGGGAAAGTCAGTCAGCAGAGTATTTTCGCCCTGAGCGATTTTTTGGTTGTCTGTCATGGCAATATTATTTAGTGGTCTTGTCCCGTAAGGGCAAGCGCAGAATTAAAAACTAAGGAGACTTTCATGACTTTTTATAAAGACCCCCAAGAAATGCTAAACAACACCCAACTCATCAACACCTTTGTTGAACTAGTCAAGATGGACACCCAGTCAAAAGAAGACGCTCCACAATGTCCGTCCACTAAAGGACAGTTGGAGGCACAGGCAGTCGTCAAAAATAAACTCATTAGTTTGGGACTGACCAATGCCACCATCGATGAAAAGGGGTTTTTATTCGCCACCCTGCCAACCAACTGCAACAGCAAAATAACCATTGGGCTCTTGGCGCACATCGACACATCAGCAGAGGCCAGCGGCACCAACGTCAATCCGCAATTTCACAAAAACTACGCAGGCAAGGACATCGTGCTCACCAACAACATCACGATTTCACCCACGGACTATCCCGAACTCCTCAAGTGCCTTGGTGACACCATCATCACCGCAGACGGCACAACGCTTCTGGGTGCCGATGACAAGGCCGGCATAGCCGAAATTCTGGCGGCTCTCGAATTTTTCAAGCAACACCCCGAAATTCAACGTCCCCATATCCGCGTGGGCATTACCCCAGATGAAGAGACGGGCTCTGGTGTGGCAAATTTTGATGTGGCCAGATTTGGGGCTGATTGCGCCTACACACTGGACGGGTCTTTTACAGGTGACCTGTGTTACGAAACCTTCAGTGCCAACAAGGGAGTGATCACGATCACCGGCCTCAACACACACCCGGGTTACGCCAAAGACAAGATGATCAGTTCCATCCGGTATGCCTACCGTTTTCTCGAAGAACTCCCCTCAGATCAGCGGCCCGAAAAGACAAACGGCTATCAAGGTTTTTTCCATCCCTACCAGATTGAGGGGGGCGTTGGCAAAACCACCATCACCATGTTACTACGCGATTTTACCGAAGAGGGCCTCGAGGAAAAAACACGCATCTTGAATGAGGTCAAAGAAAAAATCCTCAAGGAAGAACCCAAACTGCAAATCGATGTCGCTATCACCAAGCAATACCGCAACATGAAAGACCACATTCAGGCCAGGCCAGAAGTGCTCGAGATGGCCAAAAAGGCCATGCTGGCCACAGGCATTGAACCAGACATCCGCCCGATCCGCGGAGGCACAGACGGTTCCTCTCTTTCCGAGCGTGGCCTGCCCACTCCCAACATTTTTGCGGGCTTTGAAGCCTATCACGGACCCAAGGAATGGATTTCCACCAAGGTCATGGGATTGGCTGTGTGCCACATCGTCAACCTCATGCAGTTGTGGGCGAAATAAAAAGAGCGTGGATCGTGGATCGTGGATCGTGGATCGTGAATCGCAAAACACAATATTTTCGACACACGATTGACGACACACGATCCACGTTGCATTATGACCGAAAAAACATTCAAAACAATGGGGCAACAGTTTAACCGTCGTTCGTGGGCCGAACCCTGGAAGATAAAGATGGTGGAACCACTCACCATGACCTCACGTTCTGAGCGCGAAAAGGCCATGATCGAAGCCGGCTACAACACGTTTCTGCTCAGGTCAGAATTCGTGTACATCGATCTCTTGACCGATTCCGGCACCAGCGCCATGAGCGATCGTCAGTGGGCGGGCATGATGCTCGGTGACGAGGCCTACGCTGGGAGCAAAAATTATTATCATCTGGAAGCCACCGTGCAGGAATATTACGGTTACAAATATCTGGTCCCCACGCATCAGGGTCGCGGCGCGGAGCACCTCATCAGTCAGGCCTGCATCAAGAAGGGACAGTACATTCCCGGCAACATGTATTTCACCACCACCCGGTTGCATCAGGAACTGGCAGGTGGCATTTTTGTGGATGTGATCATCGATGAGGCACACGACACCCTGAGCGAACACCCCTTCAAGGGCAACATTGATCTCGACAAACTGGACAAACTCATCAAGGACAAAGGTGCGCAAAACATTGCCTACGTGAGCGCGGCGGGGACGGTGAACATGGCCGGCGGGCAACCCATCAGTATGGCCAACATCAAGGAGGTCAAACAACTTTGCGATAAACATGGCATCAAGGTTTATTTGGACGCCACCCGTATGGTTGAAAACGCGCTGTTCATTCAGGAGCGCGAAGAAGGTTACGCCAATAAATCCATCCGTCAGATCCTCAAGGAATTCTGCTCTCACACAGACGCCGCGTGGATGAGCGCCAAAAAAGACAACCTCGTGAATATCGGTGGTTGGCTGGCCATCAACGATGACACCATTTTTGAAGAACTCAGAAACATGGTCGTGATTTACGAAGGCCTTCATACCTATGGCGGCATGGCAGGGCGCGACATGGAAGCCTTGGCCATTGGCATCAAGGAATGCGTGCAAGAAGAGCACATCAAATCACGGGTGGGGCAAGTGCGCTATCTGGGTGAACTCTTAACCAACTGGGACATCCCCATCATCAGACCTATTGGCGGACACGCCATTTTTGTGGACACCAAACGTTTTTATCCCCAGATCCCGCAGAGTGAGTTCCCGGCACAAACTTTTGCCGCTCAATTGTATTTGGATTCCGGAGTGCGCTGTATGGAGCGCGGCGTTGTCAGCGCCGGACGGGATCCCGCCACCGGCGACCACAGGTACCCAAAGCTGGAGCTGGCCAGACTCACCATCCCCAGACGCGTGTACACACAGGCACATATGGATGTGGTGGGCGAAGCAGTCAAGGCCTGTTACGACAACCGCAAAGACACCCGCGGTCTAAAGATGGTTTACGAACCCAAGTACCTGCGTTTCTTCCAGGCCCGGTTTGAGCCGTTGTGAATGATTCATTGTTTGATTTCTTGATTGCTTTCAGCCGTAGGACTGATCCCGCTCTGCGGGAGATTGTTTGATCAATGAATTTTTTCGTGAGTTCGTGAGATCGTGAGATCGTGAGATCGTGAGCTCGTGCGCTCGTTCTCACATCCCCTTCTTCCCAATATCCTTGCGGTAGTGAACCCCGTCCCACGAAATGTGAGAAACAGCACCATAGGCCCGATCTATGGCGGCAGGCAGGTCGTGTCCCAGGGCACTGACAGTCAAAACCCGCCCCCCCACCGTAACGTAACCATTTCCTGTTTGTTTGGTCCCCGAATGAAAAACCGTCACCAAAGGATCCACAACCGATTCCAAACCCGTAATCCTCAATCCCTTTTTAAAATGACCGGGATAACCGCCACTGGCCATCACCACACACACAGCAGACGAAGACTCAAACTGCGGTTCATACCCACCCAGCTTCCCTGACAGGGCGTGTTCAATCAGTTCGATGAAATCGGATTTGAGAAGCGGCAATAAAACCTCGGCCTCAGGATCGCCCATGCGGCAATTGTATTCTAATAATTTCGCTGTCCCATTTGGCAGGATCATGAGGCCCGCATACAGAAAACCCACGTAGGGTTTATTGTCTTTCCGCATGCCGTCGATCGTGGGCTGGATGATCGTGGCAATCACCTGTTGCCTGATCTTTTCATCAAATACCCTGGCGGGAGCGTAGGCCCCCATCCCACCCGTATTGGGACCAACATCGCCATCAAAAACAGCCTTATGATCCTGCGCCGCGGGAAAGGAAACAAAGCGGGAGCCATCAGTTACCACAATAAAGGAAGCCTCCGCTCCCCTTAAGAATTCTTCCACGATGATGCGCCTGCCAGCCTCACCAAATTTTTCGTAAACCATCATGTCGTTGATGATCTTAAGTCCCTCATCAGGACCCTGCACAATGCTGACGCCCTTGCCCGCAGCCAGCCCATCCGTTTTGATGACCACGGGATACCCAAGTCCCGACAACAGATACTCCTTCGCCGAAGCAAAATCCTCAAACTCACGGTACCCGGCGGTCGGGATGCCATGACGCTGGCAAAATTGTTTGCAAAAAACCTTTGACCCCTCCAGTTGGCTCGCATCACGACTGGGACCAAATATCTTCAACTGTTCGGCCTCAAACGCATCCACAATCCCCTTGGTCAACGGCAACTCAGGGCCAACAATGGTGAGATCAATTTTATGGTGTTTGGCAAAATCGACGAGCATGCCAATGTTGTCTGGCGGGATAAAAACACACTCAGCAGTCTCCTCCAGGGCCGATGACCCAGGCACGCAATAGATTTTCTTCACCTTGGGTGAAACAACGACCTTCTTCAGAAGGGCATGTTCGCGTCCACCACTGCCGATGATTAGTACCTTCATGCGTCACCCCTCAAAATCCTATTTTTATTTTTCTGCGTTTATCCCTGAGCTTGCGGCGAAATTTTGAGGCCAGATCCGGTTTTTCTTCGTCGAAATCAACCAGAATCACATCGCCCTCATTCTCGGAATTCACGATCTGGATGTCAGAGATGTTGGTGATGTCATCAAAATCATCATCGCCATCATTGAATGTTTCGAATTGAACGGTACGTCTGGCCGGGGGAATGGGTGGGGTGTCTTCTTGGGCAACCTCTTGTGTGACAGGAGCCGTGACAGGTTCCGAAACTTTGATTGTCGTCCGTGGCACAGTCGGCAAGTCCTTGACGATACTCTCTTCCTGATTCAGCGCCGCCACAACATCGGGCACCGCATCGGCCACCACATCGGCCACAGATTTCTCCGCGTCTGGATTTGAATGAGCATTCTGTACGACGCTTTCCAACAACTGCGTGATCACATCTTTCTCAGGCGGCACAAACGACTCCTTGAATACTGTCTGCGTCCTGTTGATGTTCGCGGGGACCTCTCGCGAAACCAGAGATTCCCAGGTAAGACGAAGCTTCTCATCATCGATAGGCCCCGAAACATATTTTTTGGCAACGGGCTCTGCGACAACAACCTCAGGTTCTGTTGAAATCTGTGCCGCTTCTACCACTTCTGCTTTGGGCTCATACAGACCCTCACCGTCCTGCCACTGCTCTTCTTTTGGTGCAGGGACGTCCTCTTCGTGGCTGTCTTCACGAGAAACCAACACCTCATACCCCTCCGCCTCTTCTGGTGGAGAAACCACAACCTCTGCTGATTTGTTTTCCTGCTCAACAGCTGGCGTTGGTTCGTCACGCGCAACAGCAACATGAGGTTCTGCCACGATCGGTTGTTCATCGCCTTGGCCTGTTGTTGCCTCTGTTTGAGTAACGACACCTTCAGCCCCAGAGACCCCTACCACTTTACCATCCTGATCGGTCAAGTGCAGGATCGCTTGCCCAACGAGCCCCTCCACTGTCTGGGCATCATTCGGGTAAAAGGCGAAACCAACATGCACACGGGGCTTGAGTTTAAGTTTGTCATCGTGAACAAAGAGGTCCTGATTGAACACGGTCTGCTTGATGCGGGTCATGATCTGATAAAGGTCTTCGCGCGAGGAATCAGACATCAGGATTGTGAACGCATTTTCCGAATAACGATAAATCCCGTCATAGAGGCGACAAGTCTTCCTGAGCTGGCAGGCAATCTGGTAGACAAAATGTTCCGCATCCTTCTCCCCTTTTTTGTCCCGAATTTGCGCGTAGGATTCGATGCGCACATACAAGAGCGTCAGGGGGGCATTCTGCCTTTTGGCGCGGGCAAGTTCCTGCGCACCAAAAACCTGAAAACTCTGTTTGTTGAACAACCCCGTTTCAAGATCTCGTGTGTTCAACAGAATATTTTGCGCGTCGATCTCGTGGTAGGCGTACACGAAGCGCCTCACCTGCCAGGACACAACGACAAACACAAGCAAGACCAGCACAGACGCTATGATCAGTCCCACAAAAACAAACTGGCGATACTCATAATACTGTGAATCCTGAAAATGCTGTTCGCTCCAGAAGAAGGCATCATAATCGCGACTGAGGGCATTGATCGTCGCCTGCAAAAGGGCAAGCTGTTCGCGGACTTCATCGAGGGAACTGAGTTGAAAATCCGCGTCGGGATTGGTGTCGAACCTCCTGATGAGGTTACGAGACTGATCCAGATAAAACCCGGTATTGCTCTTGAGCAGATAAAATATTTTTTGAAATTGTCCTGATGTCTGCGCAAGGCGATCTTCACCCTGACGAGGAAGAACACCCACTGCCCCTTGAGCATCAATCAGTTGCTTCAACGCGGCTCTGGAATTGATCACATTGTCTGTGGTTGACTCAATCCAGGGTGAAAACAACTCACGGTTGAACCCCTCGAGCCAAGTCAGTTTTTTGATCAGCCCGTCACCATAGACCTGCAAAACCGTCGTCTGATCAGGGTTGCCTGTCACGAGATAATCCAGCAAGGCCTGATGATACACAGACAAGGCTGCACGTAACCGAGCCAACTCACTGTTCACCAGCAGGTTCTTCTGTGAACTCTGATAAACTCCGTCTTCGAATTCAAAACTGCGGAAATGGGAAACAAAAACAACCCCTGCCATATAAAGAATGAGCAAAACTGTAAAAAAACCCAAGACAAGTTTGATGTGCTTTCTGTTCTTCATAGTAAGGGGAATTTTTGTGTATTTTGTGCCACTTACAAAAAAAGACAAGACTTGCAACCTGTTTTCTCCTGACAAACAAAATACGCAAGTGATACTAATAATTTGACGAATTTAGTGCAACCTATATAACGCTCAACACAGAACAATTTCGCACAAAATGTCAAAATGATTAAACAGGTCCCCCGCTACAGATCCTCCCTTTGGAGCCTGGTCCCCTTTTTTGAAATCCTACGCGGTATGGCAATCACCTCGCGTCATCTCATCAAAAATCTACTGTGCCCCTCTCGCATGATGACCTATTCCTGGCCCGAAGCGAAACCGCCCATCGATTCAAACTATCGTGCAGAGCATCGCTTGATGGTCAATGCGGACAAAACGATTCGCTGTACAGCCTGCATGCTTTGTGTGACCGTGTGTCCTGCGGACTGTATTCACATCGTCCCTGCTGAAGGGAATCATCCCGCAACGGAGAAATACGCCAAAGAATATTCGATCGACACACTACGCTGTGTGTATTGCGGTTTGTGCGTGGAAGCCTGTCCCTGCGACGCCATCCGCATGGATACGCAAAAACTTGCTTCGGTGGCCTGTGAAAGAGAGGCTTTTGTTAGAAATATTGATGAGCTTGTGCGAGGGCGTGACGAGAGGCGTTTTTGACCAACGACGGAACAAAGAAATGCAAAGTGCAAAGTGCAAAATGCAAAATGAAAAGTGAAAAGCGTATGAATATCAAATATCGATCAGGGAATGTCGAATAATGAAAATATTCACCAGCACCTCCGACGCCAAATCGTTTTTCAAAAAAGGCTCCGCCATCGCGATTGGCAACTACGACGGCATCCACCTGGGTCACCAGGCGATTTTGAACGCACTCAAAAAAACCGCCAAAAAGCTTCACCTCAAAACAGGCCTGCTCACGTTTGAGCCCCACCCCGCCAAGGTTCTGGCGCCAAATGCCGCCCTGCAACTCATCAACACCCGCGAACAAAAAATCGAAATACTCCGGGACCTCGGCCTTGACGCCGTCATTCTGCACACGTTCACCCCCCGATTCGCACAGACCACCGCGTCGGCGTTTTTCACCAGACACCTGCTCCACGCGCTCAACAGCAAAAGTCTCTTCGTGGGGCATGATTTTACCTTCGGCGACAAGCGCTCAGGCACCATCGAAACCCTGGAGGTGTTGAGTTATCAGCATCGGATCGATACGCACATCGTGCCCGCCCAAATGCTTGCAAACACGCTCGTGAGTTCCTCACTCATCCGCAAGCTGATCAGGGAAGGCAACCTCAGACTCGCGAGTAAACTGTTGACGCGCGAATATTTCATCGACGGCACGGTGGTGCACGGACAACACCGGGGCACAGCCCTAGGTGTGCACACAGCCAACCTCGCCACAGCCAACGAACTCATCCCGGCGGACGGCGTTTACGCGACTCGCACGCGCGTCGGCAGAACAACTTACCAAAGCGTGACCAACATTGGCATGAACCCGACCTTCGACAACACAGTCAGGACGATCGAGACCCATATTTTCGAATTCGATCAGGACATCTACGATAAATCCGTCCGCGTTTTCTTTGTGGAACGCCTCCGCGACGAAATCCGCTTTGCCACGCCCGCGGCCCTCTTAAAACAGATCGAAAAAGACCTCCTGAGGGCCAAAGAGATTTTATGATGCGTTTTGCTGTCATCGGCTCCCCCGTTGCCCAATCCAAATCCCCGCAGATGTTCAACGCCGCGTTCAGGGAACGGGGGCTGAACGCCGTGTACGAGCGCATCGAGATTCAGGATGGTGAACTTGCCCCGTTTATCCAGCGCGTGCGTCATGGTGACTTCGCCGGTCTGAACGTGACCATGCCACACAAACAGACCATTCTCCCCCTGCTTGATTCGCTGACACCGTTGGCCTCTCGCATTGGCGCGGTCAACACGGTTTTCGTGCGTGATGATAAATTGATCGGCGACAATACGGACTGCGAGGGTTTTGTGACAGGGCTGGTCAACGAAACCGGGCTCACCATCAAAGACGCAAAGATTCTGATTCTGGGGGCTGGCGGCGCGGCGAGAGCCATCTGTTTCGGATTGTGTGCTGCCGGGGCGTTGTCCCTGACGATCGTCAACCGGGACCAGAACAAGGCCCTCCCTCTCTGCAGGCAGTTGACTGCGGAGTTTGATCTCGTCACGATCGAGCACAGGCCCTGGTCCGTTTTGGACAACCCTCTGCCGGATGATCTTTCGCTCATCGTCAACGCCACGGCGCTGGGCATGGAGGATCGGCCCTGGCCCCATCTGGAGTTTGTCAACACCTGCCCCCAACTCGTCTGCGTGGCCGACATCGTCACTCAGGATAAAGATACGGAACTCATCACCGCGGCAAAACACTGCGGACTCAAAACGATGAGCGGCCTGACCATGCTTCTTCATCAAGCCGTCCTCGCCTTCGAGCTCATGACGGGTCAAAAAGCACCTGTGGAAGTGATGAGGGCAGTTCAATCCTAATCAATTTTTAATCAAGCAGCTTCAGAGCAGAGGCGCTCAAACCCGGTTTCCTAAATTTGCTGTCTTCCAGTTTCTTGCCGATGAATTCCGCACCACCCGATTCGGTCGGTATGTTCTCGACTTCGAATACCCTGTCCCTAAAAGAGGGGTTCTCATAGGCCTTGTTCGACAACAACTGGACCAAGGCATCGCTGGTCTGGACGAGCGGGCTCAATGTGAGAGTTTCTGTATCGAACCGGAAAAGGGACATCGTATTGTTTGCAAAATCAAGCCCATCAAAGTACAGGGCCCCATCGTTCTCAATCAGGTGGTACACCTCGTAACCAGAACACAAGACAGTTGCTTCGCGAACCCCGCTCACGGCCACTTCCAGGTTGAGGTCGAGCTGAACCAGGACTTCATTCGTATCCTGCATGCCTTCTGCGTAAAGAATATCGTTAATGATCTCGAAATATTTGATCTGATTCAACCCCAGGTTCACCAGGGAATCTGCCACGATCGATTTGGGATAAATCTGATACAGCTTTTGGTTCAGATGATAGCCAGACAGCGCGAACACACGATTTTGAGAATCGATCTTCAACGTGGTAAGATCAACGTCACTCAAAAGTATCCGATCCTTTACCGAAAAATCAGCCAGGGAAATCACAAACAAACCCAAACTCCAATCATCGTTGTAATAGACAAAATCACCCTCTGCGATCATCAGCTCAGAGCTGATGAAATTGAACTGACTGATGACTGTAGGACTGCTGAAGATGTTGACCAGACTGCCATCAGTGTTCATTTTTCTGAAAAAACCAATCCCGCCCGATTCACCCAGAAGATACACAGAACCATCTGCATGCACCATCCATTGCGTGAGCGTGATGTTCTGGTTGATGAGTAATTTACGTTCAGCCGTTTCAGGATCCCAGCGAACCAGCGTTTGCACGTCTGCACTGTTTTCCTGTCCGAAATAATAGATGTTGCCAGCCTTATCGAATTGCACATCACCGACAATGGTAAACTGACTGCTCTCCAGACACAACTGTTCATCCTCGTAGGCATACACAACATAACAATCTGCATCAGCCACGGAAATGGCTTCGTCAAAGAACATGACAAGTTGGCTATCGGTTCCAACACCGAAATACTTTACAGAAGGAATATCGGTCGTGGGTGATTCTGTGAGCGTTTCGGTGCCCACATCGGGATCAACCAGACTCAGGACGCTGAAGACATCGTCTCCCGTGACTTGTTTGAGATTGTCGCTGGCATTGTTGTCCGTGAGGAACACGTTGCCTGTGACACTGACATCCAAGGTCGGGTTGCCCAGCGTGGTACTGCTGGTCGGCGGCGTGCTGTCGATCTGCGGGTCTTCCATAATCTGTTCATCACCCTCGCTGGGCGTGATCGGATTGGACAGGCCCGCACACGAAGTGAAAACGAACGCCATCATGAGCAGCACGATGGTCACGAGTCTTTTGGTATAGTTATTCATAATATCCTTTCGCTTTGGCGACTTTAAAAAATTGAATATTCAACAAGCCCACCTCGCTCACGTCAAAAAATTCCTTTTGATTGATGATGTCTTCGGGAATCTGTTGAGCGCGCATGTGTTCCGGAGTCACTTCCTGTGAGATGATCCCGTTGAGTTCCTTTTGAAATTCGTTGATCCGGTAGCGAATGAGTTCGAACGAGGCTGGTGAGAGTGACATGATCATGGAGCTGATGTTGCGCTCACTTGCTGGCAGTTTGAGACTATCGCGTCCCAAAAGAATAGCCTTGTCGTAAAACGACAGAACTTCCCTGCCCACTCCTTGGTCTGGCGAACCAACCTTGGGAAACGCTTGCTTCCAGGAACCATCGGGATTCACGCTGATCATTTGCAGGCTTTGCAACACATCCAGCGCCTCTTTGGCCTGTTCTACAAATATTCGGGGTTTGATTTTGGACGCTACCCACTGTGGTTCGGGTCTGAAAGACGGCCAACGCACCATCTCGCGCACCACGGGGTAGTACCACTTGAGCATGTACGTGCACTGATCATTGGTGAGCAACCTCATCTGCACATATTCTTTAAATTCCTTCATGGTATCGTAATGGCGGTTACGGTCCTCGTTTGATTTGGCCTGATTGAACATGACGAGTGTTTTGAAATATTCCAGTGGCCTGCCCTTGAGTGGAACCAGCCCGGCAATTTTTTCGATGCTTTCCAGTGTGAGATTTCTTTTCCCCTGAATCACATAAGGGATAAAACTGGGCGTTTTGAACCCTGCCTTTGTGCTCATGACTCGGAATGAAAATTGCTGGGGCTGTTGGGCTTTTTTTTGCGAATAGAAATCGGCCAAAAAATTACGGTAATCGTCGTAACTGAAGATGTTTAACGAATCTGCTGTACTCTTATTTTGATCCATAGCGAACCTCTGTCTTGTTTGCATACGAATATTATCGGCACAAATCGTGATAAGTTGCTAGATATTTAACAAGTAATTTCAACGTGTTGTCAACTAGTTGCGCCGGGGTTGTTTGGCAAGTCAATTCTGTACTCTGTTTTCCCTCATCGTACTCTCAAGAGAACGAAATCTGCATATTCGAGTGTCCGCAATCGCAAGAGAAGTCCCCTTTTCGAGCGTGAGAGGAGTCCTATGAGAGAAAACTCGACGATTACTTTTTTCTCAGTTCTGGCTTTGGAGTACAGAGTTTCGAGCACCCCATAAGGAGCACACCCAGAACAACACCTGCTTTGACATTATTTTTCTATGTCCGTATTGATCCCCGCATGCCCCCCACCCTCATCATCGGAGCCGGAATCGTTGGCTTGCACGTGGCCCAAGCCCTGCATCAAAAAGGACACGAAGTCTTCGTGCTAGAAGAATCGCCGTATCTGGCCGAACACACCAGCGGCAGAAACAGCGGTGTGGCCCACACGGGCATTTATTACGAAACTGGCTCTCTCAAGGAAAAACTCTGTTGCGAAGGTAACCAGCTGACACACGAATGGCTTAGGAAATTGAAGGTTACCCATCTCGAATGCGGCAAATGGGTCATCGCCAACCCCGGTCACGAAGATGAACTCGAAATTTTTTACAAAAGAATTTCGCCATTACCCATCCCTCAACCTGTCTTGAAAACAGCCGCGCAGATCAAATCAGAAGAGCCAAATTTACGCCCCACCCCCGCCATCTTTGTGCCTTCGGCCTTCGTGATGGACGCGGCGGGCTACGTAAAGGCTCTGGCCAATTTTGTTGCCACTCTCGGCGTGCAGATCATTCAGCCCTGCAGGGTCACCGGGGTGCAAGACAACACGCTCAGCACCACGCGCGGGCCGATTCAATTTGATCTCGCCATCAACTGCGCCGGTCTGTTTTGTGATGACATCGCAAAAATGACGGGCATCACGAACTACCAGATCAAGCCGTGTCGAGGAGATTATTATGTGGCCAGCAAACAGCTCACCCATCGACCCGTGTATCATCTGCCACAAAAGGGTGACCACGCGCTGGGCATTCACTTCACTCCCACGGTTGATGGACAAACGCTCATCGGTCCCAACGCTTTTTTCATTGATGACAAAACCGATTATCACCATCGATCAGAGGTGACACCTTTCATGACGGCACTGGCAGAAGATTTGCCGGGGTGTGAGAAAATAAATCTGACGAAGGGCTTTTCAGGCAACAGGCCTCGCTTGTTCAAAGAAGGCAAACCCGTTACCGATTTTGTGTTCCTCAAGAACAAAAACTGGATTCATTGTCTGGGGATCGAATCACCGGGCCTCACCGCCGCCCCTGCGATTGCACGGCATGTGAACAGAATAATATGATGATCTGATGGCCCGTGATACGAAGAAAAAGCTTACGGCTTAAGGCGTAAAACAAAAAACTGCTTCAACTACTTCAACGGGCAATTATATCAATTGTCAATTGTCTATTGCTCATTGAAGTAGTTGAAACAATTGAATGACCCCAAAGTCGTCCTTTCGTCCGTCGTCCCTCGTGTTTTCGTTGTTCACCCATCCATCGCGACCGACACCACTTTGGACACGCCGTCCTCCTGCATCGTCACACCAAACAGGCAATTGGTGAACTGCATGGTGCGTTTGTTGTGTGTGATGACGATGAACTGCGTGTTTTGTGAAAGCTCCTTGACGATCTCATTGTAACGATCCACGTTGACATCGTCGAGCGGGGCATCGACTTCGTCCAACAGACAGAAAGGAGAAGGCTTGATGAGGAAAATGGCAAACAACAGGCTGATCGCCGTCAGCGCCTTTTCACCGCCAGACAACAACGAAACAGATTGTAATTTTTTGCCCGGCGGTTGTGCGATGATGTCGACTCCCGTTTCCAAAATGTTCTCCGGATCCGTGAGTTGCAGGTAGGCGTGACCGCCCTTGAACAAACGGGGAAAGATCTTGGTAAATTTGTCGTTGACCAGATCGAACGTCTCTTGAAAACGCACTTTGGTCGTGCGATTGATTTTCTGAATCGCCCGTTCCAGGGCCTGCAAGGAGGCTTCCAGATCCTGTTTCTGCGTGCTGAGGAAAATAAAACGTTCCTGCAACTGATCAAGTTCTTCGATGGCCCCCAGATTCACAGCGCCAATGCCAGCCAACCTCTGTCGCAATTCACTGGCCCTTTCCCTGGCCTCTTCGGCATTGAAAGTTTCGGCAGGTGACAGGTGCTGTCCATAAATTTCCGACAACACCAGTTGATACCGCTCCAACGTCTGCTCCACGTGACGTGACAGCTCAGACCGAAATTCGGTCAGGTGGACCGTGGTCTCGCTGAGCTTGTCCTTGATTTGATGATATTCTCGTTGGCGGATTTTGAGGTGCTGTTCTCTGTCGCGCAAAGAGACATTGATGGATTCAAATTCATTTTTGGTATCTCGGGACTGCCCATCGAGTTTGTCTTTGAGCCCCAGCATTTTCTGAATCAATTTTTCGAGAAACGCCGCCCTCTGCCCTATGAACTCGCGCCGGCGCAACAGATGAACCTTCTTCTCGGTCATCCTGATGATGTCGCGGTGCAGTCGCACATCCTCCGCGATCAAGCGCTCTGATTCCTGCAACAAGTACGCCTTCTGCTCGCGCGATCGCGCCAATTGAATCTTTTCTCTGGTCAGCTGTTCCTGCTTCTGCGCCAAATCACGACGACAAATGTCTTCTTCGGCCCTCCTTTGTTCCAAGACCGTACCAGCCACCTCTTGGATCGTTTTCTGACCGGTTTCATCGGCATGCAAGACATCAATCTGCCTGTTCAAGTCATCGATCGAGGAAATTGTGGCCAGAATTTGTTCAGACAACTTGCCGCGTCGCGCGTTCAGGGATTCCATCTCGCGCGCAAAATACACAATATCCTTCTCCTGATTGGCAATGTTGAGATCTTCCTGATGACTGAATGATTTGACATTTTCCAACTCGGCCTTGAGCTCGCCAATCCGGACACGCAATTGCTGACACACCGACTCCTGCTGAACAACCTGCTCCACGAGTCGCCCAACATCTTCCTCGAGAAGCTTGATCTCGCGTTTCTTTTCGAGCAGGGACTTGGAAGTGTCCTCAAGCGTACCGCCAGTCAAAATGCCCTTTTGAGAGATAAACTCGCCATCAAGCGTCACCACAGATTTTTTGGTCTTGATCCAGGTCTCAAAGGCCGCTTGCAGGGAATCGACCAGCAGGACATCACCAAACAAAAAACGCGCCAACGGTTCATAACCATCCTTCATCCGGACGAACTCATTCAAAAAACCTCTCACACCAGCAGGAAGTGTCGCAAGATCACTGTTCACCCCTCGTCCCGCCAACGGGATCCCTCTCTGCGGTGATGAATTCGTAACGCCATCGACACACAGAGTCAGGGGCGCTCCCGCACAAACACTCCTGCCCTCATTGCCCGTCGTGGAAAGAGCATCATTCTCCAAGTACTCGACGTAGCAGAGATTGCCGCCAGCCCCTGCGTAAGCCGCCACGGGTTCCACAGACGACGACACCTGTTCGGCTTGCGCCAAAGAAAGCGCCACAAACGAACTGCGTCCCAAGCTCTCACTCTTGAGGTAATCCGCACAGGTGATGCTCTCGTGCTGAGTGGTCACCACCACGCTTTGCATCACCTCGCCCAACACAGCCGACACGGCGCTCTCAAATTGGTTGGCCACATCGATGAATTCTGCCACTGAACCCATCACAGAACTCATCTCTCCCGTTTGTTTTCTTTTGAGGATCTGACGCGGCCCCGCGTGGTACCCCTCAAAATTCTTCTCGAGTTCTCTGAGGGATTGCAAACGCGATTTTTTCTGCAAAAGATCCTGTTTGGTGTCATCGAGTTGGCTCTGCTCCGTTTGGATTTGTAATTCTTCGTCACTCAAGCTCTGAAACAACTCCTGTGTTTTTTCTCCCAAAGACAATTTGAGTTGTTTGACCGATGACAAACCAGATTGAGAATCATGCAACAGGGCTTCCAGTTTTTTGTATCTGCCCGAGAGCTCGTCCAAATCGTTCTGATCATTCTCCTGTTTGAGCCGCAGTTCCTGAGTACGGTGCTCCAGCCCTTCGCGTCTCGTCGCGAGTTCGACCAACTGTTGCGACGACTGATGGTAATCGTTACGACTCTGTTCCAAGATCAGAAACAACTGTTGACTGGATTCTTCGAGCGCTTCGAGGTACTGTTGTTGCTCCGCCACAGACTGATCGAAGGACTCACATTCCAACTCGGCCAGACAAAGTTTTTCGTTGATCTGTGACAACCCGTTCTGGTTGCCCGCAAGATTCTCGTTGAGTTCTTCCACTTGCCGATCAAACTGCTCACAATCCAGACCTATCCGTTCATCTTCATCCTTGCGCCCCTGCAGTTTGGCCTCGGCCAATCTAAGGTGATTCTCCCATTCGTATACCTTTTGTTGCAATTCATTGAGAGCAGATTCAACCTCGGCCAGGGTCAATCGCCTTTCTTCAACCCAGGTTTCATCCTGTGCTATCTCATTTTGGGTGGCAGTCGTCTGCGCATCGTATTCTTTCATTTTGACAAGACATTCGTTTTGTTCACGGTCCAGTCGCTCGTACGCCAAAGAGGCCAATTGTAGATCAAGCACCTTGAGTTCATCGCTGATCACGCGAAAACGCTTTGCCTTTTTGGCCTGTCGGTCGAGAGACCCCACCTGCCGCTCAAGTTCCAAAATGATATCCTGCAGACGACTCAAATTTTGATTGGTCGCCTCGATACGCCTCAAGGCGGCTTCTTTGCGAGATTTGAATTTTGAAATGCCGGCCGCTTCTTCAATGATGTAGCGGCGCTCTTCGGGCTTGGCAGTGAGCAGTTGTTCCACCCTCCCCTGTTCGATAATCGCATAAGCCTTGGTGCCCACTCCTGTGCCCAGAAAAAAATCGGTGACGTCCTTTAAGCGAACCAATTGTTTGTTGATGAAATACTCGCTCTCACCGGACCGAAACAAGTGACGCCCAACCGAAATCTCTTCGCAATTCTCATACTGAACCGGAAACGCGGATGTGCCGTCTTTGGCGAAGGTGATCTCGACGCTGGCCAGGGCACTGGCCGGTCTGCTTTCGGAACCCACAAAAATCACATCTTCCATGTTTTTGCCGCGCAAGTGTTTTGCGGACTGCTCCCCCATCACCCAACGAATCGCGTCGACCACATTCGACTTGCCGCAACCATTAGGCCCAACAACGCAAGTGATGTGCGGATCAAAATCGACCATTGTGACATCTGCAAATGACTTAAACCCTTGAATCTTGATAGTTTTTAATTTCACGTGGACACCTGCCTTGATGTGCATTCCCCTGCCTGCAACAAGCTCTGACCCCATTAGTTTGACGCGTCGATCTTGTAAAGACTAATGTGATAAGAACAACAAAATCAACAAAATAAAGGGGTGTCGGTTATTTGCTCCGACGCGCCGATGCGCCGACGATCCGATGTTGGGGAAGTGTCAGGGGGAAGTGGAGAGCTGTGACTCTAAAACACGTACGAAACCTTGCCTGTCCTTGGTGTAACGGGACTTGAACAGATACCCTTGGGTGTGCGACATAAAAGTGGGTAAAT
>CAZGMS010000033.1:0-13195 GCA_964526915.1 uncultured Nitrospirales bacterium
ATGGTACGTCATCCGCATGCCTTGTGGCCCACCGCTGTTCCTGTTACCCCGGGGACACTTATGTTTCCAGCCGATCTGGAGTGGGGGAGCGAGGACACAAGGAAGCAGGATGTGGCGGAGCGCACGAAGCTGTTTGTGGGCAGGCTCGCCCGTACCCTGACCAATCGTCGCGTGGGGGTTTGTCTGGGCGGTGGCGGCGCGTGGGGATTGGGACATTGCGCCATGCTCTCAGTGCTGGAAGAAGAGGGCGTACCGGTGGACATTGTGGTGGGTGCCAGTGCGGGGAGTATTGTGGGGTCCTTTTACTGTGATCACGGGAGCGAAGGGCTGAAAACTGTCGCCAATATTGGCAGGCAGATGATGCTGGCCGCCTTGTTTTCTACCGTGAGTTCCTGGCCCATTGCCCTGACGGCAGAGACGTATTTGCAACACCAGTATATCGAAGAACTTGAGAAGACCTTTTTACCCATCGCTGTCGATATCCAGACCGGAGAGGAAATAGTTTTTCGGACAGGAAAGTTGGGTGATGCCATTCGTGCCAGTTGTTCGATTCCCGGTGTGTTTGGCCCCACACTGATTCGCGGACAACGACTTGTAGACGGAGGGGTGCGTGACAATGTCCCTGCCAGCCTGCTTGCCGAAGAAGGGGCGGATTTTCTTGTGGTCTCGCATGTGATTCCGTCTCCGCAAAAGGTTCGCTCTCGCAGGGAGGGAGGTTTTTTGAGGGACCTCTTGTCTCAGGTTTGGTTGCCGGGTCGGATCAATGACAGCATCAGATCGTTATACATTTTGTTTCGCGAGGCGGGAGGACGACAGGCGGCCATGGCCGATGTGGCGTTTACTCCGGATCTCTCCCGTTTTTTGCCCAGCGACTTCAATAAATCCCACCAGATTGTGGCTGAGGCGCTAAAGCAGACAGATCAGTTTCGTCGCGAAGTCCGGGATCGATACCGGGCATTTTGTTTTGGGAAGGGACGTGATAGGGGTCAAGTCTCTGGTTGACTAGTTAGTCGTTTGTTGACCTGCTTGTGAAACAATTTGCATTCTTAAATTAAAGGTCTGGACATGGTGCAAAATAAAGATGTTCAAACTAACTAGTCAACCAGAGACTTGACCCCTTTGGTTTTGACCCCTTTGGTTGACCCAACAGACCAGATGATTTTGCAGAGTTGTTCCGTTGACCAGAATTTCTTTTCGCTGATCCCAACCCGACCCCCAATCGATCTGCAATACGGCTCTCGTTTGAAACTCCGCCAAAGAACCAGGAGGAGGGAACATGGCCACATCAAGAAACCCCCGAATGCTTCCCGTCAGGGGGAACAAGGCCTTGTAGACGGCCTCCTTGGCGCAGAAAATGAATCTGAGTTTTTGTTCGGATAGGTTGCTGGTTTCATGAACCCAGTTAGACTCCTCTGGTGTGCACAGTTTTTTGGTGAGAGCCAGATCCATAGACCTATCGAGTCGCTCCATATCAATTCCCAAACTGAGGGCATCATGTTTTTTGGCGACGATGGCGAGGGCCTGTTCGGTCGTGTGTGCGATACTGCCTACAATACCCACAGGCCACACGGGTTCGCCGTTTGGCCCTTTAAGAATGGGAGGTGCGGGAGTTCCGAGCAGTTTTGTGATCGCCTCGCGCGCGGCCACGCGTCCCATGGTAAATTCGAGGCGGCGTTTGGACGCGACGGTTGGAGATAGTAAATATTCTTCTTCCGGGAGCAAAAGCAAATCCGGCGATGTTGGCGTTCTCATGCCAAGACTGATGTGGGGGGGGAGGGGGAGCCCATGGGAATGTCTTAGATTTATTATTCGATCGCTATCATGCAGTATTCAAAACGGCAATCGAAGAGTGTGATGAGTGGCCACCACGCTTTGAGCATTTTAGCTTTTTGGGTCCTGCTCCGGGTCGCTATTTTTTGACGCTCTTCGCAAGCAAGGCTTGCTTCGCAGGCCGCGTCAAAATAATAGCTCCCCGTATCACCCAAAAAGCCAAAATGCGCCGATGAATTCGCCGTCATTATGATTCGTGTCCTTCAGGACACGAAAATTGGCGAGCAACAAAACATCACCTTTATTATTCCGGTCACTTTTTCATATGATGCACCTTTCGTAAACCTCAAATCAAGGAGATGTGCATGGCAAACGAGATTGTAGATGTACTGGGACTGGGTCAACTGCCTTCCAAGATGACCTTTACATACAGTGGTGTGGATTTAATCACCAATGCAAGGGCGAATCACCATAACGAAGGGATGATCAGTTTTGAGTGTAAAGACGAAACTGAATTGCTCAGCAAGAAGGACAGTTTTACGCTCGACGCGGAGAAAACCCGGGAAGGATATTTGTTGAGTCTGTCTTTTGACAGCGAAGTAAAAAATCGTCTTTTGTCCGAAGGCACGATGGCCTTTGTTTACAGCGAAAAGACACAGACCTGGTCCCTGTTTGGCATTGCCTTTGATCGGGTCTGGAAGTTTTGCGACCCGGTGGCGGCGTTCGATCATGTCACCGCGAGTTTGCACTGCTATCTCAATTCCAAAGAGGTGGCTTCAGACAAGGCTGAGGCTATTCGCATACTATTAAGGAGCATTGAAGGGGCGCGTGATGCCATTCTGGCCAGCGCGATTCTTTACAACCAAGAGGCCGACTGTCAAAAAGAGGTAGAGCCTGTCGGTGCAATGGACATCTCCTTAGGCCCTTAGGTTTAGCCGGCGGTGCGTGAACGACGCATTCGCAGAAAGGGGGCGATCAGCAGGAGAGCCAGCAATACGGCTGTGCCCGTGGCGTTCTGACCACGGGAGTGCGGGCTCAGTGAACAACCGGAAGCGGCCACGGTAGCACCCGCCGGATTACCGGAGGGGTCTCCTGACTGATCGTCGGGGTTATTTGCGCCGTCATCACTCGTGGTGTCGTCGGCGTCATCAGCAGAATCAGTATCGGAAGGATTCAGGGCTGTGTCGGAATCGTCTTCATCATCATCCATAACAGCAGAGTCAGCATCTGTTGTGTCGGGCTTGTCAGTTTCATCGGTATCATCATCAGCACCGACGTATTCAACCGCGCCACGATCGCAAACCCCAAGCCGGGCCTGGCCGAGTTGATCTGTAGCCGAACAGTCGTCACCGCTATCGATAGCTGGACTGGTTGAGTTCAAAGGGAAGTGGCCGGAGGCGGGAACGTCAGTGTCAAAGAAATCAGAAAGGTTTGCCGAGAGGTCGTCAAAAATGTCACCGTCTGTGGCCGAGATAGCACAGTCAGTTGTGTCGGGGATGATGTTGTAACCGTTCGATGCGATCACTCCCGAGCAATTGGCGCCGAGCGTAGGGGCTGTGTTGTTTTCGACGATCGAATTTTTTATTGTGGTCGTCGCGCAATTGAAGTTACTGATGCCGCCGCCTGTGCCTGAGGTGTTTGACACGATGGTGGTGTTGCTCAGATCCAGAGAGCCCCCTGCGTCAAAACAAAAGATGGCGCCACCCGCTCCCTCTGGCGGGTTAGCGATAGCGCCATTGTAAGTTGTGTTATTGGCGAGCGTGCTGCTCGACACGGTGACCGCTGAATCATTAGCGTAAAGGGCACCACCATTGTTGGCGACGTTCGTCGCGGGATGATATGCCTTGTTTTCATAAAGGGCAGATTGCGTGATGTTGAGGGTCGATGTGGCGCTGTAAACCCCGCCTCCGGAATACCCAATGTTATCATTAAGGGTTGAGCGTGTGATTGAGAGGTCCGCGGTGTTTACGTAAATAGCGCCGCCAAAGTACGTGGCTTGGTTTAAACTGAACGATGAATCGGTGATTGTGACACTATTGCCCAAAACATAAATCGCTCCGCCGTCTTTCGCCAGGGCCAAATTCTCCACGAAAGTACTGTTGGCAATGTCCACGTTTCCAGCGCCCGCTGTGTAGAGGGCCCCACCGCCAGTCGTTGCTGAGGCAGAAAAATTATTGATGAAGGTGCTGTCACTTATCGTTAATGCTGACCCCATGTTGACAATAGCCCCACCTCTACCGGTGTTGGCGTTGTTTTCGAACACGGTGTGTTCCAGCGTTAAGGCACCATTATTGGCGATGGCCCCGCCGCGGGCTGAGGAGTCGCTGAGTCCATCGCTGAGTTTGATATTCTGCAGGGTCAGGTTGCCGGAACCAGCGACAGAAAAAAAACTCACATAATCAGATGAATCGCGTGTGAGGTGTGTGTCTTCTGGATTTGTTCCATTGCCATGAATGGTGATCGTGCTGTTGATTTCGGGATAGGCATATTCTGCCACAATGGCTGTAACATAGATACCGGCGGGAAGCTCGATCGTGTCGGCACCTGATCCTGCCTCGCAATCAACAGCTGTGTCGGAATTGGCCGCGTTGATGGCCTCGGTCAGCGTACACAATTCGTCGCCGGATTCGGCCTCTTCGGAAAGCGTGTTTACATTGATCGTGGTGGAAAAGGCTGTTGCCGACAAGCCAATCCATACAATCGTGACAACAAAAAACAGGGTTAGGGTATTGATCGATCTGTGTCGCATAGGTCACGCTCCTTGTCGTATTTTATCATAAAGGAACGTGGCCTGATTGATAATATTGAGTGTTGACGAAAAAACCGTGTCCTGCAGGACACGGGTTCCCCATCATAACCTTTGACGCTACAAAATCTTTATTATAAGTCCTCCGATCGGAGGAAATATGAAAAAGATTTTATTTATCGCCCTGATTTGTATTGTCACAAGCTGTTCATCTGGTGAGGCACCATCGGCACGACAGGACCAGAACTCCTTGTCTCACACAGCGAGTCAGGTTGCTGTTAATGACGATCTGCGAAAACAGGCGCAGGCGTTTATAGATGTCTACACCATAGAGTATCTCCAACACTTTTACAAATTACAGATCGCCGATTGGAACTCGCAAACGAACATCAACGACGAGAACGACAAGAAAAAGATCGAAGCCGACACAACTTTGTCGCTGTTTGTGGGCAATCCCGAAACCATCAAAAAAATCACTTATTATCTCGAAAAAAAGGATCAACTGAGCGATCTGCAAATCCGCCAGCTCCGCTACATGAAGCGCAAGGCCGCGGCCAGACCCGGGACCCTGCCCGCGACCGTGAGTCAGTTGATTCAATCGGAAACAAAACAGATCAGCGATCTCTATGGATTCAACTTCAGGGTGAGTGAGCGTGGCCAGGAAAAAGTGGTGACAGCCAACGACATCCAGACCGTTTTGGAAACGGCAAAGGATCTCAAACAGCGTCAATTGTATTGGGAGGCCTCCAAAGAGGTGGGCGTCGTTTTAAAAGAAGGTTTGGACAAATTGAGGGGTTTGCGTAACGAAGTGGCACGCCACATGGGCTACAGCTCGTTCTTTGCGCTGGGTGTTGATGAATACGATTTTACATCCGACGAAATGATTGCCATGATGGACAAGCTTTTGGAAGAGATCAAGCCCCTCTACAGAGAACTGCATACTTACGCCCGTTACGAACTGGCCAAGCGATACAATTTGCCGGTGCCCGATTATCTGCCGGCGCATTGGCTGGGCAATCGTTGGGGGCAGAATTGGCCGGGATTGGTGGAGGGGATCGATTACAATCAGGGGTTCAAAGATAAAACGTCTGAGTGGATGATCAAGACGGCCGAAAAATATTACATGAGCCAAGGGTTCCCTGCCTTGAGCGAGAATTTTTGGAAAAACTCGGATCTCTACGAACTCCCTGCCGATGCCAAGCGTAAGAAGAACACGCATGCCTCTGCTTGGCACCTCAATCTTGATGACGATTATCGTTCACTCATGAGTATCAAACCCGATTACGACTGGTTTACCACGATTCATCATGAACTGGGGCACATCTATTATTACATCACCTACGCTGTGCCCTCTGTGCCTCCCCTGTTGCGCGACAGCCCCACATCCGGGTTCCACGAGGCGATCACCACCTTCAACCAGTTGGCCGTGAGCCAAAGGTCGTATCTGACAAGCTACGGCATCACGGAGGCCAAGGCCGATTCACCCGACGATGATATACGTGCCCTGCTGGCGCAGGCATTTGAGTTTGTGGTCTTTCTGCCCTTTGGCGCAGGGACGATGCCGCACTTTGAATACGCGTTGTACGAAAATAATCTGGACCCCAGTCAGTTCAACAAGGCCTGGTGGGACTACGTTAAAAAATATCAGGGCGTCGTTCCTCCCACGGAGCGCGATGAACACTATTGCGACGCGGCCAGCAAGACGCACATCAATGATTACCCGGTCATGTATTTCAACTATGCCTTTGCGCAGGTTTTGGCGTATCAGCTCAACGATCACATTGCCAAGAACATCCTTAAAAAAGACCCTCACAACGTGAATTATTTTGGCCAAAAAGAGGCCGGGGATTTTTTACGCAAGATGATGGTGCAGGGCAACACCAAGGGCTGGCGGGAGTTGCTCAAGGAAACAGTTGGCTCTGAGCTGAGTGCCAAACCCATGCTGGAATACTACGCCCCGCTCATGACGTATCTTAAGGAGCAGAACAAAGGGCGCGTGTATTCGGAGTTTTGAACTGTTAGTCGTTATACGTCTCTGAAATCGTGAGTGCGGTCGCTGGACCGTTTGAGGGTTGCGTCCCGGTGTTTCCCGTCTCCACATGACAGACCGCGTCGTACCTGCAATAGAGGAGGTATCCCATTGTGGCGTTGGGTGTGTCATACCGGGAGTTGGCTGTTTGTACCGATCCGCGCACATCGATGGTGACTTGGTGGCTCGTGGCATCATAATCATTAACCTTTACATCTGAACGTATTTTGTTGAACGAACAGGTTGTGGCTTCCTGAGGCTCATTGCCCAGTCCCACCTGATTGATCGCGGGAAAAAACACATTGTTGAATCCCCAACCAGAAAGGATGGGAAGAATCTGACTCTTACTCGGTGGCGACCACCCGTCAGCGTGCGTGAGCGTTTTGGATACAGTGGTGACATCACGACTGGCATTGTAGTTGCCTTCGGTCTGCTTCCACCAGCGCGCGCCCCAGACATCGGTCCGGATGCCGATGATGATAAAATTGACCGTTCCCCGCCAATCTTTTGTTGACGCGCAACCCCGTGAGTCAATCCCCACCTTGACCGTCAACGTTTTGCCATCGAAGAGGTAATGTTGATTGCTGGCATTGCCATCTTTGGGGTGCACGGTGGTGTTCTTGATGAAGGCCTGCACGTTCAGGTCTTCCATGCCCTGACCGGCTGTGGGTTCCAAAGACATTCCATTCACCGCCACAAAAAAAGCGTATTCGCCGTTGCGGATGTCCTGTGTGGACCACTCAGAGAAGACCTCCATATTCGAAAGGTTGAACTGTTTGCTTTTGGAGCAATAGCCATCATTCGTCGCATTGCTGTCGCAATCGATCGTGATACTACCGCGATACGCCTTGAAGGTCCTGTCACTATAAAACACTGTTGCTTCATAAAGCGTAGAATCAAAAGGCGTTTGACCACCATTGTCTTTTGTGATCAGGGTCTGTGTCAATTCAGTCACCTGCGTCGCAGACGTTTCTTCCCCAATTCCTTGAAGAGCGACATCGAAATTTCGGTAACCCCTGTCGACGTTGGGTGTAAACTCAAGATGCAGTCCACTGAAAAACATGGTGCCCCGATTAATATTGATCGGCGTGGTGCCCGGTGTCAACGGCGTTACTGTCGGTCCCGCATCATCAGTCACGTCTGGTGGAAGAATGAGCGTTCCTGCCGGGCTTGGACTGCAAGCATTATCCTCATCTATCACACCGTCACAATCGTTGTCGATAAACTGCAATCCTTTTTTCAGACCAGAAATGCTGGAACAATCCTTGATGATGCCCGGGTTGGTCGCAAAATTGTTGTCGTCACAGTCTTCTGCGTTGGTGACGTATCCTGCCGTAGGCCCACAAACGAGCACCCCTGTTTCGGGATCGCCGTAGCCGTCTCCGTCTTCATCGGCATAGACCGTGATGGAGACACCCTCGTCAATCTGACCATTCAGATTGTTATCGAAACCATCGCAAATTTCTATGGCAACCACGGGATCAGCGTCGTCAGGGTCCACTACGGGATCAGCAGGCAGACCACCTGCATCGGGGTCTGGGGCTGGGTCTGGCGTGGTGTCTAAAGAGGGGTCATCGGGATCATTCTCTGCGGGCGCATCGGGGATGACATTTTCATCGACATCGATGGCCTCGGGGCTGTCGAGGGGTACAGATATATCTGGATTTGATTCGGGGATGCTGTCGGCACCCTCATCGAGTGCAGGTTCCACGCTCTCAACCTCGTTATTCGTGTTTGGGTCAGACTCGCTGTTGGCATCGGTTGCGCTGTCATCAGTGGGTGTGAAGGGTGCATCATTGACAGGCGCGATTTCGTTAAATGGGGCAAATCTGTCTGGCCCACAGGCGGTGAGCAAAAGGGTGATCAGTGCAAGCAGAATGAATGCAAAGCAGTGGTTGTTTAGTGTTGTCTTGTTCATAGTGTTCTCCCAAACGGCACTTTTGGCCTCTGTTTCGTATTATCGGATAAAAGTACGTGACTGTTGTTTGGGCGCCAAAACTACCGTGTCCTTGAGGACACGGAGAGTTTGTCGGGTGGTAACTCTCATGTGTTGTTCTCCGATAATCGGGGGGAACATGCGCGTGTTTGTTCAGAAAGAGGGGCACATGAAGATCATCGCCAACAACAACACCATCCAAACGTCACCAGCAACTGACCAGCAAACAAGCCCGCAATCGGGCCATCAATTGGATGTCGACGAGTGACCCCAGCAACCCCTTGCCCAGATCGGGTGCGAAATACGTCGAACTTCGTGGTGGGGCCGCAGGTTTGCTGGATACGTGGCTGTACCGCGCTTCGGCACGATACTTCGCTGATCCCGACAGACGTCAAAACGATGTGGGTTTTCGTTGCGCGTGGCCGGTAGATAAGTGAAGCAAAAGCAGTGGTGATGTCGTCCCTGAATTCCACTCCCAATTAGCTGGCCAAAAATATCACCTACGGCTCCAACGAGGCCTTGTTAGAATAGTCTGGTGAGATTGTTTTTTAAGAATAGAAATTTGCAACACGCTTCTCAGAATGAAAATGGTCATTCATGATTTCTCATTGTGAACAACGACACTTGATGGCAGATAAAATAAGTCCAACAATCACTCAGCGATACCGCAAAAAAAAATCCTCAATCCGGCATGGTTATTGCTTCGAAGTCAGTGATGAAGCGAACACTGACAGCTATCCCAAGATGGTCTTTGTCTATTTGCTTGCTTGCAGTGTTGTTGCTGTTGGCCTTGCCAGCACAAACGGAAAACGTTACCGAGCCAGACATCACCTACACTGCAGTGAGTGAACAGGAAGGGCAGATTGAGGAGATCGCGATCATCAGCGATTTTAACGAGACAGACGCGGCCCGCTGGAACTGCGTGGAGGGAGTTGGGACCACAGGCCAGCTGGAATTTGGTTATGTGCCACCTGGCATGGAAACCACCATTGAACTGACACCAAATCTGACCGTACGACTTGATTTTGAGGTTACCGAACAGGCGGTCAGTAATGGAACTGCCTTTTGCCGATTCGAAAGGGCCATCGCCCCCGTTGAATCGTGGCAGTCGGCAACTGGGATCAGGATTGTCTTGGCAACCCCGCTATCGGGTGTCAGGCGGTACCACAGCCTCATGCTGATAGATGGCAGTACCAAGTATATTCAGACAATAGAACCAACTGAGTACACACAGCCTGGGCAATTTCTTGATCGCTACCTGCCCTTCGATCAGTTCAAAACAACCGCTGGTGAGACCTTGTCTGCCGAGGCCCTGCAAGACATAAAGAAATTCGCCGTGGCTATTCAAACCAGAGATGGTGATACGCTTTTGATCGATAAAATCAGCGTGATCAAAAAAATTGAACAGACTAATTGGATCAGATTTGCCACCGATCATCTGGCATTAAATCTCTACGAACCGGGTGAACCTGTGATCCTGAAGTTTACCAAAGAACATATTGTTAATCCGGCGATCAAGGGGATTGAATGGGAAATCAGCGATTTCAATCAGGCCGTTGTGGCAACGGGCAGGGTCAACTTTACTTCGGGGCAAACCGTGTACACTGTGACACAGCCACCGTTGCCGAGCGGCTATTACGAGGTGAGGGCCTATTTTACTAACGTCGCAGGGAATCGCCTTGAATCGTACTCTGCCATAAAGAGTCCGGGCAGTATGATGCCGGGTGTGGGGACATTTGCCGTGATGCCAGGCACGCGGGCCGAAAACAGGGAACGGATCAGGCGTGTTGGCAACAGAAGTTTTTTTGGCATGTCCCCCAGCAGGAATACGGGTTTTCTTGAGTACATCGGTTTTGCCTGGCAACAAAATGTCGCGGACTTATACTGGAATTGGACCGAACGTCTGGGCAGGCCGGATCGTGCTCAGGGGCTGGCCCCTTGGGCGCAGACCATGGTGGCGCAAGGTCCCGTGCCAAATTACAGGTATCTGTCGCCATCAATCTCATCACCGTCAGATAAAAATTCCATTCCGAATTGGGCCATCGATGTGAGCGCAACTTCGCCACCGCCTATACTCAACATGGACGATTATTGGAATTATGCGCGGGACTTTGTGGCTGTGTACAAGGCCAAAGCACCGCATGTGCAACCCAGAATCTATGATTTTTTCGACGAGGTTGATTTGAACACTGAGGCGGGAAACGCAGGTGGCTCACTGACCACCCACGTGCCGTATTGGTCGACAGACGACGTGGTTGATTGGGCCCAGCAGGGCAAGGAATTCATCGAAGAACATGATCCGGGCGCTATTGTCATCGGGCCTCAACACACCGGTTCTCTCAGAATGCCTGATTTGAATTTTTTGGAAGAAGTTCTTGAAGCAGGTTTGCTCGATTACATAGATGGTTATTCCCTGCACGCGTATCACACGCCACCCGCGGAGGACAGCCATGTGTTGGAAAGACTGCGCGAGATCAAGGCCCTGCTCAGACAATACAATGAGGGAGAGGACTTTCCCATTCATCAGACAGAGACGGGTTATTGTCTGAACTATCCAAACCGTGATGCGTTGCGGGATCATGCCAGTTGGCATGTGAGGCTGGCGACGATCCTGAAGGGTGAAGGTGTGGTACGGCATTATGTGTTTTATGAAATTGATGTTTTGAACCTCAGTAACGCCTATGGGCTCAATTTCAATCTTGACCCAGAACTGAGGCACGGTGATTGGCCCAGGGCGCCCAAGCCCGCTGTGCCCGCATTGGCGGTGGCGGCAAAGATGCTCGAAGGGTATTATCCTGTGGAGGATTTTATAGATCAGGCGCAAGACCGCTGGGGGTACCGACTTTCCGACGGAGTCAGTTCTGTTGTGGTGGTGTGGGATCCCCATGGGACCCAGACCATGGACGTGTCTGTGGGCGGCGCGACGACAGTGACCGAAGTAGACATGATGGGGCACGAGACCCAGCGCACAGCAAGCGGCGGCTCTGTGTCTGTGGCCATTGGCCCGTCGCCAAAGTACATTGTTTATGACGAACAAGTCGCTACGAATGATGCAACGAGCCCACAGCAGGCAAGCTTTAGTCCGGCGCCATTGCCCACAACGCCCAAGCCTGCTGGAAACCCTGTGATTTCGAAGAGCCCCGTTGTTATTCCGCCGATCACGGGTGATGACGATTCCGAGGAAACACCATCAATTCCTGATGATGCCGGGGATAAGGATTCGGAACCCGTTTCCCCGCAACCTGTGATCAACGATGAAGATTCCGAGGAAATTCCCGCCAATTTAGTTGATACAGGGGATGCGGACCCGGAGGCTGAGGACGAAGGGACGATGGACGAAGGGACGAAGGACGAAAACACGATGGACGAAAACACGCCTGCCGACCAAAGCTCGGAGAGCGTCGGTGGGATGGACGATTTCGATGGTACTGATCCGGTTGTGGATACTGATGAAGATGAAGATCCGATCCTCGCAGGACAACAGTTTATTCTGGGCGGTGGCGGCTGGTCCTGTGCCCTGCAAAAAAATCACAGCGCAACACGAACTGATTCGAATCGCGTCAGCATGCTGTTGTTTGGTTTGCTGACGAGCACATTATTCTTTTTGAAAGTCAGGCGAAGCAGTAATGGTTCACAGAACGATGCGTAAGAATCGAGAATGTTGCCGACATCTCGGCGAAGCTATTAGGCTGGGCCAACCCGTGAGTGTGCGTGCCATGATTCATTCCTCGCCCGCTCAGCTGATCTTTGTCAGCAATGCCGATGAGGCTGAGGTGCAAGAAGTGTCAGCGAGCATGTCGTGCTCATTCAGGCATATCGACATCGTGACGCATACCGGTGGACCGCGGCGCCGGTGAGTGCATTTACCTCCCGTCGCGTTGCAGTTTTAACAGAAAAATCACCTCAGGCAACAGGTGCGTTTTGACCCAAATTTTTTGTTTGTCGTTCAGGAGTTCCCCCATGCCCGCAAGCAGGTGCTTGCTTGATTTCTTCTTCAAAAGAGCGACACACTTCGCAATGAAGGCGGGGTAGGTCTGCTTGGCCCTTTGGGTGATGATGTCCCTGTTGATGGGCCACCCGTGGTGCAGGAAAAACCAGGCATCATAAATGTCGCGATTGGCCTTGTGCAGGCGTTCGGACATGGCCATGAGCTTGTGCGCGGCCATGTCGCCTTGGGCCATGACCAGCATGGAAATGCCCAGATACGATTTGAGTTGGTACTGTGATGTGGACGCCCGACGGTTAACCTCTATCTTGACGTTTTGCGTATTCGAAACTTTGCCTTCATAGGACAGCATGAAAAACAGTGAAAAACGTTTTTTTGCAGAATCTTTGAGTTGACCGTATTGTTGCAGGAGGTTTTGCATTTCCGAAAAGACAGCGTCTTCTTTTGCGGGATCCAGCAGATCAAAATCCAAATCGACAGAAAAACGGTTTAACTGATAGAACAGATAGGCGGCTGTTCCTCCCTTGAATCCCAGACACGCGCCCAGCAGGGGATGTGTGTACACATCTTTGAGAATTCTGAGCATGACATTTCTGTGTTTGCTGATGTCGAAGGCAGTCTTCATGTGTTTTCCCTCAAAAAATCTTTGTGAATCCTGTTAACAGACTTCTCCAATCTCTTATTGTGATAGAGGGGAAGAATTTCGAACACTTTTTCCCAACACAGGGGTTTGAGGTTATCGAAGTGGTAGTCCTGATAGAGATAGAG
>CAZGMS010000034.1:0-50381 GCA_964526915.1 uncultured Nitrospirales bacterium
GCAAACTCGCCCAGCGGCCTGCTGGCCTGTTCGCGCAAAAACAGCTCACCGTGTCACCCAAAAAAGACCGCTTCGCGGAAGGTTTTCGAATGGGCTCTAAGTGCCTAATCTCAGTTGATCGATGAGTTTGGCCATGTCCGATGGGATCGGGGCAGTGATTTTCATCTTCTTCTTGGTGATGGGATGCGTAAAATGAAGTCGTTCGGCATGCAGGGCCTGTCTCTTAAAAGATAGCCCCTCGCCCGACCCATACAATTTATCGCCCACAATCGGGTACCCCATATCGCTCAGGTGCACACGAATCTGGTGAGTACGCCCGGTGAGGATTTCCACACTCAACAGCGTGGCCTTTTGATACCGTTCCAAAACGCGCCAGCGAGTGATCGCCTTGAGTCCGTCTTTGCTGTTACGGGCCACTCGCACCTTTTTTCCTTCTTCGAACTCACCCTTCTCCAGAGGTTTTGTGATTTGTCCCTCTTCGCCGGAAACCTGTCCATCCACCAGAGACAGATAATATTTTTGAATGTCATGCGCGCGGAATTGGTCCGCCAAAGCATTAGCGATCTTTTTTTTGGTGTAGATCATCACGCCCGAGGTTTCTTTGTCCAAACGATGCATTTGCCCCAAATACGGATAACTTTTGATCGTGTTTTTTCTCTTTAAATAATCCTGCACCACCTGCGCATAGGCCTCAAACTCCACAAAGGGCGGTTTGTTCGTAGCCAACAGGTAGGTATCTTCGAAGAGCACCTCTACAAAACGGTAACGGCCAACTTGGGCTTGCGGTTGATCGGCCTGGGATGGGACAAACAGGACCACATCGTTTGGTTTGAGATTCCATTTGCTCACAAAGACATTTTTGCCATTAATGAAGGCCCGTTTGTGATCGATCGCTTTTTTCACCTGATTGTGCGACCAGTCTCCCATCTGTTTGTAGATATAATTTTCGAGGCTCATGCCCCGTTCACTTTTTTTGACTTTCCATTTGTAGTCCATATTTGCGTCCTTAAACGTGTTCACGTATTCATGTGTTCAAGTGTTTACGTGAGTTCTAAAATCCGCTGACAGCTTCGGCTAACAGCTAACAACCAGAAACTGACCGTTGGCAGTCGACTGTCGGCTATACACCTTGTGCCTTAAGCCTTAAGCCTTAAGCCTTAGGCCTTGAGCCTTGAGCCATCACCCCCACACAAAACTCGCCCTTCACCACACCAGCCTTGAGTTGTTCGTAAACGGCTTGCGGTGTGCCTCGATAAAAAGTCTCATACAGTTTGGTCATCTCCCTGCCAATCACCAGGTGATAATGCTCCTTGTCTAAAAAATATTTTTCCAGGGTTTTTAGGATACGAAACGGCGATTCAAAGAAAACATGTATGCCAGACAGAAGATCAATAGACGCAACCAATTCCTTCTGTTTCTTGGTCTTGGTGGGGAAAAAGCCCCAAAAATGATGCGCTGTGTGTGGTTTGCCAAAAACGCTCACCAAAGTCGCCACCGCGCTGGGGCCAGAAACAGGAATCACGCCCAAGCCCGCAGCCAACACCCTTTCGACCAAAAGATGACCGGGATCCGAAATGCCCGGCGTGCCAGCATCGGTCACCAAGGCAAAACTCACACCGGACTCAAGCTCAGAAATGATTTTGTCTTCCTGCTGTTCAGAAGCGTGGTCGGTATAGGAAAACAGGCGTTTTTTGATCCCCAGATGATTCAGCAACCGCAACGTGACCCGTGTGTCCTCAGCCAGGATCACAGCAACCGCCTCGAGGGTTTCACGCAACCGCTGGGAGATGTCCTTTAAATTGCCTATGGGCGTGGCCACCACGTACAAAATCCCGCTCATGATGAAATCCTCGGGCAAAAAAAAAGCCCCAAAGCAAATGAATTACCCTGGAGCTTTTTGGTTCTTTACCAAAAATTGAGTTACTATCTTTTTTTCTTCGCAACTTTTTTCTTGGCGACTTTTTTCTTGGCAACTTTTTTTACTTTTTTCTTAGCAGGCATCGTGCCTCCTTTATTATTGGTGTGGGTTGATAAAGTTAACCTAATTTAACTTTACATAGCAATTATATTTGTTTTTTTTTGATTGTGTCAAATATTTTTTATGCCTTTTCAACAACTTGTCGATGGAAAAAGTTGTTTTGACTGCAAAAGCAACCTTTTTTGTTCAGCACGAGAAAATTCATCGCCCCCAGCAAACTCTTGACACATAATTGTTTGCTGTCTCTTTTTTTGATATTTGTTCTCACAATCGACGCGTTTCATTTTTTTTGGCAAAAAAAATTCTGAAGTGATTTTTTTTTGTTTTTTTTTGTTTTTTTTCGCAAAAAAATAATTTTTGGCGAAAAAAACATTGTGAATTGATTTCTCTGCCATCAGTGAAGGGACTGACCAAATACATTTCTCAGCCTTTTTCAAATGACAACCCCTTGTTTATTACGTATGCTACACCTCTAACCAAAGGGCTCCCACATGAAACTTAAACAAGAACACTTTGCCAGACTATCTCTTAAAATCTTGTCTTTTTTGATGCAAAAAAAATCTTTGACCATGAAAATGGACGAAGCCGCCATCAAAAGCACCATCACCACAATTTTTGTCCAGGATGCCCTCAAAATCGAGAACATCACCAAAAAAGCCCAGACAGTCATGGAACAGCACAAGGCCAAGGTGCAAACGGGAGAAATCGATTATCAAAAAATGTTCCCCATGATCAAAAAAGAACTGTTCAAAAAAGAGGGGCTGCCACTCTCAGAAACCAATTACTCGGAAGATCACATAAAAAAACTGTCCCTCAAGATCCACGACAAACTTTATCTGGATAATATGGTCGATTACCACGATGATGAGCAGTCACTGATGGACATCCAACACGTCATGGGGGAATTCTTTGCGATCAGGGAAAAGGCTGTGGCAACTGCCCGTCAAAAAGTCAGCTCACTGAGCAAAAATGTCGCTCCCGGATCAAATGAATGGAACGTCCTGTTCGATAAATACCTCACCGAGGAACTCAAAAAATGGGGGTTTCATTAAATTCCGTTGTCTTGATCCACACGATTGGTTAGAAACCGAACACGATGCCCGAAACATCTGTTATCATTCTTAGAATTTTACTCCCTTTCACGGTCATGCTGGCATTGATTCCCCTGTTGGTTTGGTTGGAACGCAAAGGCTCTGCCTATATTCAAGACAGACCCGGACCCAACCGCGCCGCCATTTTGGGAATACGACTCGGTGGGCTACTACACCCTCTGGCTGATGTAATAAAATTGGCCTTTAAAGAAGACTTCATCCCCTCCGGGGCCAACAGGTTCTATTATTATTTGGCACCATTCCTCACCTTTTGTGTCGCCAGCGTGACTTTTCTGGTCATTCCCTTTGGCTCACCCATCACGTTCGGCACACAGATTATTCATCTGCAGGCGGCTTCGCTTAACATCGGCATCTTATATATATTGGCCATCTCCAGCCTGGGTGTCTACGGGATCATGTTGGCCGGCTTGGCTTCTCATAATAAATTCGCCCTGTTAGGAGGTCTCAGGGCAAGTGCCCAGATGATCAGTTACGAACTCAGTTTGGGACTGGCCATCATTTCTCTTGTGATGACCACCGGTTCCTTGGACTTGCAGGAGATTGTACAACAACAATCGCCACTCCTGTGGCGATGGAATTTCATCAGGGACCCCCTGGCTTTTTTGATTGTTATCGTGGCCTCTTTTGCCGAAACAAACAGAATCCCCTTTGATCTGCCAGAAGGCGAATCAGAGTTGGTTGCCGGGTATCATGTGGAGTACTCCTCTCTCAAATTCGCCATGTTCTTCATGGCTGAATATCTCCACATCATCATGGCATCAGTGCTGATGGCCACCCTGTTTTTAGGTGGTTGGCAAGTTCCCTTTCTGTCCACTCAAATGTTGCAAGACCACGCCTCCCTTGTTTTGCTGGGCACCCTTATTATCTTCGCCCTCGGTTTCGTTTTTTTGGGACTGGTATTGTGTTGTCGCTACAAAAAAGTAGTTTATAACGACAAGCGGGATTATGAGGTTTTGATCTTGGGTGTTCCTGCACTCATCATCGCCGTGACCCTCCTTGTACTGGCGCTGTTTATGGGGACAAAACCGCTGTCTCCGCTTATCAGTCAGTGGGTCACCACAGGCACTCATATTTTCTCACTCGTCATCAAAACCTCTTTTTTTTGTTGGCTGTTCATTTGGATCAGATGGACACTTCCCAGGGTACGCTACGATCAGTTGATGACGCTGGGCTGGAAATTTTTACTCCCATTGAGTCTGGTGAATCTGGTGATTACGGCGGCGAGGGTGATGGGGGGCTGAATATCGAATATCGAATATTGAATAACAAACAAGGAATTTCGAAATACTGTCATTCCTGCGAACGCAGGAATCCAGAAGAATAGAATGGATCCCAGCTTTCGCTGGGATGACAAGAAACCCTCACTTCGACATTCGCTATTCCTTGTTCGTTATTCGATATTCAATAGTGTATTATGCACATCTGGTTATTTTACATATTTTCCACGATCACTGTGGCCGCAACGATTCTGATGATTGCGCACAAAAACACCATCACCAGTGCGATGAGTCTGGTCGTTTCGCTCTGTTCTTTAGCGGCCCTCTTTTTGCTCCTGCACGCCCCTTTCGTGGCCGCTGTGCAAATCATCGTTTATGCGGGGGCCATCATGGTTCTCTTCATCTTCGTTATCATGATGTTACAGATACCGAAACCACATCAAAAAACCACACGTTTTGGCATCAAGCACCTCTTGGTGGGGAGTTGCGGTTGTATGCTGTTTGCCTTTTTTTTCGTCGCCTTCGCCACCATCCCCCAGGTATCCTTTAAGACGGTCACAGCCGACTTTGGATCGGCGCAACAAGTGGGTGAAACACTTTTTTCAAAATACGTCATTCCGTTTGAACTCCTTGGGGTATTGTTATTGTCGGGGTTGGTGGGTGCCCTGTTTTTGGGGAGAAAAGAGGAGGAAATCAAGTAAGCTATGCGTGAAATCACAATCCACCACTACATTATCTTATCTTCCCTGCTGTTTTGTCTGGGTTTTGTCGGCATCATTTTGCGCCGGAACCTGTTGGTTGTGCTCATGTGTCTTGAGGTCCTCATGAACGCCATCATTTTAGCCTTTGTCGCCTTCGCCCGGTATTACAACGAACATGATGGACACGTTATGGCCATGATCATCATGGCCATTGCGGCCGTCGAAGCAGCCATCGGCCTGGGGATTGTGGTCACGATTTTTCATCACAGAAAAAGCATCGACACCAATGACCTGAAATCAATGAAAGGGTAGGTCTAAACAATGCAAAGTTTAAAATGAAAATTTCTACGTACATCATCCTCATCCCCCTCATCCCTCTGATTGGTTTTTTCATAAATGGGCTCATTGCGCTGCAGCAATCCCGCGGACAGGGGTTCGTGAGCAAAGGCACAACGTCTGTCATCGCCTGTCTGGCCAGTCTCCTGTCATTTATTTTGGTCCTGTGTGCCGGTGGCACACTCATCACCCATCCCGCGACGCCATCATTGTCCTGGACCAGCGCCTACGAATGGATTGCCCTGGGAAACCTCACCATCACCTTTGGGTTCATCATCGATCATTTATCTAGTCTCATGCTGTTTGTCGTCACGGGTGTGGGTTTTGTGATTCACCTCTATTCTACCGGCTACATGAGATCAGATCCCGCCTACGCCCGCTACATGTCTTACCTGAACCTGTTCCTGTTTTTCATGACCGTGCTGGTGATGGCCGATTCCCTCCTGCTGTTATTTGCCGGCTGGGAGGGAGTGGGGCTGTGCTCCTATCTGCTCATCTCGTTCTGGTTCACCGACAGCGACAAGGCCCGGGCCGGAAAAAAAGCCTTCATCGTCAATCGCGTTGGCGACTTGGGTTTTGTGCTCGCCATGTTCCTGATCGCCTCCACCTTCATGGCCAACCCGATGTCTGACGAAACCTCCTTTCTCAATATTCGTTTCCTCGCCAGCAACGTGACCACACTGACCCCCTCCCTCGGACTGATCTGCTTGTGTCTGCTGCTGGGAGCCACGGGAAAATCTGCACAAATCCCCCTCACTATCTGGTTGCCCGATGCCATGGCCGGCCCCACTCCCGTCTCTGCCCTCATCCACGCCGCCACCATGGTGACCGCCGGCGTGTATCTGATTGCGCGTCTGCATTTTCTTTTTATCCTCTCACCACTCGTCATGACGATCATGGCCACCATCGGTGTGGTCACAGCGTTCCTGGCGGCACTCCTGGCTCTGACCCAATACGACATTAAAAAAATTCTCGCCTACTCCACGATCAGTCAACTGGGATTGATGTTTCTGGCCCTCGGTGTGGGCGCTTTTTCGAGTGCCTTGTTCCACGTTTTCACCCACGCCTTTTTCAAGGCCGGTCTTTTTCTGGGAGCCGGCATCATCATTCAGGCCCTGCATCACGAACAGGATATTCGTCACATGGGAGGTTTGCTCAAAAAATTCCCCGTGGTGGGAATCGCCTTTTTCCTGTGCCTCCTGTCCCTCGCTGGCATTCCTCCTTTTGCCGGTTTTTTCAGCAAAGACGAAATCCTTTATTTCTCCTACGCCCTGTCACCCTACCGTTTTCATTATTACCTGGCACTCATCACAGCGGGTCTCACAGCCCTGTACAGCATGCGCCTGTTCGCCAGGGCCTTTCTGGGACAACCTCATTCCCCACCCGGAACCACCATGACTGCGACGAGCCCCGTCATGACGGGTTCCCTGATCGTCTTGACCATCTTTTCGACCCTGGCAGGTTTTGTCGGTCTGCCGCGTGCATGGGGAAATCATCTGCTGGGAGCTTGGCTCACCGATTGGGAAACCACGACCCCTCACCACATGGCAGACGCGTTTTTTCAGGAAGTGGTTATTATCATCTTTGCCACCTTGCTGAGCCTCTCTCTGATGGTGTTGGTGTATCGCTTGTATTCAAGAAATGAGGCCGTCATGGCCCCGCTCAAGAAAACGCTGGGAATCCTCTACCGGTTCATTCACGAACGCTTTTGGGTAGACGAGCTGATCGAAGGGGCCCTGATCAGGCCACTGCATCGTTTCACGAATGGGTTTATTTTTAGACTTGTCGATCAGAAGATTATTGATGGCCTCGCTGTCAACGGGGTAACCAACACCAGTCGGTTGTTTGCCCGGTTGCTGGCGTTGATGCATTCGGGAGTGATTGCCCATTATGCCTTGTACCTGCTGGTCGCTTTGGGATTGTTTTTTGTACTGTTGGTTTTGGTGTAGAAAATATGATTCATGAATTTTCACAAACACTTTCGCTCCTGATTAATAACCCACACCTGACAATGCTCATTTTTTTGCCTTTCGTGGGAGCCGTCGTGATGGGGTTTATTCCCTCAGATCAAAAAAACACCCTCAAGCTAACAGCGTTGTTCATTTCTCTGACTGAGGCCCTGGCAGGGGTGCTGGTCAGTCTGCAGTTTAAAAACACCGGGGTGATCGACCAATTTTTGATCAACCTTCCCTGGATTGATTCGTTCAACGCCCATTACCTGCTGGGCGTTGACGGTGTCAGTCTCATGCTGATATTGCTCACCACCTTCACCCTACCACTGGCCCTGATCGGGACCTGGAACAGCATTCAACACAGTTTCAAAACCTATTTCGTCTGTCTGTTGCTGCTCGAAACAGGTTTGGTGGGAACCTTTGCCTCTCTGGATCTGTTTCTGTTCTATGTTTTTTGGGAACTCACTCTCATCCCCATGTATTTCATCATTGGGATTTGGGGAGGACCTCAGCGCGTGTACGCCACATTGAAATTCGTCATCTACACGATGGCTGGCTCTGTGCTGCTGTTGATTGCCATACTGTATCTTTATTTTCATGCTGGCAACACCTTCAACCTGCTCGAATTGTATAATTACCGTTTGGCCTTTTCCGCACAGTGTTTCGTCTTTGCCTTCCTGGCCATCGCTTTCGCTGTCAAGATTCCCTTGTTTCCTCTGCACACTTGGCTTCCTGACGCCCACGTGCAGGCCCCCACGATGGGTTCTGTGATCCTCGCGGGCATTCTGCTTAAAATGGGAACCTATGGTTTTTTCAGATTTGGGATCCCACTCTGTCCTGACGCCATCCAGTACTTTCAGGACACCCTCATGCTCATCGCTATGATCAGCGCACTCTATGGCGCCCTGGTTTGCCTCGCACAAACAGACATCAAGAAGGTCATTGCGTACTCATCCGTATCTCACATGGGGATCGTGATGTTGGGTTTGTTCTCGCTCACCACAACAGGGATGACAGGCGGATTGTATCAGATGTTCAACCACGCTGTGTCGACGGGATCCTTGTTCTTGCTGGCCGGCATGCTCTACGAAAGATCTCACACACTGGCCATCCCCGATCACTCGGGACTGGCCAAATCCATGCCACTACTCGCCTTCTTTTTCATTTTGAGTTCATTCTCTGCCATGGCGGTGCCCCTGACGGGCGGTTTCGTGGGAGAGTTTTTGTCACTCTTGGGAAGCTTTCAGGTCAAACCCGTATTGGCAACATTGGCCACGATTAGCCTGGTGATCAGCGCCGTCTATATGCTGTGGCTGATTGAAAGGGTCTTTTTGGGATCGCCCAAAAGGGAAGCTCAAGACCTGCAAGACCTGAACAGTCGAGAAATTTTCGTGATGATCGTGTTGACAGTTTTGATCTTCTGGATGGGTGTTTTTCCAAAAGACTTTTTGCAAACCATTGAACGCAGCACAGAAACCATCCTGTATAAACTCGATGACGAAAGGACGACCGTGTATCATGATTAGCCTCGCGGATCATTTGCTCGACGCTTTGTCTGCCGGTCTCACCCTCTGGGTATTGCTTGCTGGTGCCCTCATTTGTCTGCTGCTCGATGCCCTGTGGCCCCGCAAGATGACCCTGCTGGTGTACTCCGTGGCGATCCTCAGCCTGCTTTTGAGCCTGTACATCTGTTTTCTGCAGTGGCTAAACTTGGCGACCTGGCCACAACAACACTGGTTGGTGATGAATTTCAAAACTCTTTTTTTCATCGCTCTGATCGTCATGACCGGCCTCCTCACTCTCTTTAATGCCCTGGGTTACTTAAGTCTGCACCAAACATTGGCCTCGGAATTTTGTGCCCAGTTGTTGTTTGCCATCGTCGGGATGATTTTTTTATTCGCATCGAATCACTTGCTGATCAATTTCATTGGGCTGGAGATCATGTCCCTGTCGCTCTGCATGCAGGTCGGCTCTCATAAACATTTTTACAAAAGCCGTGAGGCCGCCATCAAATACTTCATACTGGGAAGTGTGGCCTCTGCTGTTCTCTTGTTCGGCATCGCCCTCCTTTATGGGGCCTTCGGGACCATTGAGCTTAACCTGATCGCGATCAAACCCACCGCACCAGAACTCGCGTATTTGAAAAAAATTGCCCAAACCATGTTGTTGTTTGGACTCCTGTTCAAAATAGGGATCGTGCCACTGCATTTTTGGGTACCCGATGTCTACGAAGGTGCGCCGGCACCTGTAACAGGTTTTATGGCGACTGGCGTGAAAATCGCCGCCTTTGCCTTTGCCCTGAATGTGTTTGATCATCTGGACCTCTTCTGCCAGCCACAGGTCACGCAACTGCTCACGGGTCTGGCCATGGCCTCCCTCGTATTGGGAAACCTTCTGGCCTTGGTGCAGGACAGTCTCAAACGCATGCTGGCCTACTCTTCCATTGCCCATGCCGGATTTATTTTATTGGGGTTGGTAGCCGGGGTCACCGAATCAGGTTGGTCACGTCAAGACAGTTTCGTGGTGTTGTTTTATCTGGCAGGTTATTTGATCATGACACTCGGCGCCTTCGCCATCGTATCTCTCTTTGTCTCAAAACGGGCCGAGGCAGATCAGCTGACCCACTTGAGGGGTTTGGGACAACAACACCCTATCCTGGCGGGCACGTTTACCCTCTTCATGCTCTCACTCATCGGTCTGCCGGGAACAGTGGGATTCATCGGCAAATACAACGTCATCGCATTGGCCGTCCGCAATGGCCACCTCGCCCTGGCCATCATCGCCGTGCTCGCGACCATGCTTTCGGTGTATTATTATCTTAAGCCCACGGTGTACATGTATCTCTCAAAGGACACACCAAAGCTGTCACCCGTCAACGAAATCCCACTCACCACCTGTATTGCCATCACTCTGTGTGCCTTTTCGGTCATTTATTTTGGGATACAGCCGGATGCGATCATCAGATTAGCCAAGCTCGCGGTGATGCCCTAGGCCCTGCAACACGGTTGTCCACTGTTCATAAAGAGCCTCATCGTTGGTCGCTGTGTATAGCCTGTGTCCTGAATCTGTCTGTTTCTGGATCAAAATCCCGACATCGGATAACACCTTGAACGAATTCTCCAAACCAAAACGCGACAGGGCCTCAGCATGAGTCAGGTCATCACTCAAATACATGGGTTTGGCCTTCTGCATGATTTCCTTGATGAGGAATTTTGTTTCGACCTGGTCCACTCTGACACATTTGAGAAAACGCAACACGAGTCGCTGAGCCTCGAAAATTCCATCGAGCAATGTTTCAAAAACAATAAATTCCTCTTGGTTCTTCTGGTGCACGATGTTCCGAATCTCGTCCTTCACAGGGTCATACGAAATGAATTCGCGGGCAACACCGTAGGCCAACACACCCTCAAGATCAGAGAACACCACGGGGCCATCCCGAAAAATAAAATCGCGTTGCAGTAAGCGCTTGAGGGTTTCAAACTGCCGCAGAATACCCTGCGACGACCAGGGACGATCCTCCTCTGTGCGACCAACAATCTTGCAAAAGCACGAAAGAAAGAGAAAATAATGAAGGATGTTGTTTTTGTAGTAATCGAAATCAGAGCGGTGTTTTTCGTCGATGACCAGGTAGTTATCCTCAAACGACACGGCCTCCTTGAGCAACCCTCGGTGACAAAGTTTCTTGACCACTTCATGATACGCATAACTCTCACTGAAATTGATCAGATCGGAATAAGGCACCCGCTGGGCATTCAGGTAATGTTTGAGGGTTTCAATGCGGGTGACGAGTTGCCCATACGTAAACGCTTTTTTATTGAGGGACAAGACAGCCGTGGACACAAGCGTCATGGGCGTCACGAGGGCCACATGCGTCATCTTATCGGTGAGGGTAAAGGCCAGTGCCGCCACTTCGTTCTTGAGTTCATCGATGGGTCGCTGTTCCAGGCCGTGCTGACGGCAATAATCCTTGAGGGAGATAGGCTCGGCAAATTCGATGTAAACCTTGCCATATTTTTTCTTGAACACCTTGCGAACCTTGAGCAACTCCTGAGCGTTTTCCTGCTTTTTTTCGTCCCCCGTTCCCTCACTCTGATAGGAACGCTCCTCGAGAATGTGGTCATAGTTCACGGCGATGGGCACAAAATAGAGGTCCTCGCAAGCCCCTTCAAGATAGGCCCTGAGCACCATGCTCAGAATCCCCATCTTGGGAGACAATTGTCTGCCCGTCCGGGAACGAGTCCCCTCAATAAAAAATTCCAGACAATGTCCTTGGCTGATGAGCGCGCGCACGTACGCACTCACGGCCTCTTTGTACAAATAGTTTCCCTTAAAATTGCGACGTATGAAAAAACCACCGCACTTGCGGATGAGCCTTCCCACCGGCCAGAAATTGAGGTTAATGCCCCCGCAAACATACGGAAAGGTAATGTTGTGTTCGTAGAAAAGATCGGAGATCAACAGATAATCAATGTGGGAACGGTGCATGGGGACGAGCACCACCGGGTATTTCCCCGCCACTTCACGGATCCGGTTGAGCTGATCAGGTTTCACCGACACCCCATCAAAAATCTTGGTCCACAAGTGCCTGAGTGTAATGTGCGCAAATTGAAGATAGCTGTAATTCACGTCGGCACCGACTTCGTCCAGATACCTCTGTACGTCCCGCAGGCAATCTTCTGGTTTCAGTTTGTGGTCCTTGGCAAACACCCCCACCCGCGCGCCCAGTTCTGGATCATTAAGAATGTCCTTGATCAAGGCCTCTTTTGGTTTGAGACTGGCCCCCGTCACACGAGCCTTTTCGACGCGCCAATCTTCTTCAATGCTGGCGAGCAAATCGCGCGCCAACGTCCCGGAATCATCATGCCCACTCTGTCGGATATAATCCGATAACTCTACCGGAACACCAAACTTCACCCTGGGGTGCCGTCGGTAATTCAGCAGAAAAAGGATGAATTTTCTGATGACACCAGGCTGTGATTTTTCTCCAAATAACAAGTCAAAATATGACAACTCTGATTTGTCGGGGTGTTTGTCGTAGAGGAACTGAACAGTCACAACGCTGATCGATTGTGCGATGGTTTTTTGGATTTCGACAAGCGGGATCAAATCGTTCGCGGGATCTGTCTTCACCAACCCAAACAGATAATCCCGAGAAATTCTCAAGCTCAACATCACGCTTTTGTTGGCTGTGAGCAGTGCCATCATTTTACGTTTGTCCTGCAAAAGCACACCCTCATCGTAATCGCGATAGAAGTGATAGAGATGAACTATCAGGTGCTTCCCCATGGCCTTCAAAGGCAACCAGGGGAGCGTACACAACCCCTTGGCAAAATGAACCAGGGCGATTTTTTCTTTGAGAAAGAGATAATTGAAATATTGGTATTCGAGCTGTCCCCGGTTTTTGATCACATATACCACGGGATCTGTCATGGCTTTGAGGGTTTGCACGTCCGCAGGCAAAAATTGCACACGACGATAAAAGGGCCAAAACAGGAATTGTTGCAGCTTGTTGAATTCGGGAACCATGCCAGAAATCGTCTGGCTTTTGACTATGTTTTCGTATCGGCTCAAGCGATCGGAACTCGAGAGTAACAGCTTGGTTAACGGCAACCGCAGAATAATCAACAGCTTAACAAAGGCATTTGTGAACAGAAACCTCATAAGCTTACTATACTGCACGAGGCTGTAATAGACAAGTGGGGTTTACGAGTAAAGCTGAGAGGTACAAGCTCAAAGCTCAAAGCAAAATATTCTGCCGACGGCTTACGGTCGACTGCCCACGGCCATTATATTAGCTTTGGCCGTCAGCTGTTGGCTGTGAGCTGTTAGCGGAAATCCATTACCCTTTCATCTTTGACCTTTCAGCTTTGAGCTTATCCCTTTCTTCGGTTTATAAAACAGAATGATCATCAGCCCAATGCCGATCCAGAAAAAAGTGCGGATGCGACGCACGAGCTGGAGGGCCACGCCGTATTCAAAATTGATTTTCAGGAGATGAAAAAGAGCTCCGTACCCACTCTCCATCACCCCCATACTGCCGGGAATGAAGACAAATACGACATTGATGAGAACCGTCAAAGAAGTGAGGTAGAGGCAATGACTGATTTCCAACGGCATACCCAGAATCCAGGCAATGATATATATTTCGACAGCACCAAGCAGTCTTCCCACCAGTTGCAACATCATGATCTCAAAAAAATGGAGTTTGTTCTTGCCGTAAAAAACAGCGATTTGTTTATCGAGTGCCAAAATGCGGTCAGCATATTTTCCGATCCGCTCTTTCTGTAAACCCGCCCTCGCTACCAGACGACTCAAGGTACTGAACATGCCTTTTTTTTGAAACGCCACCAAAACCGCAAAGGCAATAAAAAAGAGAGCTATGGCAAGAGGGAAAACCACACGCCAATGTGTGGGCAGGGGCAACCTGAACCACCCGATGCAGAACGTGATGAAGAGCAGTAGAAACACCCCCAAAAACTGCATGGTCCTGTCAATCACGACAGAGGACGCGCTGGAGGTTCGTGAAATCTTTTTTTGCAACAGGTACACCCGGTAAGGGTCGCCTCCCATGAAACTGATGGGGGTGATGGTGTTGATCGCCTCGCCCGTGATCTTGGCCAGAAAGACATGCAACAATGACACCCGCACACCATCATCGGCCAAGATGCGCCACCAAGCCAGGCTTTGCACAAAATACCAGGTTGCCGGAAAGAGGAAAACGTAAATGATCCTGCCATCCAGTTTTTTGAACTGGCCCATCACGGGTTGCCACCCCACCTTGTGGATGAGCAGGGACAACAACACCAGACCTATGAGGAAGAAAAATAATGAGATCTTATTTTTGATTTTATCGAAAGTCATCAGCATTTCGCAATGGCAGGGATCAGTATCACCCACCCCCGCCAGCGTCAATGGGATCGTGGGGCTCTTGTTTTGTTTGCCATTTAGACCGTTAACATGTAAAATGGGTACGACAAGGAGTTCTTGTGTTGGACCAGAACATCATTCTATTTTCCATTTTCATCCTGGCGGGTTTTCTCATCATCATTTTTGGATTCAAATTTTCGAACACCACGCGCAAGGTCATCGAAACCATTGGGGCCATGACCTTTCACCTGGGTGTGTTCGGCATTTTGTACAACAAAGTTTCCTTAAACCTCTTCATCAGCCTGTTTACGCTGGTCATCTCTTTGTTCATCCTGTTGGACCCCCTTAAAATTTCCATGCACATGAATGATAAGATCTACAAATTATTCGGCCACCTTCTTCTCTGCACGGCCCTCGCCTTTGGGATTCAGTTTCTGACCGGTTTTCCTGTCTGGCCGTGGATCATTCCGGTCGTGTTGTATCTGGCCCCGTATCTGCTGAGTCCCCTCAAGAGATTTCATGGGCTCATCAACCTGGCATCCTGGTTGCTTGTTTTCGCATACACCCTCACCATCGGCCTCGTGTTGTACGGCCACTTCATGCCGGGTTTTGATTCATCGTTTATCACAAAACGATTTGCCCAACAGGGATACCTCAGTCAACACGATCAAGATAGACACAAAACCAGGCCAAAGAAATCTCTTCCCAAAGAGGAACCGGCTGTTGACCCAGTAGCAGAGCCACATCAAATCCGAGAGACAGAAACACCCAACAGTGCCAATGAAATCCCCGCTGAGACAGCCCCCGAAAACAACCAGCCTGTCTCTCCCTCTGCACTCCCTGCCTTGGAGACCGTCGTTCCCCCCAACACAGCAGTCGAAATACAATCAGTCCCTGTCAGCGAACCACAACCCGTAGCGGGAACACTGCCAGATTCCGGAGCAGCTTATTTTGAGCCTTCTCCGGCAGTCGGCAACGATGTCTCCAGACTTGCCGAAGAAAAGGCACAGCTGCAAAACAAATACAACGACCTCCTGAGAAAAAATATTGAATTGGAAAAGGAAATTGAAGACCTGAAAAATCTAATTCATAGCCAAGAAAATCATTAACCCATTACCCATTATCCGTTCCCCATTCACTTGATCGCTTTCACCGCCACCACATTCTGATGAAAACAATGTTTGTCCGATGGGAACTGACCAGCTTTGACCTCGGCCGCAAAGGCCGAAAAGGCCTGGGTCACCTGTTCGTGCAGATTCAGGTATTTTTTGACAAAACGAGGCTCAAAGTCGGGATCGGCACCCAACACGTCGTAACACACCAGCACCTGTCCGCTACAATACGGGCCACTGCCGATCCCAATAGTAGGGATGGCAACCGTCTGTGTGATCTCACGCGCCACCTCCAGCGGGATACCTTCCAATAAAAGCGAAAACGCCCCCGCTTCTTCCAGAATTTTGGCATCGGCGACAATCTGTTCTGCCTGGAGTTTTGACCTGCCCTGTACCTTATACCCACCCAATTTGTGAATGGACTGTGGTTTGAGACCAATGTGGGCACACACAGGGATGCCAATCGAATCCAGATACCATACCAGATCGGCCATCTCTTCTCCACCCTCCAGCTTGACCGATGCGGCCCCTGCCTTGATGAGACTGCCTGCGTTGCTCACGGCAACGTCCAGACTGGGCTGATACGACATGAAGGGCATATCGGCCATGAGGTGCGCCCGCTTGATTCCTTTGGCCACACAGCGCGTGTGATACACCATGTGTTCAATATCGACCGGCAGGGTTGTGTCTTCGCCTTGAATCACCATGCCCAAAGAATCTCCCACCAGAACGATATCCACACCCGCATCATCGGCCATTCGTGCCATCGTGTAATCATAGGCAGTGAGGACCGTGATTTTTTCTTCTCGGCTGTAAAGAGACTGCAAATCACTAATGGTCATTTTGGAACCGGAATTTTTCTTTTGTGATGACATGGCTACTCTCTTGTTCACGTGTTCACAAAGGGCAAAAGGCCCAAGGCTTAAGGCGTAAGGTATAAAACAGCACATTCAATCTTCACCGTTTTTCCCTTAGCCTTGAGCCCTACGCCTTACGCCTTTCGCCTTTCGCCCCTTTCGTCAACACGTACGCACGAACGCACGACTTTTACCTCGGCGAGATGGTCACATAGTGTTTGTCTTTGCCCGAGGAAATCAGGGCCACGAGTTCTTTCTTGAGCATTTCGTAATCTATTTCGTGTTTCACAAAATCAAGCCCCGACGTATTCACCACCAGAAGGGGAGAATCCGTGTATTGAAAATAAAACTGGCTGTAGGCCTGTGCCACTCTCACAATGTAATCGGGTTCGATTTGTTTTTCGTAATCTTTGCACCGTTTACGTATACGCTTCATGAGGATATCGGGACTGGCTTGCAAAAAAATCACCACGTCGGGTTTGGGCAGGCGTTGATCCAGCAAATTATAGACCTGGGCATACAGGGAGAATTCTTCGTCCGACAGATTGAGGCGGGCAAACACCAGGTCCTTGGCAAAAACATAATCACACACAACTTTTTGTTCGAATAATTCCTGTTGGATCAGCTCCGTCTGCTGGCGAAAACGGGACAACAAAAAGAAAAGCTGGGTCTGAAAGGCGTAACGGTTGGCGTCCTCGTAAAAATTGCCAATAAACGGATTCTCATCGGGGTTCTCGTAAACGGCACGGGCACCCAGATCTTGGGCCAACATGTTGGCCAGACTCGTCTTCCCCACACCAATGGGACCATCAACGGCAATGTATTTGAGGCGCTCAATTACCATAGATCACCCGCTCATATTGAATTGCCAAAGAATAGGCAAGGGCTGTGTTGTACAAGATAAATATCAAGGAATAATAGAGGATTATGAGCTGGTGAATACAGGGTTCAGGAGTTGCTTTAATGCCCAAATTGCACTATCCATGGCTTCATGAAAATATCAGGGATATTCTTTGTGGGGCTTGTCAGCATCCTCTTTTGTCCTTTGATCGTCAACGCCAACCTGCCTGAAAACACCATCACCTTTGCTCAAGGTCACAAAAAAAATGTGCCCCTCGTTTTCATGAACGCAACCCATTGTCACAAGTCCCCTTGCGTCATCGGTCAATACGGCGCCATCAAGTTCGCACCCGGACTTTCAGCAACACACGACATCAAATTGAGCTACCTGCACGATGACCAAATGATGTCTTTTTCCCTGTTTCAAGAGGGCGCCCTGTTCAAAGAAGGCCTTTTCGATCGTTTGGTTAACAAGCAACGCAACCGCAATGTTTTCAATCTGGAACAATCCCTGGCCGCTGGTCAAACAGACACCGTTTATCTTTACGGCGTCCTGCTACATTATCAGCTGGAGGAGGGCGATCTCATCGTAATCGACATCATCAATCACAAAGATGCCAAAGATAAACACCAATGTATCTTTCGGTTTCACCGTACCGGACCCATTTTTGACGCCGACGTGGCCCTCATCAACCCCATCGATTATTTCGCGCCCAATCCCAACGACACGGTCAAATACGCCTCCATCTCCATCGCTGTCTCCACCTCCGTGGGTTGGTACATGAACCCCGAAAAGGATTACAATTTCGCGCAAAAATTCCTGGGGGCCTGGCGATTCAATATTTTTACGGGATTGCTCAGACGTCATGAACTCACCAACATTGGTGGCGACAACATTGTGGATGCCCGTTTCGACGGCTTTGTGGGCGCGGGTTTCACATTTGTTGATTTCTTTATTGGCGGGATGGGGGTCAATCTGGTGCGCTCCCCACATACAGTGTTTCCCTTTGTTGGGGTAGAAGTCAAACACCTCTACCAGTTCATGAAGTCAATCAAGAAAAGCACCAAGAAGAGGTGGAACAAGTATCAGGAGCTAGTAATGAGTAATGAGTGATGAGTTATGAGTGATGGGGGGGTATTCTATGTTTGATATCTTTGGACATGCGGCATTTTTGCTGATGGCTGTTTCGTTCATGGTCAAAGACATTTTTTGGTTGCGCGTGATGTCGATCGGGGCCTCGGTTTGCTCCATTGTCTATAACTTTACTGCCCTACAGGATCCCATCTGGCTGGTAATTCAATGGAACATGATCTTTATCCTCATCAACCTCTATCGAGGCGCCATTCTCATTCAGGACAAAATGCACGTCTCTTTTACTGAGGATGAACAGGAGTTGTACGAAACACAATTCCGCAATTTTTCTCCGGTGGAGTTCATGAAGATCCTTCGGGCGGCTACCTGGCACGACGTCGATGCCAACGAGATTCTGGCCAAGGAAGGCAAACCCATTTCCTACCTCATGGTGATCTATTGCGGCAAGGCCGATGTGGTGGTCAAAGGGCACATCGTGGCACAACTCAAAGACGGTGACTTTATTGGCGAGATGAGCTTCAACACCGACAAATTGGCCGCGGCCACTGTCGCCGCCGCGGAACCCATGCGCCTGCTCGTTTGGAACAAGACACAACTCAAGGACATGTTAAGAAGAAACCCCAGCATCCATTTTGCGATGCAATCGATTTTAAGCGCGAATCTGGTGGATAAATTGGCACGGGTGCCAAACTAGCTGAAAGTTTGATAATATTTCCCCACAATCGGCCTGAGTCGCTCGATCACATCGGGTGTGATTTTATCGCGACTGGTCATGATGGCGTTTTTCAGAATACCATCTTCTTCAAGTGTGCGTTTGCAGTCAAAAAGCGTCACCGCCTCAACCAGGATTCTTTGGGCGATGGCCGCATTCTTGTTTGCCGTAGCCACCACCTGTTCGTTGGTCACATGATCATGATCTGGGTGCCAACAATCATAATCCGTACACAAAGCCAATGTGGCAAAGGCCAGCTCTGCCTCTCTGGCTAGTTTGGCCTCCTGCAGATTGGTCATACCGATCACCGAGGCCTTGAGACTGCGATAAAATTGACTCTCAGCCACAGTCGAAAATTGCGGTCCCTCCATGCAGACATAAGTGCCCCCATTGTGACAGGTCACACCACAACGATCACAACCCTTGGCCAATAAACCACGCAAATACTCACTTACAGGGTGGGCGAGACTTACATGAGCCACAATTCCTTTTTCAAAAAAAGTGGAAATCCGCCCCCGAGTACGATCAATGAATTGATCAATGAGCACCATGTCACCGGGTTTGATTTCCTCCCTGAGGGAACCCACAGCCGATACCGCAAATATCGCTTTCACGCCGACCTGCTTCATGGCCCAGATGTTGGCGCGGTAATTGATTTCGCTGGGGTTCAACACGTGCCCTTCTCCGTGTCTGGCCAGAAAAACCACATTGACACCTGCCAATTTGCCCTTCTTCAACAGTGCGGAGGGTTGGCCATACGGGGTGATCACATCGAGACTTTCCTCGAGTGTAAATTCGTTGATAGCGTACAAGCCGCTCCCACCAATGATCCCAATGTATTCTTGCATAAGGTTCCTTTCGCAATCTTCCCCCACGCCATAACCCGTCCCTATTAAAAAAACAATCCCCTACCATTACCCCCTTTGAAACTTGATAATATCGACATTCTGCGAAATAAGGAGCGATGCTCACCCGCCAAGCTGCCCATGCCCTGCTCGACCAACTCGCCGGGCAAAAATGTGACTTTGCCGACGTGTATGACGAACAGGTCACCGAAACCACAATCCGTGTGCAGGACAAACAACTCAAGACCTGCCAGACTGGGGTCACACAAGGCATTAGCCTGAGAGTCATTGACGGACTGAAAACCCGGCACGCCTACACCAACAGCACCAAGAAAGCCGATTGGCACCAACTGGTCTCTGAACTAAATCTATCAGATCACGTCAGGCGTGGCACCAGACACATCCGTATTAAACAGGAAAAATCGCATCTCCCGTATTCTGTTGCAACGCCACGTGATAAGACTGACCATCAGGACATCATCGCACTCTGCCACGAACTGAGTGACAACACACTGGCACACGACCAGAGGATCCAGCAGGTGGTTCTCTCCTATCATGACAGGGAAAGACTGGTACGCATCTGCAACACTGACGGCAAAGATATTCGCGAAATTTTAAAAATATTGACCTTATCGATCAGCATTACCGCAAAAGATAACCATGATTGTTTTACCTCCTCCGAAATCATTTCGCGTCTGGGCGGTCAAGATATCGTCTGTGACTCCGATCTAAAACCGATTGTGCACGACACAGTCGAGAGGGCCCTGCGGCACTTCGGAGCCAAATCACCCAAAGGGGGTGTTCTGCCGGTTGTGTTGTCTGGATCCGCGGGTGGCACAATCATCCACGAAGCCGTTGGTCACGGGCTCGAAGGTGATCTGGTGATTGAGGGGATGTCGCTGTTTCGCGGCAAAATTGGTCAACTCATCGCCCACCCCAAAGTCACCATTGTGGATGATGCCACCATCCCAAACCTCAGGGGGTCTTTTAGTTTTGACGACGAAGGCACGCCATCGCAAAGCAACGTCTTGATCGAAAACGGCGTGTTGAAAACCTACCTCTGTGACCGCTTGTCTGCCTCGCGACTGGGGATACCACCCACTGGCAACGGCAGGCGCGAATCCTTTGAACACCCCCCTCTCACGCGGATGACCAATTTATTTCTCTCCTCGGGCACCGACAAAACCGACAACATCATCGCCTCTGTGGCAGACGGGTTGTTTGTCACCAAAATGGGTGGGGGGCAGGTCAACCCGGTCAGCGGTGATTTCATGTTTCGCGTGCAGGAGGCCTTTGAGATCAAGCACGGCAAAATCGGAACCCCTCTCAAAAATGTCACGCTGACGGGCAACGGTCCCGAGATGATGAAACACATCACCATGATGTCAGGCGACCCCAGTTTTGTTCCCGGTAATTGTGGCAAGAATGGCCAGATGGTTCCCGTGACCAGCGCGATCCCCACCATACGGGTTGAGGGCCTGCTTGTGGGAGGGGGATAGAACGGAAGAACGAGGGACGAGGGACGAGGGACGAAATTGGCTGACAGCTAACGGCTAACGGCTAACAGTCAGATTCTGGCCGTTGGCAGTTGGCAGTCGGCTGTAAGCCGTGCGCCTTAAGCCTTATGCCTTACGCCCCTCGTAGACATATGACCACAGTCAGTTTCAAAACCATTGGGTGTAAATTCAATCAGTCCGAAACAGATGACTGGCAACGCGAGTTTGCCGCGCACGGCTATCACATCAATAAATTCGGGGAAGCATCCGATGTGACCATCATCAACACCTGCACGGTCACACACGCCGCCGATCGCGATTGCCGTAACCTCATCCGCAAGGCCAGGCAAGTTTCCCCTAAGGCCATTATCGTTGTGACGGGTTGTTATGCTAAGAGCGCCAAGGCAGAAATCTCCAAGCTGCCCGAGGTGGATTTGGTGCTTGATCAGAAGGAGAAAAATGGAATTGTACAGAAAATTGCCCACCTCGCATCGTCACGACATGCTCGTCATTGCGAGTCCAAGCCTCGCGAGGACGAAGCAATATCCGCGATCCCCCATACCCGCGCCCTGCTCAAAGTGCAGGAAGGATGCAATTATTTTTGTTCCTACTGCATCGTTCCTTTTGTCCGGGGAACCCCGCACGGTTTTTCGTTTGCAAAAATCCTGACAGAAGCCAAAAGCCTGGTTGACCAAGGACATTTGGAAATCGTGATCACGGGCATCAACGTGGGCACCTATTCCTCTACCGAAAACAACAAGACGCACACTCTGGAAGATTTGTTGGATGAGTTGCAAAACATCGCAGGTTTAAAGAGACTGCGCTTGAGTTCGCTGGAGCCCAACACGATCACTGATCGTCTGTTGTCCCTCATGGCCTCATCATCCGTCATCTGCCCCCACCTGCACGTCCCTTTGCAAGCGGGTGATGACGCGATTCTCAAGGCCATGAATCGAAAATACACAACACAAGAGTATCAGCAACTCATGAATCGAATCCATAACATCTTGCCCGGTGTGGCACTGGGCACAGATATCATTGCCGGTTTTCCCATGGAAACAGAGGAACAATTTCAGAACACCTTAAATTTTGTGGCACAACAACCGTTCACCTACCTGCATGTGTTCAGTTATAGTGACCGCAAAGGAACAAAGGCCAGCGAGCTTGACAACAAGGTGGCATCACAAACCATCAAACAAAGGGCCCGTGCCCTGATCACGCTGGGACAGCAAAAAAAAACAGCCTATCTACAACAGCAAATCGGACAAAACAAACACGTCTATTTTGATCAGGTAAAAAAAGACTTTAAACTGGGATACACAGACAACTACATTCGGATCGCCGTCAGATCAGATCAAATCAAGCGAGGTGATTATATCAAAGTATTCCTGAAGGAGCTGACGGAGGATAAGCAGGGGATGAGGGGGGAGCTTTCACAATCGTCGCCTTGCCCACACGACCGTCCAAGTGGGCCACAATAGGCTGAGCGAGGCGGATGTGTCTGATCCATTCAGTTTCATTGCACACAGTTTGCTGTTCCAGCCAATCCCAATCCAGATACGCCACGCTCAAGCCCCTGGCCGTCACAGGCTGGGACAGTGTGAGATACCCTACGCCACGGGCCACAATGTTCTGTAAAAAATGCGTGCCCTGTGAGGGTTCCACGCGCTGGTCGCGAAAAGATGTCTCGGCAATCAGGCGCGCACCCGAAATCTGACTCCATTCCACCGGGATCCCCAGACTGGGGTCGGAAGATCCCCAACGTCCCGGGCCGATCAGAAAATAACGGGCCCCCTCTGTTTGCAACAGCGAATTCATGCGCCCAATGTGTTCTGCCACCTGACGTGTTTTGGTACCATCGAACTGATTTGGTTTCACATACACGATGTCACGAATATCCTTGAGTACCCCATGTCCCAAAGAAAGATCAGTGCGGCACAAAACATCCTTCTGGTCAAAACCCACCGTTTCCACGGCACCGTGCACCAACTGCATGGCCAAGGGCCTCATCTGCAAAACGTACAAAGCAGGTCCCGTCTCGGCGTGAACATCCAGCGCAAATTCAACCTCGACCGCAAACCCTGCCTCTTGCCGGATGATGTCGAGCAGTTCGGCCAACACCTCCGCCAGGGGGATATCACGCCACTTGAGGATGTTGTTGAACGTAATCACCCGCGGCCCGGGCAGACCAAAATTATCGCGGATGGTGTGGTCCTGCACATGATAGACGCTCCCCACTTGTTGCAATGTTTTATCTTGTTCAGCATCTTCCAACTGACACCGGCTGAGTGCCACCTCGGGGGACAACATAAAATCGACCTGTTGTTTTGAAAGATCGAGCGCGTAAAATTCTTTTTGTGAGTATTTCAGATAATCTTCGGGCTTGGCATACTGCGGCAGGACCTCGGGACAACTGGGGGAGAACCTCATCACAGAACCACCCGACACCACACCATACCCCAGTCCCATCGCGATTTGAGCGATCCCGCCTTGCGCCTTTTGATGACCAATGGGATAATAATTGTACGACTGCGCCACACCAGAGATCAGCGGGTAGTAACGATGTCCGTGAGCTTGCCCCACGACCTGCTGGATCACCACCGCCATACTCTCTTCCTCGGTCAAGTGGGGAGTGTTTGCGATGTAGGAGCGCGCGTTTTGGGAATACAGAGACGCGTACACGGCCTTGATCGCCGAGCGCAGTTCCTTGAAACGAACTTGGTGATCGGCATGATTGTTGGGAATCATGTACGTGGCATAAATTCCGGCAAACGGTTGTATGTGAGAATCTTCCAGGATGCTGGACGAACGCACGGCCAATGGCCCCGGCATGTTGTGCAACACAAAGCGCAGATGTTCCCAGTGTTCATCAGAGAGACTGGCCTTGAGAAAGGCTTTGATGAGTTCGGCATCATTAGCGGCATTCTGCACCACATCACTCAGATGATTGGATTCCATAAACCGTTCAAATTCGTCGGTGCCAAAACAAACGGACTTGGGAATGCGTATGGGGAGAAGCTTGCCCAGTTTCTTGATACGTGCCCTGGCAAACAAGGTGTTCAAAAAAGCGATGCCGCGACCCTTGCCACCAATAGACCCCCTGCCCATGCGCACAAAGAGACTCTCCGGGCCAGCCTGACGTGATGAATAATCCGTGATGAGTCCCTGTTGTTCGCAATCTCGCGACTCCTTGATTTTTTTGAGCAGGAATTCCCTGATGTCCTCAATGGATTTAAAATCGGACACACTGTATGATCGCAGCTCATCACCCAAGACAAACAGACTGCGGGCACAAAACCAGCTCGACAAATGATGCCGCGTCGCATGGAATTCCAGCGAGACGGGAGGGATCGTCATGATGATCCGTTCCATATCGTACAAATCCTGCGCCCGAGCGATTTCTTCGCCATCCGGCATTTTGAAAATGAATGTTCCAAACCCAAGATTCTGAATCAAAAAATTCCTCAGACTCCTCAGAATGTGGGGAGAATTTTTATCAACATACATGAGCCCCATCTCGCGTGCGCGGGCCTCATTTCTCTCGAGCGCCGATTGCAACAACACCTCCAGGTTGGGGTTGTCGCGATGCACATACGCGGCCAATTCGAAACCCGCCTCATAATTTCTTTTGCCGTCCTTGGGAAAATTGACATCGCTGATCAGGGCCAGCACGCTGTGCTTGTATCGTTCATAGTGCCCCACGGCCTCTTCATAACTGGTGGCCAGCACGATTTTGGGACGCGCCCTCATTCGATAGATTTTGTGCAGATCATTCAGCCCCTCTGAAATCAGCGAATTGGATTGCGACATGACCACAGAATACAGCATCGTCAAAAATGAAGAGTAACGGCTCACGGAATCTTCAACAACAATGATACAGCGCACACCCGCGCTCTTGATGTCGTGATCGATATTTCTTTTGTCCTCGATAAGTTTGATGATGGTAAGGAGAATGCGTGCGTCCCCGCGCCAGACAAAGGGATAATCGATAGCCTCCCGATCAATGCCACCCGGGAAGTGATCCACATCGCTCTCATTAAAAATCAGTAATACGACTGGCATGTCAGGCACAATGGATTTGACCATACGCCCAAAGGCATTCACGTTGGTGTCTTCGAGACGCACCATGGTCATGACCAGATCAAACCGTCGCTCTTTGAGTAGCGTCATGGCCTCCTGCGTGCTGGAAACATGCGTGATCCGGGGCGCTTGGGACAAATTCAGTTCATTATATTCAGCGTACAGGCGTTCTGTGAGACGTCCGTCTTCGCCCAGTATGAAGGCGTCGTAATTGGAAGAAAATAACAGGATTTCGCGGATGCGAAACGGCATGAGGTCGTGAAAACGATCATACCAGGGTTCCAGAGTGCTTTCTTGTGAGTCTAAGGCATCAACCATCGGTACCTTGTAGGATTAAACCAAAAAAATGTAAAACGGAAAAATCCTGATGTGTAAGGTGTCAGTCAGTGGCGCATTACGCGATACCCATATTCAATATTGACGCACCCACGCCACGAAGGCTACACGTCATCGCATGACTCCCTTTACCATCAAGAATCTCATCATCCCCCACAGATTGGTGCTGGCCCCACTTTGCAGCATCACGAACAAACCGTTCCGCTTGATCTGCAAAAGTTTTGGAGCGGGCTTGGTTTTTAACCAGATGGTTTCGGCAAAGGCTTTGGTCATGCGCGACCAAAAAAGTCTGGGCATGCTCGATTTTGATGAAGTGGAACGGCCCATCGGGATGCAACTTTTTGGCAATTCTGCCGAGACCCTCGCACAGGCCGCCGAAATTGTACAGGCCACAGGGTGCGATGTGATTGACCTCAATTTGGGGTGTCCGGCCAGAAAGATCATCAACGATGGCGGCGGTTCTAAACTCGCCACGGATCAGGCCAAACTCAAACACGTTCTAACTGCCATGCGCAAAAAGATTGTGGGTCCCTTCACGATCAAACTGCGCGCGGGCTGGAACGACAAGGATCTGAGCGCGGTCACCATTGCCAAAATGGCACAGGATCTGGGGGTAGACGCCATCACGATTCATGGGCGCACCACAGCTCAGGGGTACCGTAGCGTTTCCCGATGGGAGTTCATCACCGAGATCAAGCAGGCCGTGCAGATTCCCGTCATCGGTAACGGAGATGTCAAAACCGCGTCCGACGCCTATGCGATGATGCAAGAGACCGGCTGTGACGCGGTCATGACGGGCCGCGCCGCGTTTCATGCCCCCTGGATTTTCAGGGATTTTATTGACGGGAATGATCAGGTCCCCTCACCACAGCAAATCGAAGGGATGATTTTTACACACTACGACTTGGCAAAAAAATACTACGGCGATGCTCAGGGCATCAAGCTCATGCGCAAATTCATCTGTTCTTATACCAAGGGATTGCGTGACGGCGCCAAACTCAGAAACGACCTCGTCAGATTGACCGACTGGGCGATCATTGAAAAAATCATTCGGGGGTTTTTTGGTGGTGCCCCGATGGCACACAGCGGGTAAATCACAACTTCGTTGCCGACAGTTAGCCCATCGCTGAATGGCGCCTGTTTGATATTGCGCTTGACCCAAAATCGCTCATAATGGTATAAGTCTTATATATGGCCTTTGAATATGATGCCAAGAAAAGCGCACAAAACGAACAAAAGCATGGAGTGAGTTTTGCAGAAGCCATCAACCTGTGGGATACAACCCATGTGATTGTTCCTGCAAAACATGTCGCGGGGGAAAGCCGTTTTGCCATCTTGGGTAAATTGGCTGGCAAGATGACTGTGGCGATTTACACACTCCGGGGCGAAGCAATCAGGATCATTAGTTGTCACAGGGCAGACAAAAAACTGGAGAGAATCTATGAAAAACTCATCAAAGAAAAACAAGGTTAAAAAAATCTCTGATACCGTATTTGACAAAATGTTTGATGCTGGGGAAGACATCAGTGCTTATCTGGACACAACCGCGGCCATCGTTGTTCAAAGGGTGAACGTTGATTTTCCGCAATGGATGATCAAACTACTCGATAATCAGGCCAATCAATTAAATGTCTCACGACAGGCAGTGATAAAAATGTGGATCCGCGACCGATTGGAGCTGGTTTATGGCAGACAAGTTTTTCACACACGGCCCACAGCCTGATTGACTAAAAGTGCTGATTATCTCACCACGGGCGACACCAAGAACTCACTTCCGGTACTTTCACCCTCACCATCCCGCTTGACACCACCAAATACTGAGTCCTGTATTAATAAGAGCCTACAATGGAGCAGTAGCACCCTGTCAAAACAAATCTCTCAGGACCACCTCTGAATCAACCATCGCTTTTTTATAGGCATTATTTTTGACTCCGGACAGGGTAATGAATGTCAACAAAACATCTTTTTCGGTTTTGGTCTTTTCCTTGAATACCTGAATTTTATTTTGACAGTTTTGGGCATACTCCTTGTCGATCACAAACTCATTTTTGGCACATTTGATTTCACAAAGATTAATCACCCCATCATCGCGGTCAAATAAAAGATCAACTTGCGCACCACCATCCTTAAGACACTCACCACCAAAGCATTGCCACGGACCGGCCACGTAGGCGGTATGATCAGCACTGATGGCACGCGCAATCTGAGTCAGGTGTTTGTAACAAACGTTCTCAAATGCATAGCCTGCCCACGAGGACCATTCTGGCGAAGTAGATTTTTTTAACCAGTAATTTTCACTGGCGATCACACCTTTGCTTAGGGGATGAATCCACCGCGCGTAACACAAAGAATACTCATCTGTGATTCTGTAATGGACGTCGTATTGTTTGCCATACGGCACAAACTTTGTGATGAAACCAGCCTCCTCCAATTCATCAAGACGCTTTTGCGCCGTCCCCCCGGTTTTGAGTCCAACCGCCCTGAACAAGTCCTCACGCGTGATCCCGTAATGATGTTGTGCCAGCTTAAAAACAACCTGCCTATAAATAGGCAGGCGGCCAAACAGCGAGGCAAAGACATTGGAAAATTCGGAGAACAACAGCCCTCCGGACTTGAAACAAATTTCATTGATATTCACCACGGCAGAGAGGCCGCGCTTGACCTGATTCAGATAATAAGGAATCCCGCCCATGACCATGAACAAATCCAAAATCTGTTTATGATCGCCTGAAAAACCATTGGCCAACAGGTAGTCACGCGTTTCGCTCAAGGAAAAGGGCATGAGCCTGATGTTTTGTGTCAGACGGTTGTGCAAACCACCCTTGGCATGCACCAGATGATCGAGCATCCAGGAAGCCGCCGAACCGCAAAGAATCACAATGAGGTGTTGGCGTTGCGACCAATCAGTGTTCCAGAAATGATCGAGTTGTTGCATGAGCCCGGAACGTGGTGTGGCCAACCAAGGCAGTTCATCCAAAAACACAATCACTCTGTTTTGCTCATGACGCTCGATTTCACGCGTCAGCATTAAAAAAGCCTCTCGCCAACTTTTGGGAACCTCCACAGGGACTGTGGGATAGAAGGTTTTTTGAAATGTATCCCTGAAGGCCAATAGCTGTTCCTCCAAAGAACCGTCTTTGATCCCCGTCAGTTCAAAATAGGTCCCTTGTTCCTTAAAATATTCTCTGACAAGAAAAGTTTTACCCACTCTGCGCCTGCCATAAACAGCCACCAGTTCCGCACGTGGGGACTCCATAAACATTCTGAACTGTTTAAGTTGCTCTTGACGGCCAATCAACTTCATAACAACCTCGCTAATTATAATATATTTATAACTAGCGATATAGTAACACACACGGAATCATTCAACAAGAATATTCTGATTACATTACAGCATGTTAATTCGTACTATGATTGTATTGTTATGAAATATCATGTCTCGCTGATTATAAACTGTCTATATTTAGCGAGAATTTGTGGCTCGTTTTTCAAAAGTTTGCTCACAATTGTCATCTTGGAAGAGAAAATGACGAGCGTCTGCATTCTCAATCCTTTTCAGCCTTGGTGGCTGTGTTGGTGAAGGGCACCTCATATGGATGACCTGAATATATTCAGCACGATCAGCCCAAGCTTGGGATTACTGGGAATCCGCAACCAGTGTGAAGAACAGCATCTTATTACAACATCTTAATACAACCGCTTGATACAACGTGCCTGAGTCTTTAACCCCGCCATAACATGTTATCATTACATGGGATATTGTGGAAATATGTGTAAAAAAAGGGCCGGTTATACGAACATTATACGCTTCAACATTTGTTGATGCAAATGATGCCCTGATGGAAAGTATCGCGTTACCCTCACCATCCCTCTTGGCGCCATCAAATAAAACCCTAAAATCCTTGTCCTTTGTAGATTGCCACGCGACAAAAAGTCGCTCGCAATGACTGATCCCTGCCGGGCGCACCAAAAAAAAGGACGAGAGGTTTTCCCCTCGTCCTTTCGTCCTTTCGCCTGCCCTGAGCGAGTATAGCGATTTATTCTGAGCCTGTCGAAGAAGTCGAAGGGTCCATCGTCCTTTCGTCCTTTCGTCCATCGTGTTTTCGCTCCTCACACCACGCCTTGATCCAGCATGGCGTCGGCCACCTTGATGAAACCGGCGATGTTGGCGCCTTTGACGTAGTTAACATACTGCCCAACTTTACCGTGTTGCACACAGGCCGAATGGATGGACTTCATGATGAGCTGTAAACGCCCATCGACTTCCTGCCGCGTCCAGTTGAGGTGCAGGGCGTTCTGCGACATCTCCAAACCGCTGGTGGCCACACCACCTGCATTGGCCGCTTTGCCCGGTCCGTAAAGAATCTTGTTTTCAATAAAAACATCGACCCCGTCCGGCACGGTCGGCATGTTGGCCCCTTCGCTCACCGCAAAACAACCGTTCTTGACGAGCGTTTTGGCATCGTCAAGAGTGACTTCGTTCTGTGTCGCACTAGGGAACGCCACGTCACAAGGCACACTCCAGGGACGCTTGCCTTCGAGGTATTCGGCCCCCCTGAATTGATCGCAGTACTCGCGAATACGACCGCGCTTGCTGTTCTTGAGTTCCATGACCCAGGCCAGCTTCTCGGCCGTGATCCCCTGTTTGTCCACAATGGTGCCATTGGAATCGGACAGCGTAATCACTTTGCCGCCAAACTCATTGACCTTCTCAACCGTGTACTGCGCCACATTGCCAGAGCCCGAGACCAACACCGTTTTGCCCTTGAGGCTGTCACCGCGCGTGGCCAACATTTCCTGTGCAAAATAAGTGGCGCCATAACCCGTGGCCTCAGGTCGCACCAAAGAACCACCCCAATTGAGCCCCTTGCCCGTCAACACTCCCGTAAATTCATTGGACAGTTTTTTGTATTGTCCAAACAGAAAACCGATTTCCCGGCCGCCCACACCAATGTCACCGGCCGGAACGTCTGTGTTGGCCCCAATGTGACGATACAGTTCGTTCATGAACGCATGGCAAAACCGCATGACCTCGTTATCGCTCTTGCCCTTGGGATCGAAATCAGCACCCCCCTTGCCACCGCCCATGGGTAGTGTGGTGAGACTGTTTTTAAAAACCTGTTCGAACGCCAAAAATTTGAGGATCCCCAAATTGACGCTGGGGTGAAAACGCAAGCCCCCCTTGTAGGGGCCAATCGCTGAGTTCATTTCGATTCTAAAACCGCGGTTGACCTGCACATCGCCACGATCATCGACCCAGGGCACTCTGAAGAGAATCACCCTTTCCGGTTCAACGATACGTTCCAGAATCTTTGCCCTTCGATAAGCCGGATTGGATTCAATCACCGGCATGACCGAATCGACAACCTCCCTCACAGCCTGATGAAATTCAGGCTCACTGGGATTCTTGGCCACCACACCATGCATAAAAGCTTCTGCTGATTGAGACATGTTATTTTCCTTTCGTAGACGGTCTGTACCGTCCTGTTAAAAAAACTGCCGTAAGTAACGACATTTCGCGCCTCATGTCAATTTGAATCACAAGAAAAACAACGAGCGTTGCCCCCTTGTGAAAATGACCTAACTATTCGTTATGGTTTGTTTTATCATCGTTCAACTCGGTATTTTGTTTTTGCTCAACAATCTTCTCCAACGAAACTGCTTTCGTTTTTTTCACACCGGGTGCTGTGAGTCGACAAAGCACGTCTTTCTCACTGACCTCGCACGGAGCCATCACCCCCAGCACGCGACACCCGCATTCCGAGGCCGATCTTCTTTTGCCTTCGGAATCATCACCGCGATAAGACACATACTTGTTGTTTGCGCAAAGATAACAACCCTCAGCATGCACACCAGGAGCGATGACCATGAGGGATAGTAAAACACAAAGCACCAACAGAGTCTTCATCTGTCATCCCCCTTCTTCGTCTTAAGTTGCACCTTTGATAAAAACCGTCTGAGGTTCGCCGCCTCTTGCACATTGGGTCGCGCACGTTGCAGGAGTCTGCGCAAACGGATCATCATTTTTTCCGGATCGCCACCGCGGGTGAGGTCCAAGGCCACGGCGACCTCTTCCCAATGTTTCATCAAAGCTTCAAACTCCCCAAGCGTCAAGGGCGTTTTATTGATTTTTGTCTCAACAGAATCATCGGCACCAGAAGTCTCTGACACTCCATCGCAGTACAAACGCGACAATACCACAGCCACGGCATGACTCAAGTTCAGTGTGGGCATCACCGTACTCGTAGGGATGGCACAGAAGTGAGAGCACAAGGCCACCTCATCACTCGTCAGGCAGTTGTCTTCACGTCCAAAAACCCAGGCTGTTCTGTGCCGGGGACCTTGAGCGGTCACCCAGTCTCCCAAGGATCCAAAAGACAGCTCAACGGGACTACGCCCGCCCTTGCGGCGCGTGATCGCCACGGCCGAGTGACAATCGGTCAGGGCTTCCTCAAGCCTCTCTACGATTTTCATGTTCAGCAAATAATCGCGCGCCGGTCCTTTGCCATACAACTGCGCCTGTTCGTCATGAATATCACAGGCCGGTGCGACCACGCAAATATCCGTCACACCATAATTGGCGGCCACGCGCGCGCATGCTCCCACATTACCTGAGTACTTGGGACCAACGAGGATGAGACGATGCATTTTCATATGAAAATGAATATCGAATAGAGAGCAAGGAATGACGAATGTCGAAATGAGTTTTTACTTCGAAATTCCTTGTTCCTTGTTCATTATTCGACATTCGCACGCTTCCTGCTTTGCATTCAAATATTTTTCGACAAGCTGTTCCCCACTCCTCACACTCCTGATCATCCACTCCAGCAAGAGTGCGCGTTTTTCATCATCGGAAAGATACCAGTTTCCAGTCGATTGATGGAGTCTGCCCACAATTTCCTGCAGACACAAAGCCACACTGACCGACACATTAAAACTCTGCGTAAACCCAAACATGGGAATCTGCACGCACTCATCAACGTGTTGAAAAACCTCGTCGGACAAGCCAACCTCTTCAGTCCCAAAACACAGGGCCACAGGTTGATCGACCGTCAATTGCTGTATCGGAATAGCACCCGGCTTGAGAGACGTGGCCACCAGCCGGTAACCCCTGGACTTGATCTGTGCCAGCGACACGTCCAGTGATGTGTTTTGTTGCCGGTATTTGTACACCGTCAACCACTTGGCCGCCCCCATCACCACCTCTGCGCTGGGATCGAAGGCATAGTTTTTTTCGATGACGTGAAGGTCCTGCACCCCAAAACATTCGCAGGATCGCATGATCGCACTGGCATTGTGTGCTTGATAGATGTTTTCGAGAACGACGGTCACATGACGGGTCCGTTGTTGCAGAACCTGACCCAATACGCGTCTCCGGTTCTCACTGACAAACCCCTCCAGATACTCGATGAGTTCGTCTTGGACCTGAGGAGGCAAATTGGACCACGCCCGATCAATCATGAGGAAACCCTCACGCCTTGGGTTCGTACAGACTCGCTATTTTTTCGTAAAAACTCCAACGGAATTTGTTTTCTTCGTTGGCAGCGTTGAGCAGTTTTTCAGCAGCCGCCGGATCAGATTTGGTGAGCATGCGGAAACGGTTTTCCGACAAAGCCCACTCTTTGTAATCCATCTTGGGTGGCTTGGAATCGAGCTTGAACGGGTTTTTGCCCTCCATTTTGAGTGCCGGGTTGAACCGGTAGAGGGGCCAAAAGCCACTCTCGACCGCGGCCTTTTGATGCGACAAGCCTTTGCGCATATCGATGCCCTGCGCAATGCAATGCGCGTAGGCGATGATGAGAGACGGCCCTTCGTAGGCCTCGGCTTCCACAAAGGCCTTGACCACCTGATTGTCGTTGGCGCCCAGGGAAATCTGGGCCACGTAAACATTGCCGTAACTCATGGCCATGAGTCCCAAATCCTTGCGCATGGCTGGTTTGCCACCGGAGGCAAATTTGGCCACAGCGCCCATGGGGGTCGCTTTGGAGCACTGGCCACCCGTGTTGGAATACACACCGGTATCGAGCACCAGCACATTCACATTGAGACCAGTCGCCAGCACATGATCGAGCCCACCGTAACCAATGTCGTAGGCCCAACCATCACCACCAAAGGCCCACACGCTCTTGCGGACCAGATAGTCACTGAGGCTCAGCAGGTGCTTGATTTCGGACGAATCGCTTTGGCCTTTGAGTTTTTCGCGCAGCAGCCCCACACGTTTCCACTGCGAAACAATTTCGTCGTCGGTAATCTGACGCGATGTGATGAGTTCTTCCACCAAGGTATCGCCAACCACACCTCTGAGTTTGCCAACCAACTCCTTGGCCTGCTCCATGTGTTTGTCGGCCGTGAGCCTGAAGCCCAATGCAAATTCCGCACAGTCTTCAAAAAGCGAGTTGGACCAACTGGGCCCCTTGCCTTCAGCGTTCACTGTGTACGGCGTGGTGGGCAGGTTGCCACCGTAAATGGAGGAACAACCCGTGGCGTTGGCAATGAGCGAGCGATCACCAAAGAGTTGTGTCATGAGGGTGATGTACGGGGTTTCACCGCAACCCGCACAGGCGCCTGAATACTCAAAGAGAGGATCACACAACTGCGCGCCCTTGACGGTATCGACCTTGATGGTCCCTCTGGGGACCGAGGTGAGCTTTAGGAAAAAGTCGTAATTGACTCGTTCCGTATCCCTGAGGGGCATCTGCTCAGCGAGATTGATGGCCTTTTTGCCCGCATCCTGTTTGTCTTTTGCCGGACAGGCCTCAATGCAAACACCGCAACCCGTGCAATCCTCTGGTGCCACCTGAATGGTGTAACACTTGCCCTGCAATTCCTTGCCACCCTTGGCCGGCACGTATTTGAAAGTGGGAGGAGCCTTTTCAACCTGTGCCTGATCATAGATTTTGGCGCGGATGGCCGCATGCGGGCAAACCGCCACGCACTTGGTGCACTGGATGCAGAGGTCTTTTTCCCAAACGGGAATATCAAGTGCCAGATTGCGTTTTTCGTACTGGCTGGTCGCTGTGGGGAAAGTGCCATCGGCGGCAAACGCACTCACGGGCAGTTCGTCGCCTTTGTAAGAAATGATCTTGCCCAAAATGTCCTTGACGTACGCTGGGGCATTGCTGGTCACAGGAGGCGGCAAAACGATGGTGCTGGTGGCTTTGCTGGGCACTTCGACCTGATGCAGATTGGCCAGTGTGCAATCCACGGCCTCGTAATTCTGCCGCACAACGTCATCGCCCTTTTTGCCGTAGGTTTTTTTGATGGCGTCCTTGATTTTTTTGATTGCCTCATCACGCGGCAAAATTCCCGAAATGGCAAAGAAGCAGGTCTGCATGATGGTGTTGGTGCGCCCACCCATGCCGGTTTCCTTGGCCACCTTGTTCGCATCGATCACGTAGAACTTGATTTTTTTCTTGACCATGTGTTCCTGATGAATCCGGGGCAGATGATCCCAGATCTCGCGTGCGGAAAAATGTGTGTTCAACAGAAAGACCGCATTTTCTCTGGCCACAGCGAGCATGTCGTAACGATCCAAAAACACCGACAAGTGACACGCCACAAAGTTGGCAGAATCGATGAGGTAAATCGATTGAATGGGTTTGGGACCAAAGCGCAGATGCGACACGGTCACGGCACCCGCCTTTTTGGAATCGTACACAAAATAACCCTGCACATAATTATTGGTTTCTTCACCAATGATCTTGATGGAGTTCTTGTTGGCCCCCACGGTCCCATCAGAACCCAAACCCCAGAACATGCAACGGATCACATTATCGGGCTCGATCATGAAGTTGGCATCACAGGACAAACTGGTGTGGGTCACGTCATCGTTGATCCCCACGGTGAAGTGGTTCTTGGGCTGGGCAATCTTCATGTTGTCGCAAACAGCCTTCACCATGGCCGGGGTGAATTCCTTTGACGACAAACCATAGCGACCACCCAAAACCTTGAGTGAGCGACCAGCCTCAGCCACGGCAGACAACACATCAGTGTACAACGGCTCGCCCACAGCCCCCGGCTCTTTGGTGCGATCCAGCACGGTCAATGTTTTCACGCTCTGGGGAATGGCCTTGATAAAATCGGCGACAGAAAACGGCCGGTACACACGCACCTTGATGAGACCAACCTTCTCGCCCTTATGATTCAGGTATTCGAGAGTTTCGTGCACAGTATCGGCACCAGAACCCATGAGCACAATCACGCGATCAGCGTCCTTTGGCCCTTCGTAATCAAAAAGATGATAGTGACGACCGACGATCTTGGCAAATTTGTCCATGGCTTTTTGGAAAATCGCGGGGGCCTTGTCGTAGCAGGAATTGCAGGCCTCGCGTGCCTGAAAGAACACGTCCGGATTCTGTGCTGTCCCGCGCAGAACAGGATGATCAGGCGACAGGGCCCTTTGCCGATGGGCAATCACGAGATTATCGTCGATCATGGCCTGCATGTCCTCGACAGTGAGCTGTTCCACCTTTTGAACCTCGTGAGAGGTTCTAAAGCCATCAAAAAAATGAACGATCGGCAGGCGGGCCTCAAGAGTAGCCGCTTGTGTGATGAGCGCGAAGTCCATGACTTCCTGCACCGAATTGGCGGCCCACATGGCCCAGCCAGTCCCACGAACACTCATGACATCGGAATGGTCACCAAAGATGGACAGCGCGTGCGTGGCCAACGTCCTGGCAGTCACATGAAAAACAGTGGATGTGAGCTCGCCAGCGATCTTGAACATATTGGGGATCATCAACAGCAAACCCTGCGACGCTGTGAACGTAGTGGTCAAAGCACCTGTCTGCAAGGCACCATGCACCGCGCCCGCCGCGCCGCCTTCGCTCTGCATTTCGACCACCTTGGGAACCGTGCCCCAAATATTTTTGAGTCCCTTGGCCGAAAACTCATCAGCCCATTCGCCCATGGGGGATGAGGGTGTGATGGGGTAAATCGCGCACACTTCGTTGATCTTGTGGGCCACATAACCAGCGGCCTCATTGCCATCAATTGTTACCATTTTACGTGCCATAGTGTTCTCCAAAAAATATGATTTGAGATTAAAGTTTTCGCGCGTTTAATAGTGAAAAAAAACGCGTTCAGCAAGAGTTAACTGGGGATGAATTTGAGATTTTTATTGATATAAATCAGGAATTAACGGTCAAAAGGCCTCTCCCTCTTCTTCGTCTTCTTCTTCGCTGTAATCCTCGTCATCGATTTCGTCGTCGTCAAAGGTGAGGTCTTTGAGATCGGGGGTATTGTCTTCGGGGTCTTCATAAGTCAGAGAATCATCCACCCAGACCTTGTTTTTGTAATTGTCCAAGCCCAGAATCTCTCCCAAAAGCTCATCGATAATCTGAAGTTCTTCCTCACTCGACACCCTGCCACTGACAGTGATGCTGGCATCAACAACCTCAAAATCAATATAGTGAAGACTCAGCCGTCCATCTTCTTCGAAGGCTTCCATAATTTGCTCGAGGATTTCCTCGTCTGTCATGGTCTCGGTGTTAATGGCCATAAACGCTCCTAAAAATTCTGTTGGCTTTTCGGCGGGCATATGATGCGAAACAGTCACTTTGTCAAATTATTTGTGTTAGACTTCATCCCTATGTTATGTTTAATTTTTTTCAGTTGTACGCCCACAATTTCGTAATCCATGAGTCCAATGCCAACCCCAACCCATAACAAGACCCTGAGTCTCCTGACGATCTGAACGCTGACACCCATATCGGGAGAAAAACCGTAGAGGCTAAACAGGCTCGCGTACAAACCTTCCAAAATGCCCAAAGCGCCGGGGATGAACCCGAACGTCGCGGCGAAAAATGAAGTGAGGGCCGCCAGGATCACGCCAAAAGTGAAATCCAGTCTTCCCGAAAAGGCATAAAAGGCGATCATGATTTCGACAGCGCCTAAAACACGGCCCGCAAAGTGGTAGGCAAAGGCCTTGAAGAACATTGTCTTCGGTCGATCACGGTAATAAGCCAAATTGCTTTTCAGCTCACACAGAACATCATGCACTTTGGGAAAACGTCTTGCGACATCAAACCAGCGAAACAGGTGTTCAAAGGCACCAAAGCCTTGACCCGTTACCAACTGCACGATCACCGTGGTGAGGATCGAACAAAGTACCACGTACACAGCGAGCAACAGCAAATGGAACCACAGGGGAAAGGAGATGGGCTGTGTGAAAATGATCAAAATGCCAACGATGTTGAAATACTGTGTGGCCAACGCGTGCATGACCCGATCGATGACCACCGACCTGAGTCTGGCCTCGGGACCAAAATGTTTTTGCAACAAGACCAGCCTCACGGGGTCACCCGCCATGAAACCCAAAGGGGTCATGAAGTTCACGCCTTCACCGCAAAGTTTGATGCGCAACAATTCCCAGTAAGAGATTGTTTTTTTCAGTCCCTGAAACATGAGTTGCCAGGCTCGCGTGTAGCACAACATCCACAAAAAAGAATTGGCGGCGACAAACAGGAGAGCATAACGCAGCTGCACCAGATGCCCCAAGACCAGCGCAAGCCCTCCGATCTTGTGTATGGTGAAGGACAAAATCCCCAACCCGACCAGAAAAGCCAGCACGCGCAAAATGTAACCTTCTTTTTTCATTTTAGAAACCGTGGATCGTGGATCGTTGATCGTGAATCGTAGAGTATTATTTGTCATTTCGGCATCACGCTGGGATGACAAAAAAAACACAGCCAATATCCTTAAGGGCACTAGCGATCCACGATCTACGATCCACGATCCACGATTCACGGTCCACGATCCACGATTTACGATCCACGATCCACGATCTACGATCCACGATTCACGAAAATCACCCTTCTCGCCTTCTCCCAATCTTCTGGCGTATCGATCTCCGTCCACCACGATCCAGAAATATCACAGATGGCGATTTTTTCTCCCCGCGTAACCAACTCGTTCAACACGGCCTCCACATTAGCCTTCTCTCCCAAACGTGTGCCCGTTGCGTCACATGCCGCCCAATATTGTGAAAGCCTACCGTGTGGGACATAGGTCACACCAACATACCCCAGCTGATAACATATCAGTTTCTTGTCCATCGTGACAAGCAAACCCTCATGAGCATCAACCTTCATGTCGTCGTCGGTCAAAATACGGTCATGATCACAAAAAACAGTGATCTCATCGGAAACATGCGAAAACATTTTCTCGTACGTCTCTGTGGCATAGTGATGATCTGCATTGAACAACAGAAAAGTGTCCTGTATTTCTGAGCGCACACACAACAGTGAGTACAGATTGCCCCACTCATAGCACGCGTTGAACACAACATCATAATCCACAAAACCAAAGCGGTTCAAAAACGCCCCCATCTTGTTCGACAAATGCCCCGTCACAATGATTTTGCGGCCTCGTGTCAGGCGATCCACCTCGGTGAGCGTGTACCACAAATAGGGCTTGCCTTCAGCAATGGGAACCAGACTCTTGGGGAGATCGGCGTTCACAGCTTCCAAACGCACTCCCTTGCCCGCGGCTAAGATGACAGTTTGCACAGTAATTCCTCCAAACACGCAATAAATGTCAGCGGCAACCCCAAGACCTCAAACTCACTTTGCGTAAAGGTCCCCAGTTTGGCCACAAAACGAATGTTGTTCTCAGCAGCACACCGCGCGTCATGCAGGGAGTCCCCCACAAAAAGCAGTTCGTCGGCAGAAATCCCAAAATGTTTTTTGATGTGTTCAAAATGAGGCTTTCCTTTGGCCAACCCATTCCCGAATCCCAAAATCAGATCAAACAAATCGCGCAAAGGTTCCATTTTTTTTGTGACATTCTCTGCCAAATTGTTTGACGATACACAAATGCGCAATCCCCGCTCACGCAGTGATGATATGACTGATCTCACCTCGGGATAAAAAGGCTTTTCAAAATACCCAGCCAGTTTCAATTCTTCAAAATCCCGTTCGGCCTGCAGATTGCTTGGTGCACCGGGAAACAGCTTTTCCAGTTGTTGTACAAACGGCAGGCCCGATGTTTGCCTGTACAGGCGGGCACCTTCCTCGAGCGACACACCAAAGTGTTTGTGCAACACGGTACTCGCCACAACCGCAAAATCCCCCATCGAGTCGACCAAAGTGCCATCGAGATCAAAAATGATGATTTTCTTTTTTTCCTCCACCCCTACCCTCTCTCACCACGCGTAAAAAAAGGCACTCATCATAACATTTCGGACACTGCTCAAGACATGTTTTGAAGACACTTCACAAAATTCATGACCCGTGACAAAATAACCATCATGAATTTTGTGGGCGAAAAAATTTGCAAGCGGCAAATTTTTGAGTGGTGTCTGAAAAACATGTCTTGAGCAGTGTCCGTTTGCCTACATGTTAGCCTTGCCTTTTTTCGAGTCCCCGCCTTAAACTCAAACTTGGAACCGAAATCAAGCTTGAAGCTTGATAAAACTCAGTCTATGGCTGGCGCATAATGAAAATCGCCCTGGTCCCACTCAACCCCACTGTTGGAGACATCCCCGCAAATGTCGACAAGATTCTGGGCTTCATTGACAGCGCCATTGCCCAGCACTGTGACCTCATCATTTTCCCCGAAATGTCGCTCATTGGATACCCCGCCAAGGATTACCTGTTTTACCCCTGGGTTCTGTACCAACAGCAGGCCTCAATCGCCAAACTCAAGAGACGTTCAAAGAACATCGGCATCGTTGTGGGAGGCTTGGGAAGACACAAGGGAATCGGGCGCCCTTTTTTGAATCAGGCGTTTATTTTTCACAACGGACAAAAACACACTTACACGAAACAGCTCCTGCCCAATTACGACGTCTTCGATGACTGGCGTTATTTCTCTCCCGGAACGGAGCCACTCATCCTCAAAATGAATGGCAAAAGGTTTGGTTTCACCATTTGCGAGGATATCTGGTTTAGCGAGGACCAGATCAAAACACAATACCCGCAGGACCCCCTCAACCAATACCGTGACCGGAAACTGGACTTTCTGATCAACATCTCGGCCTCACCGTTCGAATTCGATAAACCCCCGCGACGTGCCAAACTCATCAGCCACATCAGTCAGACCCTGCATTGTCAGGTGATCTACGTCAACCAGTCGGGAGCAAACGACGATCTGATTTTTGACGGCAGTGCCCTGGTTTGTCACACAAACGGCAAGTTCATCTACAAAGCCCCGCCCTTTACGGAAGATCTCTTTGTTTTTAACACAGATGAACCCCGCATTTTTCTACCCCTCAAGTCATCCAAGAGCACTAAATACGAACTGCTCGAACAGGCGCTCATCACAGGCATCAGGGATTATTTTGGCAAAATGGGATTTACTCAGGCCGCCTTGGGCTTGTCTGGCGGTGTCGATTCGGCACTGGTGGCCACTTTGGCGGCAAAGGCTTTGGGGCCCGAAAATGTTCTGGGAGTCATGTTGCCCTCGCGCTATTCATCGGATCACAGCATCACGGATTCTCAGTCCCTGGCCAAGCAACTGGGCATCCAAACCATGCAGATCAACATCGATCCGTTGCACAAGGTGTATGAAAAGTTTTTTCACAAGATTTTTCCGCAAGGCGTGTCCGATCTGACCGAACAAAACATCCAGGCCCGTATTCGCGCGAATCTGCTCATGGCCATCTCGAACAACTCAGAAAGGTTGCTCCTCAACACCAGCAACAAGTCCGAACTCGCCATGGGTTTCGGTACCATGTACGGCGATCTTTGCGGGGCCATTGCCGTGATTTCGGATCTGACCAAAACACAGGTTTACGAACTTTGTGGCCACCTCAATCTGCAAAAGGAGATCATCCCCAAAAACATCCTCAAAAAGGCGCCATCAGCGGAGCTCAAACCCGATCAAAAGGATTCCGATACCCTGCCACCCTATGACAAACTCGACCCCTTGCTTGATGTGTTGATCAACCAATACGGCCAAGGCGTTGATTTCGATTCGTGTGACGACCTGACCAGAAAGGTGATGAATACCATCATGAAAAACGAGTGGAAGCGTTTTCAGGCACCACCCACGCTCAGGATTTCTAACAAGGCCTACGGCGCGGGGCGCCGCATTCCTGTGGTGGGCAAATTGCGCATTTAGATAACTGCGGATTGAATTTCTTCGATCACTGTCTCGTGGCGACTCACAACCACAATCAAAGAATCCAGTTTGGATTCAATGCGCTCATGCTCAGCAGTATTTTCTAACATCATCCTTTCATGCTCGGCATTATTCTCAGCTCTCATTTGTTCATGCTCAGCTTGATTCTCAGCTCTCATTTGTTCATGCTCGGCCTTATTCTCAGCCCTCAGATTTTCAAGAGCAGTCATGAATTCTGCTCTTATTTGAGCATGTTCTGCCGCGTTTTCAGACTTCATCTGTTGATGTTCGGCCTTATTCTCGGCTCTCATTTGCTCATGCTCGGCTTTATTCTCTTCCAATAGTTTGCTATGATAGGTAAGCACCGACTCAACATTATCAATTCTGGCCCCCAGATCGTCTCTGACTTGTCTGACTTCCTGTTTGATCACATCGTGCAAACCCATGACCTGTTCAGCCACAAACTTGAAATCGGATTTAAGTTCTTCGATCAGAATGGCATTGTAATGGGCAACGGATTCTGATCCATTCAGTGAACCTTTTTTCGCTTTCTCATTTCTTTGTTTTGTTGACCGAACCCTATTGACAGATAATACAGTTTTTTTGACGCCCTTTTTTGTGGCAGACTTTTTCATAACACTCCCAACAATTTTCTTGTTTACGCTTACCGGCCTACTTAATGAATTTCGGGGTGTCAACATGTGATAGGCAACTTGCGAAATTCATTAAGCTATAATTTTTTTTTAGAAAGCAACGCCCAAACTGCCTCTAGTTCACACTGGTCCCACGCCTGTTGACATTCGCTGATCGTGACTGCGTGAGGGTATTCAAAATGCAAATGCGTCGCTGTGGGATTCAAACTACTCCTCACAAAAAGGCCCTGTGCTTCTGCCAAATTCATCAAAATGATTTTATTGAGCACCAAAAGTGTTTTGTTGGTGTCTGCAGTGACTGCAAAATCAATATCCACAGCCAACCCGTAATTGTGAAATGAGCCTCCCTTGGGGTCATCTCGATACGCATCCAAGACGCGAACAGTCACGTTTTGCTCCGATGCTCTGGCAAGCAGTTTTTTGATCTTGATCAGAAAAGGCGGATAGATTTTCTCGCATAGCAACAGCCCAAAAGGGTCGGCAGACAACCGGCGAGGGGATTTTTTGTGAGCTGTTTTGCTGTTCGGTGGATGATTGATCAATTCGGCTGGGGTCTGGCAAACAACAGGCACGTGCGCCAATTGCCCATTGGGAGAATGTCTGGACGAGGCCCAGTCGTGATTTGCAGCGGGATCGTTTTGTGATACGTCTCGCGCCACCACCTTGGCGGTTTCACCACCCTCATCGGCTGATGTTTTTGATGACACACGACTGATTTTGGTTTTGTTTTCTCTGGACAAAAGCATCTGTGTCAATAACTCCGGATTTTCGCCCAAATGAGTTTTGACTGCGGTAAAGAGCCTGACCATATCGCGATCGCCAAGCGGTGTCTTCTGGGTTTGTAAAAATTGTTCAATGTGTGTCAGCAAAACCTGACCGGTCAGTTGCGGGTCAGCCACGAGGGTCATGAGCCCCGCCACGAAGTTCATGGCTTTATCGGCCTTCCCCGTCCCCACCCCCGATAAGGCCGTGAGAACCATGTTGGAAATGTTTGCGGTGTGCATACTGATTATTGCCAGTTCACTCTTTGCAAGAGACACCCTTCGCTACACTTTCAGCGAATACTTACCAAAAATGGTCACTGTTGGGGTTAATCCTACTCCGTTAATTTTGTCTGTACCGTTCCCTACGTCAAATTTGTCCTTTAACTTATTACCTGAATAAATATCATTGCCATCTCCACCATCCAGCGTATTATTACCCGACCACCCAATCAGCGCATCATCTCCTCCATTTCCATATACATGATCATTGCCAGCACCTGCTTTTAATACATCGTTCCCATCATTTCCTCGTAGGTGATCATCTCCAGCGCCACCCTCGACCCAATCATTGCCGCTCCCACCTGCAATATAATCGGCTCCACCACCACCCTTGATCGTATCATTTCCACTACCACCATTGAGTACTGTCTTGAGTGCTATATCATTAGCTATCTCAATATTATCGTTACCAACTTGACCGTTCACAATTATTTTGCCCACATTCTGATCAGAAATGCGCGTTTGCTTTCCATTTATTGTTACAAGATAACCACTCGTGGTTTTTGTGACCTTGATTTCATCATTGGCATTCGTACCATTGATCCTGAGCACACCGTTTACCAGCGAAACCGGCGCGGATGGATCCGTTGGCATTGGATTGGTTGTAGAGATCGGTGCCAATGTGGGTGACGGTGCTGGCTTACAAGGGGGAACCGGATTCGTTATAGGATTTATCACAACAGGTTTTTGAGTTACAACCGGTGCTGTAGGCACTGGCGATTTAATTGGCTTTGGTATTATAAATGCTGGTTTTGTATTTCCATAAATCTCGTCATTACCCCCACCTCCTGTGATGACATCTGTATCTTCTCCGCCCTCAATGAAATCATCGCCCACTCCTCCATTCAATACGTCGCTCCCTTCATTTCCCATTATTTTATCTTTGCCATCTCCGCCTGATATGGTGTCGTCGCCAGAACCAGCCAGCACAACATCATTGCCTTTTCCAGCCTCGACAGTATCATTGCCATCACCAGCATCGATAAAATCATTTCCATCCCCACCCATAATAACATCATTGCCACCTTTACCCAGAAGTTTAACATCCAGCAGTAACCCACTATGAATTGTAATATTATCATTGCCTGCTTCACCTTGAACAAGCAAACTCTGCATTTGTGTATAGGAAACTGTATCAAGCAATTGACCATTCACAACAATGTTGACCATTTTCTTGCCGTCAATTGTAGTAGCCATCGCCTCAATTTGATCATCTGCGCTTGATCCCCTTATGAGATATTTCCCATCAATAAAGGATGTTTCAAGGTTATCATTTTTCCCCACTTCGAGTCTCACTGCGTAATTCTGGTTCACTTGATTGATTGTTTGCATAATATGATCCTCTCTCCATTGTTAACAACTAACGGCCACAGAACCACTATCCTGCTGATTGTCTATTGATTTACTGATTCTCTGCGTTACGGCCTGTTTGCTGGAGCGTGCTGACTCGGCATCATCGGCGTATAACTGAGATCGATTTCCCTCATATTCTGCGAGTTTTTTATAATCCTCTGCCGCAATCTGTGCCTCCCCCGCATTTTTCGCAAAGGGGTCCTGGGATTGAAGCAACTTCGTAATGCCCGACAAGGCTGTACTGACGGCTGTACCTAGCCCTGGCACAACTGTATTTAAATACTGGGCGGCTTGAGACAATAGACTTCCAACAACGCCGACAATCGCATTGAAAAAACCAGATTTGCGTGTTTGACTTTGGGAATCTTTAAGCTTGTCGATGTTATTATCGAGCATGTTCATACGCTTTTGAAAGTGCGCGTTTTTCATTGCCCGATTATTTTTTATTTGTTCAGAATATGACTTTTGTTCCTCCGCCATCAAAACATCCACATTCGTCCCTTGACCACCTACGGTCATCCCTGACCCTGCTGCTACTGTTGATATTGACATACAGTCTCCTTGTTTTAAACATTACCCACTTGATGAACACTGTTTCCAATGTCATCCAACATTTTTAAAATGGTATTAACCTGTTGTTGTACCGATTGTTCTTGAGAATCCAAAGACGCCACATTGTCTGTCAGGTACTTTTTAACACCCTCGATAGCCCTCATAATACCCTGTTCATCAATTTTTAATCCCGTCAGTTTCCCCTGTTTTTTTGCCTCTTCGATGTTTTTTAAGGCACTTCCTAACCCAATATCCAATTTACCAAGCGATAATAGGGAGAGAGGTTTGGAGATAAAATCAAGAACCTTGGCGATTGGCTTTAAAATCTTAATGCATTTGCCACCACCTCCTGCGACTCCTCGCAGTTGTTCCTCAAGATTTTTGATTCTCTCCGCCCGTTTCGTTTTAAGTGCATTTCTCTCGGATTGAATACAAGCTTTGATCACTTTTTTGTCGTTGATATCGCCATCGCTCAAATCATTCATAACATTATTCGCCAATCCTTCGATATCAATTGAGTTTGTGCTGTTAGTTGTAATCATGATTACCTCCCCATACATTATCCAATATTCCTGACTATCGTACCGACACAATCCTCTTGCTTTTTCACGATATTAGAAATGGTTTCGAAACAGATTTTGCGTTGGTTGGTCAATGACTGCAAACTCACACTCATCAATTCTGTTTGTTCATTAAGTGAATCAAGTTTCTGTTTATAGATCTCGATTTTCTTTTCGATAACTTCCTTGGAAACATGTGTATGGGAAGTCCCCTTGACTTTTTGAGACTCAAAATCTGTTGTTTTTGTTTTGCAAACATCTTCAACTTCCCCAGTTTCTACATCGCCAACAAATTCTTTGTCGTCCTGAAGATATTCCTTTTCATCGGAATTGAGGGTCACAGCATCTTTTTCGTTTTTGCCATCAAATTTGATTTTTTTCGTTTCTCGACACAGCATATTGGTCATTTTTTCGATCACTTCACGATAGGCCTTTTTGACTTTGGTCGTCATCTTGATCTGGCTGGCCATGCCTTTCAGTTGGTCGTCATATTCCTGCACCAACAACATCTGTACAGATGTCATGAGATCAACTCCGTTCATGACCGATGAATCGGTTATTCCAGTGGCTTTGATTTCGGTTGGCATGACATTGCTAAACATATTAACTCCTTTTGCCTTTGCCAAGACAAAGGCTATTTGATTATTTAAAATTACCAATAATCTGTTTCATGCAATCGTTCTGACTCGCATACAAATTGGACAACAACATGAGAGCCTGATTTCTCTTGGCCACTAATTGTTGAACATTGATCATGGTCATTTCGGATTGGCTGTTCAGGGTCTCCAAGCGCTCTTTGCGTACCTCAACGGCATTTTTTACAGAATCCGTAAGCTGTGCTTTATCAACATAATAACCTATCACATTGCCACCGCTATCCTTGATGGGCATGGCTGTTTCTGTCACATTAATTTTCTGCGCCTGTTCGACAGTCAATTCCACGCAATCAACGCCTTCTTGTACCGTTGTTGATGGCAACGCCGAGTATGACTGGATTTCCTCGATCTCTTTGCGAATGTTTTGTTTTTCGTTTAATTCGGATTTCATTTGATTGGAAATATCGGAAAGTTGCGTATCGTAATCTTCTATCATGGAGGCACTCAGCACCTGCTGAACTGTCGCGTCATTCTGCGTTGTAGCCAATTGTGGTGCCGTTATGACTGACGTTGCAATGTAACCTGAGCCTATTTGTTGATTATACATATCGACCTCTTCTAAAAAATGTTACACTCGAATTCCCCTTAAAGCGCCAAGGTTCACAGATTTATAGGAACCCTGTTTTTCACGAAGTTTTGTTTCGACCGCCATCTTCGCCTCGGCCAGTTTTTGTTCCCACACCTTTTTATCGATCCCACTCTTGGCGACATATTCGTTGATCTTGGCAAAGAAATCCTTGGGCGTGGTACCAAGCTCTTTCCACAACCAGTGATTCTCAAATTCCTTCTGTTCCTTTTGATACTGCTTGAGCACTTGCTCAATGCGATCGTCTGTGTGGTTTTGTTGTTGCCCTGTATTCATGCCTTAGGGATATTCAAGGATCGTGCCAAAACACGGAAAATAATTTTGCCAGTCTTATTCGTTTGTTACTGATTTTGTCTTGAATGAGACTGTCTCAAATCTCACACACCGTCCCAGCTGTGGGACGGTTTTTTTGTCGTGGTGGGACGGGGGGCCTAAGGAACGAATGGACGACAGCCAACGGCCAAACATTTTTCTCTGAGCGTCAGCCGCAGACAATTGACCGTTAGCCTTCCCCTTTGAGCTTCTTGCCCTGAGCTTGTCGAAGGGTTGAACCCATTACGCACTCATTACCATCTCGGGATAGTTGAGAGAAATGGTATCTTTTTGATCGATGAGGATCGTGGGTTCGATCTCCTGATACGAAAGGACCGAAACATCGGGCAATTCGAGCTCCAGCATCTTGCGCACATAACGCCTGATCTCGGGATTGGTTAAAACCACAACCTTCTTGGGCGAAGCCCGGTGACTACGGTACGCCAGCCGGGCAGCCCGTGTGATCGCCTCGATTCGGTTGGGAGGCAGGGTCAAAAAACAATCCTGGCCTGTTTTTTTGATGTGTTTGGCCACTTCTTCCTCGATCTCGGGATCGAGCCCAAAACACGACAACATGCCCGAGCGGTTGGTGTAACGATGCGTGATCTGCCGTTTGAGCCCCATCCGCACCAGTTCGGTCAAATCAACAGCGCTCTTATCCTCGGGACGAACGACTGTGAGTGTTTCCAAAAGCAGTCTAAAATCCTTGACCGAAACCCCTTCATCGACCAGCCTCTTGATAACCTCTGTGAGCTTTTGCACGGTCAACATGCGCGGGATCACCTCTCGCACCAAATCGGGATGTCGACGCTCAACATGAGACAGCACATCCTTCACCTCCTGCACCCCCACAAAATCACTCGCCTGTTTCACCACAACGCGGGCAATGTGTTTGAGCAGGACTTCCTCGGGAGAAAACGCGCGAATGCCATTGAGTCCCAAATTCTGTTGATGCCTGTTTTCAATCAACATCACCTTCGATCCGTGCACGGTGTTGGTTTCCTTCGCCTCGTGTTCACTCATCAGCGTGTCCCAGTTCGGCAGTTGATCGTTTTTTTGCACCAGACAGTGTTCGGGAGACAGGAATCCCTCGTCCACAGGTATTTCGTAAATTTTGATGACATAGCGATCCTGCAACAACTCCTCATTCACCGCAATTTTCAGCTCCGGCAAGGGAATCCCCAGTCTTTGCGTGAGTTCCTGCCGCAACCGGGGGTATAAGTGGTTAAAACAGCGTCTCCACCGGTCATCGTGTAAAAAATCGTTGTACAATTTGGGACTGAGTTCCAACAGCAGTGGAACAGCGTAACCCAATGACGCCTCATCGCTCTCTTCGCTCTGGTTCAAACGTTCCACCGATCCCATCGCGTGTTCCAATTTTCGCCTGCGCCACATGATCGTGAGTGACACGCCGCCCAAAACCAATGAAACGATCAGAAAATAGACAAAGGGAAAACCCGGGATCATGCCAATCAGCAAACTCATTCCCGCCACCATGAGCAACATTTTAGGCTGAACGAATATCTGTGCCCCAATCTCACTCCCCAAGGACTGCTGATTTCTATCGTCGGCCACCCGCGTCACAATGAAACCAGCCGCCAGCGAAACGAGCAGGGCCGGTATCTGCGTGACCAGCCCATCCCCAATAGTCAAAATGGAATACTGCTGGGCCGCCACTCCCACTTCCAGTCCACGTTGAAACACCCCGATGATGAGCCCGCCCATGATGTTGATGAAGGTGATCACGAACCCGGCAATGGTGTCGCCTTTGACAAACTTCATCGCGCCATCCATCGAACCATAGAGCTTGGATTCCTTGATCAGGTCGTTGCGCCTATCGGCCGCCTGCTCGCTGGTGATGAGCCCCGCCCGCAGATCGGCGTCAATGCTCATTTGTTTACCGGGCAGGGCATCGAGTGTGAATCGGGCGGCCACCTCGGCCACGCGTTCCGCCCCCTTGGCCACCACAATAAACTGAATCACAAGCAACACAAAAAAGATGATCACGCCCACCACAAAATTCCCTTCGGTCACAAAATAGCCAAAAGTGTTGATGATCTCACCAGCCTCACCGCGCGAGAGGATCAAACGGGTGGAACTCACGTTAAGTCCCAACCGGAACAAGGTACAGATGAGCAAAAGAGAGGGAAAACTGGAAAGCTTCATGGGATGACTGATGGTGATGGCCAGCATCAGCACAATGAGCGCCCCTATGATGTTTATGGTGAGCAGGGCGTCCAGAATGGCTGGCTCAATCGGCCAGATCATGAGGGTCATGACAATCAAGACCACACAGACCAACAGGATTTGGCCATACCGCGATAAAAAGCCCGTCACTTTATTTTCCAGGATTGTTTGGTTCATGCTCCTTCATAGAGCAAGGTCTGTGCCAAAATCGGAAATATTATTTTGATTGCGATTTCAATGGGTTGAAAATTTTCCCATCTCATTTCCCGTCCCACTGTCTTGGTTTTGGAACAGTCCCTGAGACACCCTAGACAGACATCCATGATGGGCGAAAACAATTATTTCGCCATCGCCAGCAGTTCCTCTCCAAACACCGGGACTTGATATTCTTCCTCCCCCTCTTCCTGTCTGGGCAGGGGTTGTGCCTGATAGGATTGAAGCACACTGATCTGCTGGGGAACTTCGGAGATAACGACCCGACCAAAGTCACGATAAAAGGCATCCGTCTGCAGAGACGCCTGCTGTCCTGCCAGCAGAATGAATTCCCGTGAAACACTTTCGGAAGGAATATTGTTATTGATGAACGTCACACAATTTTGCAACCCCGTAACGGCAAACAAATTATTAAAGGTCGCAAGGTCATCAATAGATTTTTTCTGTTTGAGCGCCTGTTGGTAACGTCCCCGCCACTGCCCCCACTTCTCCCGGCACGCCATCAGTTGACGACCCAGTTGGTCGGCCAATGTGAGCTGACCTTCTTCCCGCAACAAATCAGCCACACAATCCAAAAAGATCATCATCACATGAAAGTCTGCCTCCGTCTGGGGAATACTGCCCTGCACCACGAGATAATCAGACAAATCCTTCCCGTGCCAGAACAGCA
>CAZGMS010000035.1:0-6568 GCA_964526915.1 uncultured Nitrospirales bacterium
GCCAGCTCTTTGTGCGCGTAAGGGGCCTGCCCAATGGTGAGGAGGTGCACAATCTCGGTGTCGACCAGTTCGTCAGCACGACTCACCAGGGCCTTGACCAGCTGTTGTGGCTGTGCACAGCCAGTCCCGATAAACACTCGTTGTCCGGGATGAATGTGTTTGGCCGCCGCCTCAGCCGAAACGATCATTGATTGGTATTTTTCTTTCCAAGATAGATTGTTGGTTTCCATAATTCGGTCTCGTGAATCGTGAATCGTGAATCGTTGTTCGTGAATCGAAAATGCCTTTTTCGATCCACGAACAACGATCCACGATCCACGCATTATGCTTTCAACTGTGTTTGAGCCCCATCCTTGCATCGGCCACGTATGAAGCCTGTCCCTCAGCCGCCACCATGAAAGGGTTGATGTCCAATTCCTGAATCATGGGAAAATCTGTGACCAGCTGACTGATTTTCTGCAAAGACACAGCCACGGCGTGCAAATCCACAGCCGCCTGTCCCCTCGCTCCCTTGAGCAATTGATACGACTTCGTTGTCCTCAGCATTTGCATGGACTCTTCTTCGGTGATGGGTGCCAAATAAAACGTGACATCTTTCATGACCTCAACAAAAATCCCTCCCAAACCAAACATGAGCATCGGACCAAACTGCGGGTCACGCGACATTCCCAAAATCACCTCCCGTCCCTTGGGGCACATTTTTTCGACATAGACTCCGGTGATGACGGCTTCTGGCACACGACGCGTGATTCTGAGCATCATCAGGTCGTAGGCATCGCGAACCTCTTCCCGATTATTGAGCCCCAGCTTCACCCCACCAAAATCGGATTTATGCTGAATATCAGGTGATACGATTTTCATGGCCACGGGAAACCCTGCCTGTTCCGCTGCCTCTATGGCGTCATCGGCACTGGTCGCCAGGCGCCCCACAGCGATGTTAAAATCGTAGGCCTTCAGAATCTCCTTGGCCTCAACCTCGCCCAGATAGGATTGTCCCATTTTTAAACAACGACTGATGACGCGCTCGACACGATGCCGATTGACCGGAAAACGATCAACCACCCTGGGCGATCTTCCCCGCCACGCACTGTACTCACACATCACCTGCAAGGCTTTAACAGCCCGCTCGGGTGAGGGATAATCCGGAAGCCGTGCCGCAACCATTTCGTCTCGCGCTGGCAGAACTTCCCGGCCACCCATGAACGACGCCAGCACAGGTTTTTTGGCATGCAACTGCCCTGTCACTGCCCGCGCCGTTTCGAGAGGATAGGTCATGGCTTGCGGCGTTAAAATCACCAGAACAGCATCCACCCCCTTATCCTCAATAGCGGCCTTGAGAGCCAGGGCGTATCGCTCTGGGTCAGCATCCCCCAAAACATCAATGGGATTTCCCACACTCGCCGCGGTGGGCAGTTTTTGTTTGAGGGCCATCGCCGTTGCCTGCTCAAGCGTGGTGACCTTAAGCCCTGCATTCTCTGCCGCATCCGCGGCCATGATCCCTGGCCCCCCCGCGTTGGTGATGATCGCCACGCGATTGCCGTTGGGAATGGGCTGCATGGCAAAAGCGGTAGCCGCATCAAAGAGACTTTCAAAATCATCCACACGAAGCACGCCAGAGCGCTTGAAAGCCGCCCCATAGGCGACATCGGCCCCGGCCAAACTCCCTGTGTGAGATGAAGCCGCCTTGCCACCCGCCTGTGTCGTTCCCACCTTGAGAACAATCAAAGGCTTTACACTAGCCGCGACTTCTGCCGCCTTAAGAAAAGCAGGCCCATCTGTGATGCTTTCCAAATAACAGGCAATAACCTTGGTCTGATCATCGTGCGTCAGCGCCTTGATGAAATCGACTTCATTCAAATCTGCCTTATTGCCAATGCTGATGAGCTTGGCCAGTCCAATGTTCCGACCCGCGGCCCAATCCAAAATCGCTGTGCACAAGGCACCCGATTGCGATATCACGGAAATACCACCAGCGATCGGTGTTTGTCTGGCAAAGGAGGCGTTCAGCTGGTGTTCGGTATTGATAAAACCCAGACAATTCGGGCCCAAAAGGCGCACGCCGCGGCTCGCACATTTTTCGGCGATCTTTTTTTCCAAAGCCGCGCCCTCGGCATCCACTTCCTTAAAGCCTGCTGTGATGAGGATGATGGCCTTCGCACCGACGGAGATCGAATCATCAATGGCCTGCTCAACCAATTTTGTGGGCACTGCGATGACGCTCAAGTCTATTTGCTGTTTTGTGGATTTCAGATCAGGATAACACTTGTGACCCAGAATTTCGTCTGCAGTGGGGTTGATGGGAAAAATCTCCCCAGCAAAACCGCCATTGATCAAATTTGAAAGCACCGCGTACCCGACTTTGGTTTGTGTTTTGGAGGCACCAATAACGGCGACATTGTTTGGTTTGAAAAGAGCAGATAACATTTTTATCTCCGTATTAATGAGAGCATGAATGAGTTGCGACAGAGCCGCCTACGGCCAACTGCTAACGGCCAGAAATCTCTTGCTGTAAGCCGTAGGCTGTTGGCCGTAAGCCATCTGATGACTTCACGAACCACGCAGTTTTCGGCAATTACGTCCAGCCTATACTCGAAAGCAGACCCATTTGACGATTGTTTTTTGGATGATTTTCATCAGGAAGGTCTTTGTGCGGATTGTGCTACTTTAAAATGGCATAATCCGCACAATGATAGTTGCGAAACTCTTTTCTATCTCCCCACGTTTATACAACTTTCCATCAACCATCTTTCAGAAAGGGATGCTCTGACGATTCGCCATCTCGCTAGAAGTGCAGGCAAACGACACTAGGGTTTTGGGCGACAACGATTACCAGCTGGGTATGTTTGCAGATCCCAGATGGTATTTTTAAAAATTTAATAACACAAACACAAGATCGGCCTTAGAAAATCGTAACGGGGGGCCTTGCTCAATCTTCGTCTGGCTCTACTATCAAGATTGTTAGGGCCTGAGCATCAGTTTCGGCGCTTCGCTGAGGTAAGGCCGTCCATTCCCCATCGCGCCAATAACCCGGCACCATGAAGCCGTCTTCATTGGCGCAAAAACCGCTGGCATATACAGAGTCATGATAAAACTGGATGTCATTAACGCCACAATTTTTGGCATCATCAATTTTTGGCAATGCCGTCCAGACACCATCAACCCAATAACCGGGTGTTTCCGCGTCATCATTCGCCGGATCCATGACCCAACCACCAGCGTAGAAAACATCGTCATGAAAAATCACATCGAGCACACGACCAGAAGATTCTTCATCAATTTGTGGCAAAGCCGTCCACACGCCATCAAGCCAATATCCGGGAATTATAACATCATCTGCGTTTGTTGAGAATCCGCCAGCATAAACGCTCCCATCCGAAACAACAATATCATCAACATTCGCAGTTTTTGTCACATCCAGCGAAGGCAAACCCTCCCAAACCCCATCCAACCAATAACCGGGAATCCGGTGATTATCGGCATTTTTGCTATATCCCGCAAGATACACCTGGCCATCGGAAATTGTCATTTTAGAAACGACAGAACCTCTGGCGTCATCAAGCTTTGGCAAGGCATTCCAGGTTCCGTTTAGCCAGTAACCGGGAAAAGAAACAAACCCTGCTCCAAAACAAATACCACCACCGTAAACATCGTCATCCAAAAATGAAACCGTGTATACAAAACACCCGTAAATCACGTCTGCCATCATCTCATAACTTTCCCAAACACCGTCCACCCAAAGACCCGGGATACGGTCACCGCCCTCTTCAATGCTATAACCACCAAAGTAAATTGAGCCATTGTGCTCGGCTGAGGCATAGACGCCACTTTCATGCGTTGGGAAAAGATCGGGCAAAGCTGTCCATTCACCATTCAGCCAGTAACCACCGGGGGAAACCCAATCATCGTTAAAATTATAACCTGCAGCAATGATATCGGGTTCCGGAGTCTGTTCCACACAATACAAATTGGCAGCGATCGCACAAGCGGCACCTCCGGTCATAATTGTGATGTTGCTCGTGGCCTCGGAATTTCCTATCGCTCCGGCAGGCATGACACCAGAGGTTGTCCAGTGTGAACAATCATCAATATCCGCCCTGTTCATCGGAATCCAATTATTATCAAGACCTGTCCAAACAAACTCTGCCGACGCTTCACCAATGCTGTTCGTCAGAGGGAATTCAAAAATACCGGCCGCATTGGTTGTGCCAATCAACGTTGTCCCATCAACTTGATAATACTCTGTGGAAGGATCCAAAACCCAGTCAATATTTTCACCCGCACCACCACCACAATTGGCTGTCGTGCAGGCCACGCGAGCCACACCATCCACAATCAACGCCTTGTAAGTGCCTGTTGCCGGTTTGTTGGCATCGGCCTCGCAAAGGGCATCAGCGCCCGCTACGCCACCCAAATTACCGTTGTACGTTGCGTCGGTCACAAAGATTTTTTTGACCGCCTCGGGCTCTTCCAGCGTGATCACATACGTTTCGCTCGCCGCAACATTGCCGACCATTCCCGCTTTGCGGACAATCGCCTTGAGAACTGTTTCCCCCTCACCAATCTCAACTGGCCCCGTATAAACAGTGCTGGAGGTTGAAGGATAAGAACCATCAGCTGTGTAATAAATCGTTGCCCCTTCTGTCGTTGATGTGATCGTCACTTCCTGCACGGCATCGTACGCGCCACCCGCTGGTTCCATAACGGGAATATCAGTCACTTCCATATCGACGCACGTAATCACAACATTGGTGACATTGGCACCAGCGATCGTTCCTGTCCCATTCTCAATTGTACAATTCATTTCACCCGGGGGTGTTGCGACTGTTACAGAATAAGAGGCCCCGTCTTCAAGCTGTGTCGCAAAAACGAACGCTCCATCCTCCTCGACAGTAAGATCGTCGCCATCATTATTTTGTAAGACTGCGGGATTGAGCACCCCCGTCATCGTACCACCCACGGTGTATGTTGCATCAGGTGCTGGCTCGGGTTCTGCCGGAGATGCCTCTGTCACAAATGTTTCTGTCAGGCCATCAAAATACCCGTACATGTTTTCGTCGGCAAAACGGATCGCAGGAGTCAAACAAATCGCATACTCTGCCGCAGGGTCTAACACTCCCGTGGGTGTGAGTGTGCATTCTGTGTTTGTGGCACATGTGACCGTTGCGTCGATCGCGTGATCAGGGTCACAAACACCCGCCTCAAAAATGGCCAACTTGATGAGCGTGGGTTCTGGGTCAGAGACTGGCACAACAAAAAAACTGTCGGTGGTCACTGTGTCTGGGTCGACGGCGGCACTGAACGTCACCGTAAAACTCTGATCGATGCCCACGTCCACATCGCCGGTCGCGACGTTCGCTGTCCCAGTGCCCTGTTGCCCCACGTCGGCACCGGTGGCGCAGGCTTGGAGACCAAGCATGACCAAAACAACCAACAACAATTTTGAAAACTTCTTCATCATAAAACCCCCACGATTCACACGCGATACGCGATACGCTTTATGCGTGCATCACCCTATTTTGCCCCCTCGTACGTCAGCCCCAGAACGCCCCTAAACAGCGGCGCTTCCGAACCGTAAACAATGCCTGTTCCCACACCCGCGTTCAGCAAAAAACCTGTGTCTTTCCACCGGTACGCAAGACTGGCCATGGCCTCGACGGGCGATTCAACGCTTTCTTCAAACAAACCCGACAAGCGTGTTTTGATGTTGGTTTCCAGCCGCGCTGTGAGTTTCTCTGTGAATTCATATGCCAAACCCAAACCGCCCAAAAGCTGGTGTGTTTTTTCGATGTCCCGAAAATAAAAAACATCTCTGGCCAGAATCCCGGCATTGATGTTGAATGAAAACTTGTCTGAGATGTTGCCATCAATCACCAAAAGATTGCCCAGCGCCACAACGCCACTGCCCAAAAAATGATCGCTGTCTCCGGTGGGCAGGGTTATGTAGGGAACCCACGCGATACCCAGTTTGTGATTTTCGGGATTCCACAGGCAAAGCTTGAAATTGAGCCGGGCATCGCCCAAACCTGATTCGCTTTCAAATACTGAACCTGCCACGTTGGGATTTTTGTAATCAGCGTACCAAACAATAGGAAGCTCAATGCCCAGTTCAAATTTTTGATCGATGAGTCCAACCGAGGCAAAGAAATGTTGTGAGATCATCTGGTCAACGATACCATCCTGTCGGTTGCCGTTATTCATGAGCTGGAATGGGCGATAGGCGTAAGACAAATCAGAACCAAAAATCCAATGGTCGTTCTGTAAAACAGAACTTTGCCACAACCCCTTAAATCCGCTCCCATCAGCTGCGGGATGAAATGACACGGCATCCAGACTGATATCTTTGGCAAACGCGTTCGTGACGACAATAAAAAATAAAACAAACAGGATCAAAAAGAGCTTTTTCACGAGACCTCCCTTAAAAAATATATTGGAATGGAGCTTGCTGTGACAAGGTGCTATACTCAGCGACATACTAATCAGTCCGTAGTATATCTGACGCTTGGGGCATAAAAAAAAGACCTCACCAGAGAGGGCCTTTTTTTGATAGCAGTTAGATCTTCCGTCACTC
>CAZGMS010000036.1:0-3549 GCA_964526915.1 uncultured Nitrospirales bacterium
GATGTTTTGATAGGCTTTACTGCCCACAATTTGGCGCGCGTAAAAATCTTTTTCTTCGGGGGTGGATGCTTGATTCATGAGCACGAGCAGTCTGAAAAAACGGGCTTCTTTGGCGCTGAGTCTGAGCGCTTTAATGAATTTGTCGATGGCTGAATGACTCAAGCTGCGCTCGCCGTCCATCACCAGTTTGAGGTAATTGGGCGAGGTGAATCCTGCCGAGCGCGAAAAAACCCTGAACGAAAAACCGGGAATGATTTCTTTTTTGAGTGTGTAGAAATCACGCAGAAATTTTCTGTAATCGGTGTAGATAAAAAGATTGATCTCTGGTTTTTCTCTTTTTCTCATAATGGCACGACCATCGTAGCTCGTCATCGCGAGACTCACACTATGAGTCGTGGCGATCTCCATCTTCTAAATCGTGGATTGCCACGTCATCCTCGCTACAGCTCGGGTTCCTCGCAATGACAATCTCTTCCCCCTTCTTGCCTTACGCCTTATGCCCTAGGCCTTCTTCGTAAACACGTACGCACGTCAACACGTACGCACGCCTCTTTCTACCCCCATTATCTCACAAAAGAAAGAGAAAGTTGCTTATTATTTATTCTTATTGTATACCAACAGTATACACTTATCATGCTAATACACTGATATTCAATGCAAATATCATAATATATTGTATATTCTTAATAATATTGTATACGCACCACCAAACGGCTTGAGGGCGTATAATTTGCACAACTTTCAGCCTGTCCTGTCGATAAGATGTCAGGGCATCTCTGCCTGTAAATGGCAGCCCCGAAAATACGGGATACAATATGTTCGCTTTTCCAACCTTATATTGCCCCACCAAAGCAAGCGTCCCCGCCCTGCCTTTCTTGCCCGACCTGGGACCATTGAGTCTCATTCGTCATCCCAACGTTGCGCTTCAAGGTCGGCACGGCATACCGGTTGCTGAACTGACAAGCGCATCGCGAGAGTTACGACAAATTGTCGAGGGCGCGTCAACAAATCCTGCGTTGACAACAAAGCCCGTTTGGCAAAGGTCCGGCCCGGCACCAACCCAGATCACAGCAACAACTCACGAGACCCTCGCCTACAATGATCATCCCCGTTGGGGGACCCGCCTGTGGTTTCGAAGGGCAACCAAGGACAGAATGCCCCTTTCCACGACGCGCACGTACATCGAAGTCCCACCACGACGACACACAGGCTCTCTGCTGGTCGGTTTTGAATCCAGCACTGCCTCTTTTATGCAAAGTCAATTCTTTTTTGACCAACAGGTTTTGCTGAATGTTGACGGCTCCTACACGTTAAATCATCTGACCTTGCTCCTTGAGCGGGATGCCGTGAAGGGGCTCATCAACTATCTGAAGTATTGGCATTTGGGTGATGTCCTGAATTTTGGGTCACCCCTTTTTGCAGACGCGCTCTCACAAGGCGGGCTTGAGGGCACATTCACAACAGACCTTATGGGTCGCCTTTTTTACCACATTCGCAAAACCAATTCTTATAAAACCACCCTGGCCGAAGTCAGGGTCATTTTAGACAACAACGAAGAACCTGCACCAAGACAACTCGAAATAGCCACAGAACCGGGTTTGAATCGGCTTGAGATCGATCCCGATATTCTTTGGCAAGGATTTAGACCGATAGGGCATTTTTTAGGCAAAATGCTTCCGAAAGTGGAACGATAATTTTTTTATTTCAAAATCCCCGGTTTTCATCTACAATCAAGTATGTTGTTTTTTAAGCTCAACGAGGCCGATGGCAAGCTCAGGCGTTACGGCATCCTTTTTGTGTCCACGATCATCTTTGCCTTCGCATCCTATCTGGCCAGTTTTTTTCTCTTCACCTTGCAAACGGGTCTCATGTCTGTGTTCTTTACCAGTTGTCTGTTGATCCCCTCGGTGGAATTCATTTTAGAAAAAAACAAGAACGACGTCTGGCATAAACGCCAGACCGCTGTCCTGGCAAACATCGACATGATCTGTTCACTCCTTGTGATCTTTGCCGCGGTGATTCTGGCTTTCATTGTTTTTGTTCTGTACCTCCCTATCGAAACGGTCGAGCAGATATTTTTTTCGCAAATCCACGACACCATGACCCACACACATTTGATCAACACCTCGTACCAGTCCATCCTGAGCCAGCGTATATTCGAGTTTTTTGTTTTCTTCACCATCTCGCTCATTTTCAGGGTCGGGAGCATTTTTATTCTGGTTTGGATCGCATCAATCTGGGGCGTGGTGTACGGTGTCTACGTCAAACAGGGGTTTCAGTTCGACCTGCCCAGTATCAAACACTACGCTATTGTGGTGGGGCTCTCTGGTTTTCTGGTTTTTGTCATCCGCACACTGTCGTTTATTACGGCCTGTATGGCGGGCATTTTTCTGTCCAAAAGTTTCGTCAAATATTCCTTCAAGTCGAAAGAATTCCAACAGGTATTGGGGGCCGTCATTGCCATTTTGGCTGTCTCCATTGCACTGCTCGTCATCGCCGTACTCGGCGAACATCAGCTTTATCAATAACGCAGACTTTTTCTTGGTCATTGCGAGCCCTTCGACTTCGCTCAGGGCGTGGCGATCTCCATGACGGAACAATCTGGATGGCTTCGTCACTACGTTCCTCGCAATCAAAGGTGCCAGTCCCCGTAAAGTTACACCACGGGGCAAGCAACAATCGGACAAAAAAGTGCCACCCACTTTGATTCGGGCCGGTCAAGCCCGGCCCCTACTTCTTGCCTTACGCCTTACGCCCTACGCCCCCTGCCCTGAGTGAGTGAAACGAATCGAAGGGTTCCGCCTTACGCCCTACGCCTTATACCCTAGGCCTTCTTCGTGAACACCCGCATCACTGGAACAAAAAGTATGTGGCACCTTTTTGCTTTTTTTCTTTTTTCTTTTTCCTTTTTCCCAATACTTTCGCAACCCCCTGATTTTTCATTGAAAAAAAAGTCTAAAAAACATAACAACAGGGACCGCAGACAAACCGATAACGATGAGGCAACTCGGTGAGACAACTGTACGTAACCCCAGAGAGACTCCATGTCAGAACAGATCAACAAAAGTTCCTCCCAAATCGATATTGCCCACGCTGTTAAACGAGAGTTTTCTGATTTGCCCGCGGGGCAAGCTTATGATTCCTTCCCACAAGATTCCTATCTACCACCTGTGAATGCACCTTGGCATGAATCGTGGTATGCCGGCCCTGCTGGTGATGTTATCAAATATGGGCTGTATGCCCTCGCCGCCCCCGTTCTGCTGGTTGGCGCTTTGGGTGGTTGCAATCACTCTGCTGATGATACTGATACTCCTGATCCAGAAGCCACTCCCAAAGACAATGATGATGATGGTTTTGAATCTTGTGATTCCTATGCCGAAGGCACAGAAGACCATGCCGAGTGCGTGAGTCTTCTGGACGGTGATGCGGATTGCAACGACGCCAACGCCACCATCCACCCCGGCGCCACCGAATCTTGCGACGGTGTTGATCAAGATTGTGATGCCGTGGCCGACGATGGTTTGCCCAGCTACACCCTTTATCACGATG
>CAZGMS010000037.1:0-8531 GCA_964526915.1 uncultured Nitrospirales bacterium
CGACAAGTTCGGTATCCACACCACGCGAAAGCGGCTCATTCAGGTGCAACGTGAGTTGAAGGCCGGTGGCAAACCATTTCGCGCCTTCGAGGTGCTCAACCTCGGTCGCTACGAGCGGCAGGCGTATCTTAACGTAGGTGGACGGCTCTCTGGCAAAAAAAAGGAACAGGCACTTGCTCGCAAGGAACAAGAGTTTCGTGACTTGATTTTAAAAGCTTACCGAGCCGAGCCGTTGCCGGACACGGCCTTCTTCCACGGCAAGAACGGCGGACGGCTTGTGGTCGTTGGCCCAATCAACTTGCCGGTGGGGCGGTTGTTCATCGAGGAAGTCATCACCGAATGTCGTAAGCGTAATGCTTCGCGTGTAGATGTTTTGGCATTTGAGTTTGAGATGGGCCTGTTTCCTGCCGTGTTGGATGAAGCGAAGCAACAGGGCATTGACCTGGCCCCCAAGACGATTCCGCCGGAAGTTTTTGATAAACGAGCCGTAGAGAAGGGCCAGGTGCGTTTCCACGAGGTAGCCTATATCGAGGTCACACCGCGCTACGATAAGAAAAATGCGCGTTCTGTTGCCGTCGAATTGACGGATTTCTCGGTCTATTACTCACAAGGGTTGGTGGATGCGATTTCGGCAGATCTGAAAGAGGGTAAGAGCGAAGTCGTGTGTGAACAAGGCAAACTCATTAAGGTAAACAAAAATAAGGAAGGCATAATCACCCACGATATTCTCACAAAGAAATGGACCGACTGGGTTGATTACTGGGCAGTTGATTTTGATTACGAGAGCCGGAAGGAGCTTATCAAGGTTGCGCGAGGAACTGGCTTGAATACCGTACAGGGCAATCTGCCTGGTCATGAACCTGCACAACGGGAGCTTGATATGCCCGTTGCCAATTTCGAGGAACGCTGGACAGGTGCATACATTTTCGAAAATGAATGGCAGAGTTTTCGCACACGCCAAAACCGCGATCTTGAATTGAGCACAGTCAACCACACCTACACCAATCCCGGTCGCTATGTTATCGCCGTAAAGGTTATCGATATATTCGGAAATGACACGATGACGCTCGTCCCTATGACTATCGAATAAATAACGATACCAAAACAACAGATACCGTCGAGTCCGTCATTTCTTCCCACCACGTTGTGCCAAGGCTTATGTCAACTGCCTCGAGTTTCTAGACTGCAAATCACGCATCTGATCTGTCAAATATTTTTGAATTTCTTCTTTCTTTGGCAATAACAACTGATAACGGCTCACAAAAAGTTTATTGGTGATCCCTGCTTTTGCATACTCTACCAAGGCCTGATTTTTCCTGGTACAAAGCAGAATACCAATGGGGGGATTGTCGCCATCGCTCATTTCGTGTTTGCGATACCAGTTAACGTACGTATTGAGCTGTCCCAAATTCTCGTGTGAAAATCCTGTGGTCTTCATTTCGATCAGAATATGACATTTAAGAACCCTGTGATAAAAAACCAAATCCACATAAAAAAACTCGTCATCAATTGGAATGCGTTTTTGTCTGGCCTCAAAACAGAAACCGTGCCCCAATTCCAGGAGAAAAGACTGCAATTTATTCAACAAAGCCGTTTCAAGTGTCGATTCATCCATGACCTCTTGTGGTTTGATGCCCAAAAATTCAAACACATAGGGATCTCGAATCACATCTTCAGGTTGTGTGCGTCCAGATTGTGTGCAAACAATTGTTACCAGTTTTTGTTTATTCTTTGAAAGACCACAGCGCTCGTAATATAGAGAATCAATTTGTCGTTTTAGTTCACGAACAGACCAATTACCGCGAAGACACTCATGTTCATAAAAAACCCTCTTTAAAGAATCATCAACATTCAATAACTCAGCAAAGTGTGTAAAGGAAAGGGTTTCCAGCAATTGTTTACCACCCAGACATAATTGTGGAGTCACTGAATCCACAATCTTGCTATTTTTTGTTTTGGCTATAATTTGAAGTTTGAATTGAGGAGGCAATGACTCCACAATTTGGGGGTATGTGATGTAAAACTGGCAATAACGATAAAGCTCTCTGCGATCGCAACGAGGCACATTTCGTTTTTCAAGAACAACCGATAATTTTTCCACTAACCGCTCTCCGTATGTTGCGCGGTCAACCCCTTTCTTTGTGTACTCCTGAATATAGTACCCTATGAGCCAATTTCTGAGAGTGAGGTTAACATTAACGGCCTTTGTGGCACGTCCTAAACACCCCTGATGGGTGTCAATGATGGATTGAACGAGTTTACCAAAAGTCAATCTGAGTTTTGACATTTTACCCATGGGCGGACATGACATACACAAAAATATCAATCAATCGAAAAACGTCATCTGTTGAAGCGTTTTGACGGATTACCTAACGATGACCAGCATTGAGTGACACAACTGAGAGCATCATAGCGATGGGGGGGAACGTGCTCGAAAACGAAGACTGTTTATTCGCTGGGTTTGATGCGATCCAAAATCTTGTCTCGCAAGGCAAAATAAAATGTCTTCAATTCCTCGAAGGTAACGGGTTTGATCATGCGTGGCAACATCATCAGCCGATCCACATCAGCGATGATCGTGGACCAAATGAAGGGCTCAAGCCCGGCATCTTTTTTGGTGCCCAATTCCAACAGATCAAAAACATCAAACGAGTATTCGGAAAGAAGAAAATATAAATCGACATAATCTTTTGCGTCCAAACGCCCCAGAATGGCTCCCACTTTGTTCACGGCCAGGTTTTTTATGGAGTCAATCATCATGCCATCAATGAGTTCAGGCACCCCCACGCGGAACCCCACATCACCCACCACATCAATCTTCAGATTGTCTCCGATCGTGAATCTCATAAAACTTGGTGCTGTTGTGATCGGTTGGATTTTCTGGTTCAATTTTTTGCCTATTTTTTTGATGAGCCCCAGAAACGGTTTGATGTCAATATCATGTGAGAAAAAATCCAGATCATCTGAATAGCGATGGTGCAGATAGTATTCGGAAAGAGCGGTGCCGCCGGTGAGGTAAAAGTATCGTCTAAACCATTCGTCCAGGAATAATTCACGCAAGACCTGATTCTGAAAATCGGTGAGAATGGTTTTAGCCTTCTGATTGTTTTTCATGTTTGGCCCACCTTTGTAGCGCGTATTCCCAGCGACGTTTGAGTTTTTGATCGGCCCTGATTTTTGGATACACGCATTGGATTTCTTTGAGAGTCAGATACCGAAACACTTCATCAAACCTGGCTTCGCGCAATATTCGTTCGGTGAGCCAAATTTTTTTGGGATCTGTATTTGATCGACTCAAAATTTCGCGAACCTGTACCTCGTCCAGCTCGTAGTCCCAAAGGAACGGGGGGCGCTTGATGTCCGAACTGATGGTTACAGGGTTGAGCTGAACCGCGCATTTTTGCTGAATCAAGGTGAGCGTTGCCACTCGCGCCAGTGAAGAAAAACTCTCAAAAACGGGATTTTGTGCAAGATACACTTCGAGTTGGGCCGCTTCATCTTCCGAAAATCGTACTGTTCTGAGTTGGTTTTTTTTCCTCACATCATTATTGTATTCGATTCGAATACATATATCAATATTATTGTGAGCAAGGGGGCTTCTGTCTTTTGTTGAGATAAATTCATTAATGATATCAGCCCAAAACACCAATCAATCGAAAAAGGTCATCTGCCCAAACCACAAACAAAACAACCCAAAATCCCGTGACAATGTGAGTGTGTGAATACGTACACTTTCCTGAGGACGCCTGTTGCTATCCGGTGTCTGTAATCATTGATTTGCCCAGTCAGGGGAGCAAAATCAAAACTGACAATTTCGTCGATCAGAGGTTGACACGCAAATGAGTATAGTACTGCGTTTGCTCTTTCGAAAACACCAGCCCTGACTTGGGAAAAAGAATTTTCCTTGGCAAAACACATTTCATTCAAATCCCCTGTTCGTGGTTCTTTGGTGTGCGAGCACAGGGCCGGTTCATCACAGTACATCGGGCACGTCCAGGTAGCAAAGCTCATTGCCCAGATCGCGTCCTGCTCAAATTTCTTCAAAAAAGGTGTGCCGATTGCCAGCTCAATGGGCGAGAGCCTCACAGAATAACCAGGGGCCAGATCCATCAATACACGCAACAGCACGTGCCCCGCCGTGTGATCGGGAATGACCCGATTTTCGTTGTGCCAATTCTGATCACAGCCCACACAGTCCAGAATGAAATCGGTATATTTTTTTTGAATCAGAAAATTTTGCGGAATCAAATTTTCTTTCTTCAGAGCAACTGCCGCGTGGCATTGCGGATCCGGTGTCACAAACAGGAGGTTCTCGCACGCGATGCGCCCTTCTTTTTTGGCCTGCAGAATTTTTTGATAATAGGAGTACGCGAGCTCATGCCCACCGAGGATATAAATGTTTTTGAATTGCTTGGACATGGCGTTTTGAAACATGGTGTTTGTGTGGAGTCAAGTTGATTAATCAAACAAAAACATCTTTGGATTTGCCGCGCATGATTTGTGATTTGTATTTGCCCAGACGATCGTCTGAATAAGGATTCTCCCCATACCCCTTTTTCTGCAATTCGTTTTTAAAATAGGATTCGGAATCGTAGGCTGTGAGGTACTGATACTGCGCCTGTGCGGTAGTTTCATAACGAACAAAAGAATCACCATAAAGCCCCTGTGATTCTCTCAAACCAACGTCCGCACCGTCATCAACCAGCTCGGCATCCACAACCTCGATGGGCTCCAGCGCTGAAACGCCACTTAATTTCTGAACACCTTGATCGGCAGAACGAACAGTCGCAAGCTCACGCGACGGGACGCTTTCGACATGACATGTGGGGTACTGATTGCCTATTCTGCTCACTCTCACATGAGTGTATTATGCAACATCCATACCAAGCAAGAGTCAAAATCAGATCGGTTTTTACGAATGATATCGACAGGATATCGGTTTGTCGCAACCCTCATACCCCATCAGAATGAGAATTTGGGGACTACATTCTCAAAGTGGCTAGATTCTGAGGTGTGCAAGGGGCAGGAAATGAATCAATGATTCATTTTATCACCTCGCACCCCATCGCCGTTCTGAGAACCTCCGGCACAATGATGGATCCATCTGCCTGCTGACAATTTTCCAAAATCGCGATGAGGGTGCGCCCCACAGCCAACCCTGACCCATTGAGCGTGTGCACGTACTCTGGTTTGCCCCCGTCGGTTTTGAATCGCGTGTTCATCCTGCGGGCCTGAAAATCTGTGCAGTTGGAACACGATGATATCTCGCGGTACTGATTCTGGCCCGGCAACCACACTTCGATGTCGTATGTCTTGGCCGCCGAAAAACCCATGTCGCCCGTACACAAAAGCACCGTGCGGTAAGGCAGACCCAGTCGTTGCAAGATCTGTTCAGCATCGCGCGTCAGACCCTCAAGTTCCTCAAAAGAAGTTTCGGGTGAACACAATTTCACCAACTCGACCTTGTTGAATTGGTGCTGACGAATCAGTCCCTTGACATCCTTGCCATACGATCCCGCCTCAGAACGAAAACACGGCGTGTACGCGCAGAACTTGTGCGGCAGATCTTTTGCGTTTAATGTCTCGCCCCGATAAATATTGGTTACAGGGACCTCGGCGGTTGGAATAAGATAGTAACCCAGTTGCGTTTTAAAAAGATCATCCTCGAATTTCGGCAATTGCCCCGTGCCCAACAACGAATCCGCATTGACCAAAAATGGCGGCAGGATTTCACGATAACCATTCTGCGCGTGGGTATCGAGCATGAATCCAATCAAAGCCCTCTCCAGTTTAGCCAACTTGCCAGACAAAATGGCAAACCGGGCGCCGGATATTTTGGCGGCACGTTCAAAATCCAACATCCCAAGTATTTCTCCCAATTCACCATGTTCTTTGGGAATAAAAGAAAACTGTGGTTTGGTGCCCCATTGACGCACTTCCTGATTTTCTGACGCCGAGGACCCCACCGGAACAGACACGTGTGGAACGTTCGGAAAAGTTAACAAAAGATTATTAAGATTGTCTTCGACTTCTTTTTGGCCGGCAGAAATCTCCTTGACGCGACTGGCGACCTCCTGCATCTGGGCAATGACCGGCTCGGCAGACTGGTTTTCTTTTTTGCATTGGGCAATTTCTTTTGATTTTTGATTTTGCAGGGCACGCAGGTCATCAAATTCCTTTTGCAAGGCCTTGCGCCGATCGTTCAGGTCCGTGATCCGGTCCGCCTGCGCGCCCATATTCCTTTTTTGCAGATACGCCGCAAAGGCCTCTGGTTGTTGTAATATCCATTTGATGTCCAACATATGCGTCACTCCGTTCTTCCCACCTACGCTCTCCGAGCTACAGCGGACAAGCGTGGATCGTGGATCGAACACAGCTGAAAGCTGAAAGGTTTGGGGACTGTCATCCCAGCGGATGCTGGGATCCATGTTTTTGGCAACTCTGGATTCCAGCCTTCGCTGGAATGACAAATCAAATATTCCATTTGAGCTTTCAACTTTGATCTACTTTCATCCCTCGTAAGCTCATTCCCCTATTCCCTTACCATCTTCTCTTTTTCCTCAACACTCATCTTCATGATTTCGGCGGCGCGGCTGTGATTCACTTGCGTCATAGCCTTGTCGACATCAAACCCCGAAGACCATTCTTTGGTGTGACAGGCCAGACACTTCTGCTTCATTTCGTTCACAGTCACAGCGTGTGCCCCCTTGACATGTGGTCCACCAATCCCGTGACAACTTTCGCACTGCACGCCCGCCAGATCAGGTGGCACATAGGCCATCTGTTTACCTGTTTTTTTATCGGTCATCGACTGATATCCCTTGGGATCGCCATACCCCAACGTGTGACAAGACACGCACGCGGGGTTGCGGTCCTCGCTCTTGTACGCCAGGGAATCGAGTGCCCGTGCGTGTTTACTGACAGCCCAATCCACAGACTCCGGCTCATGACACACCTCACACGCCTTCACTGTAGCCATGCGCTGGGGATTCATTGTCGCCTCGGTAGCGAGCCCCAAAAGTTTTTTGATCTGCATCTGATACAAGTCGTTTCTTTGTTCCGAATAACCTACCGAATAAAAATGGGCTCGACCTTGTTTGTCTACCAGGAAATTTTCGGGCACAGAACGGTTGAACGTGAATTGCGTTCTGAGTTTTCGGTTCGAATCGTCCACCAAAGGCCAGGGATAATGTTGCGCGTCGTAAAGTGGTTTGGTTTTTTCATCCATTTTTGCCACATTCACCGCCAACACCTCGTACCCCTTGGCATGATATTCGGGATAAACCTGGTCACGCAAAAACTGCAGTTCATGCTGACAATGCGGACACTTGGGAGAAAAAAAGATAACGTGTAACACACGACCCAAATAATCGCTCCGCCTGATGGTTTTGCCATCGCTGGTCTCGGCCTGAAAATCAGGGACCTCTGGATAATGCCCCAACTTGGGTTCCAGCGGTTGGTGTGCTTTGATGCCAAGATTTTCCTTGAGGTACTCCAGGAATTCTTCCTCTCCATTTGGTTTGTCGGCAAATACGTAATCCTTGATCCCAAAGGCCAACTGGTGACGGGCGTCGAGACCCACCACAGCAACCTCGTTTTCGACTTTGTATTGTTCAACCAGCCTCAAATCGGCACTATCGACCAGAACAGGTAATTTCAGCTGGTGCTCTGCCACAAATTTTTTCAGACCCGCTATATCGTTGTAATCAATGCTGATCGCGAGAATTCTAAAATTATATTTATTCTGCTCTTCCAGGAGTTTTGAAATGGCCGTCAGCATGGGCAAAGCGTTCTTGTGCTGGTAACTGAAAAATCCCGCCACCAGCCTTTTATCCTTGAATTCCACGGCGTCGAGTTGAGAGGGACCTGAAGAAGCTGGTACAGTCTGTGCCTGTGAAGGTGATGTCGCTGTCTTGTTTTTGTCCGGGCCAGATGAACACGCCACCAAATGCGTGGACACCAAAACACACAACAACAGAACGGATTTCGTCATGTTTTTCATGGGGGAATATCTAACCAATATTGTCTGAATATGCAAATTGGGAATAAAATAGCGTGAATCGTGGATCGTGAATAGTGGATAGAAGAAACAGAAGAATAAGTCATTCTACAAATAATAAACACAAAAAGGCCCAGAACACGGATATAAGCTGTAACTGGAATGATACTTGCTTTCGATTCACGATTGTCGATTCACGATCCACGTTGTTTCATTTCTTCATTGACCCAACGGATTAAATGTTGTCGGTTTGGAAGCCCCCGCAGAATTTGTGGTCACCACATCAGCTTGGGGCACAGGGCTCTGCTGGTTTTGTTTCATCTCGTACACCATACTGAGGACTTCTGCCACTGGCTCAAATAAATCCTCGGGAATCGCGTCTCCTTCCTCAACCTGCAACAGGGACCACGCCAGAGGGATGTTGCGGATGATGGGAATGTTTTCCTCCCGGGCCAACTCCAGAATCATTTCGGCATAACGGCGCTGTCCCTTGATCAACACCTCGGGCGCCGCCATCTCGTCGCGATTGTAA
>CAZGMS010000038.1:0-6917 GCA_964526915.1 uncultured Nitrospirales bacterium
CACAAGATTCACAAACGCGATCGGCACCAGATACTTCCAGCACAAACCCATCAGCTGATCGATCCGCACGCGCGGGAGCGTCCATCTGAGTTGGATGATGATGAACACCAAACCCAGCGCCTTCATCTGAAATACAATATGCTCAATCAGGTTTTTAATAAACCACCCCAGCCAAGTGGCCTCAATACCCAGTGTGTTGATGACGAATTCCGGCACCGTTCCGGCATGCCACCCCCCCAGAAACAAGATGGCCGAGATCGCGCCCAACAGATAAAGATTGGCGAACTCCGCAAAAAAGAACAGGATGAACCGAAAACCTGAATACTCAGTATTGTACCCGCTCACCAGTTCCGATTCCGCTTCGGCCAGGTCAAACGGGGTCCGATTGCCTTCCGCAAGCGAACCAATAAAAAAAACAAAAAACGCCACAAACATGAATGGCGTCTGAAAAATGTGCCACTGCCAGGGCCAGGCCCCCTGCGCCAAAATGATTTCTTTGATATTCAGAGAGCCACACCACAAGACAACCATCAGCACCGTGAGACTCACAGGAACCTCGTAACTCACAATCTGCGCGGCACTGCGCATCCCGCCAAGCAGAGACCATTTGTTGTTCGAGGCCCACCCACTCATCACAATCCCCACCACCACCAGGGCCTCAACCGCCAACAGGTACAGAATTCCCAATTCCAGATCAGCCACCACCCAACCCGATGAAAAAGGGATCACCACAAAGGCCAAAAACATCCCCAAAAACACAAGGTAGGGGGCTATTCGAAACAGGGGTTTATCGGCGGCCGTGGGAATGATGTCTTCCTTAAAAAAAATTTTAAGCCCATCGGCCACCGATTGCAATATCCCCTGCGGTCCCACGCGATTGGGTCCCACGCGTGATTGAATCCTTCCGGCCACGCGTCGCTCAATGTACCCCGCCAGCATCGTAAAAATCGCCACAAAGGCGCCCAGGACCAGCAGGCACACCAAAACCTGCACGGCAATCGTCACGAGGACTCGTGGCCAAGCCTGCAAGAAATCGATGTTCGCGGTAATGATGTCGATCAATTCGTTCATAACATTCGTGAATCGAAAAAGCGTATCGCGTAACGCGTATCGTTTGTCATTCCAGCGCACGCTGGAATCCATTATTAATGAGCTTCGGATCCCTGCGTTTCAGCCAGAGGAATGATCCCGCTCTGCGGGACACAGGGATGACAATCGTCCTTTCGTCCCTCGTCCTTTCGTCCTTCGTGTTTTCGTCCCCTTACCGATCCACTTCCGGTGCCACAATGTCTAGACTCCCAATCAGGGCGACCAGATCAGCCAGCATCAAGCCGCGGCTGATTTTTTCGATAACACTCATGGCCGTGAACGAACCCGTTCGGCAACGCAGACGATACGGCGCTTTACTGCCATCACTCACCAACCACCAGGCCATATCGCCCCTGGCCGCCTCCACACGCACCAGAACCTCTCCCACAGGGGGCTTGATCACACGGCCCACACTGGCCATGATGTTACCGGTCTCCAGTCCTTTGAGTTTGCGAAAACACTGCCGGATGAGTTTTATGGATTCCCGCATTTCCTCAATCCGCACCCAATAACGGTCAAAGCAATCGCCCACACACCCCGCCTCACCGCGTCCTACAGGAATATTAAATTCCAATTCTGAATAGACCGAATAGGGGATGTCTTTCCTCACATCAAAACGCACACCACTGCCGCGCAGATTGGGGCCCACCAAACCGTAACCGATCGCGTCCTCTTTGCTGATCACGGCCACGCCGCTCAACCGTTTGAGAAAGATTTTATTATCAGTGAGCAAACGATTGTATTCATCGATGATCGGTTCAAAATGATTTAAAAACAAAACCGTTTTTTCTTCGAAGCCTTTGGGCAGATCGAACGAAACACCGCCGATCCGCATGTAGTTATAAGTGAGTCTGGCCCCACAGAGACTCTCCAGCAAATCGTTGATGGCTTCGCGTTCCCGCAGGGCATGCACGAACGGCGTGGACGCACCCATATCGAGTCCCAGCGACCCTGCCGCCACCAGATGCGAAGAAATGCGGTTGAGTTCGCAGGCCACCACACGCAGATACTCGGCGCGTTTGGGGACTTCGATCCCCATCAATTTTTCCACAGCCAGGGCATAACCCTGCCCGGCTGTCATCGCGGCCACGTAATCAATGCGGTCCGTGTAGGGCATGAATCCTGCGTACCCGACCTTTTCGGCGATTTTTTCGATCCCGCGATGCAGGTACCCAATATCGGGCACGGCTTTGCGCATGACCTCGCCATCGGTGTGCACGATAAAGCGCAACACCCCGTGGGTCGACGGGTGTTGTGGCCCCATGTTGACCACCATTTCCTCGGTATGAAAAGAGTCATTATGTGTTTCGGTTTGAGTCATCTATCTTTCGTAAAGCCAAAAGCGTATCGCGTATCGCGTATCGTTTGTCATTCCAGCGCACGCTGGAATCCATATTTTCAACAATTCTGGATCCCTGCCTTCGCAGGGATGACAATCGTCCCTCGTGTTTTCGTCCCCTTGCCGCGCCATAGTCTGCGGCGCAGGCGGGTCGCCCCCCAACTTTAGTCTTTGGACTTTGGTCTATTTCCTCCCCGTCCCAATCCCCCCATACTCGGCCCCTTCCTCATAATCCTTAAGTAGCGGGTGCCCCACCCAGTCCTCGGGCAACATGATGCGGGTCAAATGGGGATGCCCTGCAAAGGCCACTCCCAACAAATCATATACCTCGCGTTCCTGAAAATCGGCCGTGGGATAAACCGTACTCACCGTGGGGACCTCGCCCTGCAGGCGGCTGGTTCGCACTTTGAGCGTGAAGCGCTGTTTGTGTCTGTATGAGTACAGGTGATACACAATCTCAATGTGTTCCTGGGCATCGAACGCGCTCAGATTCACCAGATGATCAAAACAAAACTCCCACGTGTCTTTGAGATAAAGCAGTATTTCAACAAGCTTGTTGGCAGGGACAAACAGATACCAATCACCCTTTTCCGGCTCACACCAGTCCAACGCTTCTTTGGAAAATTTATCGATGAGGTGACTGGCGATTTCTTTTTCTTTTTGGTTCATGTGTTCTTACTATGCCTGACCAATTGTTTCTCAGTTTTCATTTTTTCCTGAATCTTGAGTAATCCTTCTGTGAGCGCCTCTGGTCTGGGAGGACAGCCCGGGACGTAAATATCGACGGGCAGGATTTTATCGACCCCTTTGACCACGGAATAGCTGTGTTGGAACAACCCACCGCAATTGGCACAACTGCCCATGGCAATCACGTATTTGGGTTCGGCCATCTGGTCGTACAACAATCTGGCGCGCCTGGCCATTTTGTAGGTGAGCGTTCCCGCCACAATCATGAGGTCTGATTGACGGGGCGTGGCGCGAAACACGGACCCAAATCGGTCCAGATCAGTACGCGGCCCGCCCGTTTGCATGAGTTCAATGCCACAGCAGGCGAGTCCAAACAGCAGATACCACACGGACGATTTGCGGCCCCAGTTGATGAGTTCATCAAGCTTGGTGGTGATGACGAATTCGGGTAGTTTGTTGCGTAGTGTGAGCATAAATCATGGATCACATAACAACTGAAAGGGTAATGAATATTGAATATCGAGCAAGGAATATCGAATGCCGAAATTTGTCATCCCTGCGAACGCAGGGATCCAGAACTAAAATAAACATAGATTCCAGCCTACGCTGGAATGACAATCACTTCGAAATTCCTTGTTCCTTGTTCATTATTCGATATTCTTATTCTTCCTTTCACCTTTCGCCTTCTTGCCCTGAGCTTGCCGAAGGGTTCAGCTTTGAGCTAATATTTTTATTCCACTCCAAGTCTCCCTTCTTCCACACGTAATAAAATCCCAACAACAAGATCAGGATGAAAACAAAGACCTCGATCAAAGCGATCACCCCATCGCCCTTGGCCACCCATTCCCGAAACACGCGCACCACAGGGAACATGAGTGCCACTTCCACATCGAAAATCACAAACACAAGCGCGATCACATAGAACCGGATATTGAAATTCATCCACGCCGCACCAACAGGTTCTTCACCACATTCGTAGGTCTTGAGTTTTTCCGGGTTGGGGTTATGGGGACGCAACAGCGACCCAATGAACAGTGTCACAAAGATAAAACCGATACCAACGAGAGCAAAAATGATCACATTTGAATAATTAAAAAGCATCATCGCGCAGCCCTTTTAGCAAAGCCAATGGCGACCGACAATCAAAAAATTTTCCTTATTTTCCACAACAAAAACAAAATGATCTGCGCCATGATCAAGGCCAGAATCGCCGTGGCCCCTCCGCGACTGAACCCATATGAGTGCAACCCGCTGGCCAGCACATAGTTCACCCCAAACCACGCGATCACGATCGTCAAAAACGCGAGCGCCACATAGGGCAGAAACGATTCATCGCCAATCCATCCTGCGTATCTACCATGCAACACTGCCAGATAAGCCATCAAGGCTACCAGAGACCAGGTTTCCTTGGGATCCCAACCCCAAAACCGACCCCAGCTGTAATCAGCCCACACGGCCCCCAGCAAAATGCCAGCAGACAACAACACCACACCGATTCTGAGACAATCATATGTCATTTCATTGAGGTGTTTTCCTTCCTCGTAGCCAATTTTGGACGCGATGCCCTTGATCATATAATAATTGGCGATCAGCCAACTCAGCCCAAAGGCCGCGTAGCTGATGGTGATGGTGGTCACATGAGTGGCCAGCCAAAAGTTGTCACGCAACACAGGTGCCAGCGGTTTGAGTGTGGGGTCCAGCATCCTGTCGGCAAACATCATCATGAACAAACTGACCAGATTGATCAAAACGCCAAACAACAAAAACAAACGTTCCCGACGCCACCACCCCAGCAAACCACCAAACACCAAGGCCCCCAAACCAACCCACAAGACGGTCTCATACATGTTGGTCACCGGGGCGCGTCCTGCAATGAGCACACGAAAAACCACCATAGCCGCTTGCAGAAAAAACAGAAGAGACAGGACAGACACGGTCATGGGGTGATGCGGATTTTTGAGAACAAATCCCAAAACGAGTGCCACCATCGCCGCCAGCAAGGCCATGTGCAACAGATGCAAACGATGATAGGTCAGCTCAACCAGATAATGGGGATTTTGCTGTCTGAACGCTTGCCCGTACTGTTGGATCACATCGATCACCGCAGAGGGGTTCGGGGCGAACGCCTCTGTGCCTTCCCAAATTTCGCCCAAGGCCAACCACTGATCACCCACTGGCACTTTCCAGTCGCCACCGTGGGACAGTTCATAGAACAACTGTGTTTTTGCCAACAGGGCTTTCAGCTCGTCAATCACCACGCGATTGCCGCCGTTTTGTTCCAGTTGATAAACATGATTTTGAATGCCTTGCAGTTTTTCGAGCACTTGGTCGGGACTGATCGTGGAGACGCCCTTGTTGAGCCCCAATATTTCCCTGACCTGCACATGACCTGTTTTGAGGAACAGTTCTTTCAAAATAGCATCATCCGGATTCTGTTGTGAAAAACTCAGTCGGCAATAGGTGATGACAGGATCTTCTTTGAGGGGGGTTGCTTTGCCTGTCATGAATTTGAGTGTCTGGCTGGCGCGCACTTCGAGGGGCATGACCCTGCCCTCCGCCAACACAGGCAATTCGCCCAGTTCCACAGAACAGGGCGATGCGGCAAAGGCCGATGAGGCAGACAGTAAAGTGATGAAAACAAAAAAAATGATGTGCTGATATTTCATTGTGTCCCTTTACAAATTGTTTTACGTGCCCAAATTGAGTTATCCCATGTCCGTAGTGCGGAACAGATTTCTGACAGCGGAGTACGACCATTTTTTTGATAAGTAAAGAGGCACATGGTCAAACGCAAGATTATCAATCAATTTTTGAATGCTTTTGGGAAACGTGGTGACAACCAAATCATTGGCATTGTCATTCATTGCATCAGTGCCATTGACGTGGCTCCAAAAAAGCCCTACGATCTTCAGCTTATTCTTGGTGTGTTAAACCACCATAACGTATCTGCGGATTATCTTATTGATAGAAAGGGGCAAATCTACTCCCTCATCCCTTCCGATTGTTATGCCTACCATGCGGGCATATCCATCATGCCAACTGGTGAAACAACAGGTATGAACAACAATCAATCTACCGTTAATAAAATTACCGTGGGCATTGAGTTGGTAGGGCATGTCCAAAAACGGTATACGCAAAAACAATATGATTCCTGCGCATGGTTGTGTCTCAAACTCATATGCGAAAATCCCCTCATTGATCTAAACCACATTGTGGGCCATGAACACGTGGCACCTGGACGCAAAAAAGATCCCGGTCCTCTGTTTGACTGGAATTTGCTTTTTGAAAAAATATTTTCATTCAAAAAAAAGCCATGATGCCCCCCGTTTCCCATTGCTCATCCTTTGAGCATTTGCCTTATGCCTTCTTTGTGAACACCGGGACTCGCCATTCACCCAGTGAAAACAAGCAGGATCGTTACTCTTCTCAATAACATAATGCCGGTCCTATTTTCTCCCCCAAGCCACACTGGTCAACTCAAGAAGAGAACTGTCTGAACCCAATGCATCCAGTTCGTTCTCCAATATGATGAAATTGTTATTTGAAACTTTGTTCGCGAGTTTTTTTCTGAAACTTGGTATGTGTTGTTTCCAATTGGCAATGTATTTATCAAAAAGAATATCCCCGTATTGTGCATAGTGCGTCAATATTTGCATTCTCGGCTGTCTCAAGCCTGCGCGCATAAAAACATGGTGCAACGACAACCCAATGGAGTGATCCTGACCCTTTTTTTTCATCAAACATTTCCAGGCGTTCAATATGATTTTAAAATGTTTCAGTGCGGGATTAAACCAGATAGCAT
>CAZGMS010000039.1:0-9338 GCA_964526915.1 uncultured Nitrospirales bacterium
GGGCCAGGTGAGCGGGTAGAATACGTTCTCCGCGGTTCAGTACCAGATCACCATGGGTCACATCTTCCGCCCTCTGGCAGATGTTATCTGCAGTATTGTCGTGCAGAATATGTACGTGTTGATCAATGCGCCGAGTTTGCTCCTGCATGATGACACAATCGGCTCCCACTGGCACTGGGGCCCCGGTCAGGATGCGTGAACAGGTACCCGGAAGAACGGTTTTTTGTGGAAAAGCCCCAGCGGGGATTTCTTCGATGATTTCCAAATGGGCACCGACAAACAAATCCGTGCGGCGACAGGCAAAGCCGTCCATGGCTGACTTGTTGAAGGGCGGCATGTCAGTGTCCGCGAACACATCCGTACCGAGAATGCGTCCGCAAGACCGGTCGAGAGGGATCTGCTCTGTCGGTAGTTGACGTGCCAGTGCCATCATGGTTGCAAAGGCTTGTTCAAAAAGCATCATTCATGGCCCTCCGATAGTCATCAGGCGTGTTCCAGTTCTGATACCAGTCACCAGGTGGCAGATCTGCGATGTGCACACGTAGTCCCTGCTCATCGCACAATTCAATGATCCTGCGACCGCCGCGTTCCAGCACCGTCTTCGCAGGGGGAATGACGCGTTTAGTATACACGGCAAGCAGAGGTTCATAGTGTCCCTGTGCATTACGTGGTAGAACTATATCCGCCTGATTTGCGTGGCGCAAGATCATTTGCAGAAAGGGCAGAGGCAGAACCGGAATGTCACAGGCGATCACGAGGACACGCTCATGACGCGAGGCTTGCAGACAGGAGAGGATCCCCATCAAGGGGCCCAGGCCTTGTTGCAGATCGGAAACAACGGGGACCCCTAGGTGCTCATATTTGGAGTTTTCACTGGCTCCAATCAGGATTTCGTCCACGAGTGGACGGACCTGGTTGACAATATGTTCCAGAAGCGTCGTTCCTTTTACGGGAAGCAGACTCTTGTCGCGGCCCATTCGCGTGCTTTGGCCACCGGCCAGAATGGCTGCCGTTGCAGGTACAGACACATGCCAGCAACCGTTTAAAAACTGACATTGTGATGGTGACATGTCCCAACGATTGTCTAAAAAAATCACGACGCGGTCTGCTAAATCGATGACTGAGGCGCAGGAAGCCTTCGTTGAATGGATCCCATTTTCGCGTATGACAAGAAAAACACCCGGTTCAATAGCCAGGCGTGCCGAGTTTGATTCACAGATGATACAGGAAGCTGGGGGAAGATGTTTGAGTAGCGCAGAAAGCCCTTCCTCCAGATGATCTTTGAGAACCCTTAGCCAGAGAACCTGCTGTGCCCCCGCTGTTCGCAGGCGCACCGTGTCCTTGCCAGCAACAACATGATTTTCGTTCATCGTTTCATCAGTCAGCAGATAATGACCGTTGAGTGACGTGCAGACCCCGCAGCCTTTTCCTCCCCGAGGGCAGAGCCCGTCACGTTCCTGTATGGTGGTGATCTTGACAGCCACGACCTGATGTTGTGCTGTTTGCTGGCGGATCACCTCGCAGGCGAATTCTGTTTTGCCCACATTGCGGCCTGCGGCGCCGATGATCAGCATGTTTGGTGCCTGTATCATGCCAATACCTCGTCCGGCACAAACCTGATTGCAGTGGATTTGAAACTGATCCAGACGTTCTGTCCTGGGGCGATCGCCAGCCTCTCACGCGAGGTCTGGGTGATGGTGGCATAAATGCGGACGCCAATATCCACGGCGATCTCAAAACCTTTTATTACGGGTTCAATTTCTCCGACTGTTCCCTCAAAAACATTTCGCGCGCTACCGTGGGGCTCTGTTGGAGAAATCGTGACGGCATCGCTCTCAAAAATGACACAGCCAGTACCCTGTGCTTCGTTGTCGGAAAGAAAAAACACACACCCAGAAGTCTCGAAGCGGGTACCATCGTTGTCTGTCAAAAGCTGTCCCCGAAAAAAATTTTTTATTCCCACGAAATTGGCTATAAACAATGATTTCGGATGATGAAATATCTCAGCGGGTGTGCCTACCTGTACGACGCGTCCGTTTTCCAAAACCCCTACGCGCGACGCCAAAGCCAGCGCTTCTTCGTAATCATGGGTCACGTGAATGACTGTTTGCCCACCGGCATTCAAGCGGCGCAGGAGAGACCGGATGCCCGCGCGGGCTGGGGCGTCCAGAGAGGCCAGTGGTTCGTCCAACAGGAGCACGCTGGGATTTCTGGCCAAGGTACGGGCCAGCGCGACACGCTGGGCCTCACCCAGAGACAAGGTGGTTGGGTCACGCTCCAGCAAGGCAGAGGCCCCAACTTGTTTGGCCAGTTCTTCCACTCGGGCATGCTCATGCGGGGGCAGGGCATAGGCAATGTTTTTACGCACGGTCATGTGTGGGAAAAGGGCATGATCCTGATACACCAAACCCAGTTCGCGTCCTTGGATGGGGACTTGGGAGATGTTTTTGTCATTGAGCATCACGCGTCCAGAATCCGGTAGCAACAATCCACAGAGCAGTTCCAATATGACCGTTTTGCCGGCGCCGGATTCTCCAAGCAGCACAAAATAATCCCCGGCACTCACTGTAAAAGAGGCATCGTGCAGAATGAAATTGCCCAAACGGCATGACAGACCTTCAACGCTTAGCACGACGTCTCCCTCCCGATAACCGGCGTAATAAGATAAAGATGGCCAGTGATATTACCAAAAACAGGACGGCCACACCCCGCGCGTGAGCCAGGCCAAATGACGTAAACCGTTCGTAGATCAACACGGGAGTGACCATGGGGTGATAGGCCACAATGATCACAGCCCCGAATTCGCTCAGTCCCCTGGCGAACATCATGACGAAGCCGGTGAGTACTGAACGGCGGGCCAGTGGCAGGGAAATAGTAAAAAAGACCCGCCAGGGAGACGCGCCCAGCGTCTTGGCTGTTTTTTCGAGGCGCAGAGGGACTGCCTCAAAACCTTCCCTGGACGCGCCAATAAGGAAAGGCAAACTGACGAAGGCCATGGCCAGGGCAATCCCCACCGGGTGGCCGATGAATGAGAATCCCAGGGTTTCTGCCATTTTTCCCAGAGGGGATTCACGGTTGAGGACCCCCAATAATGCGATGCCGGCTGTGGAATGGGGGATGACGACAGGCAGATCCACCAGACCCAACAAAAGTCTTTTGCCGCGAAATTCATTTCGGGCGAGCAACCAGGCAAAGGGCACAGCCAGCAAGGAAAAAACTGCTGTTCCCAAAAAAGAGGCGAGCAGGGTCAGAACAATACTGCGTTGGACTAGGGTGTCCTGTGCGGTTTCCCAAAGTGCTGGCCAAGTGCACTGGAGAGCCATACCCGCGAGTGGTGCCACTACGAACAACAGGATCAGGCCTCCACAACACCAGAGCAGAAGATCAAAAGTTGTTGGATGTCGTTTCATTTTTGCAAGAGTTCTGTTCGTGTCGGATTAAGGGCAAAGGGTTTAAGGGTAGAAGGCAATCGATCCCATTGTTCACAGGGTGACGGCACGACTGATGGTTGCCCCAGTTTCTCGATTACGGACATTCCCTGATTGGCTGTGAGAACGTATTTTACAAAAGCAGTTGCGGCTTTGGGATTCGGACTGTTTTTAGGGATGGTGAGACCGTAAATCATGGGTTCCCCTTTTTGTACAATCTTCTCGTTGGGTGTTTTTCCAACCAGTTCCACTTGTGTTGTGGCATAATGGCTGGCGAGTTGTGAATTCTTGAGATTGATTTGATCGGGCAGGCGAAGGTATTTCAGACCGTGTTGTTCGGCCACAGAGCGGTAAAGAAAAATATAATCGATTGTGCTCGATTCCAGAAGGGCCAGCAGATCAGTTTCTTTGGGGCGCATAAAACGGGTTTCTTTTTGCAGGATAGCCTGGGCCAGACCTGGTTTGTTGTAGTATCTTTCGGCCAACTGCATGGTAAGAACAGCGCGATAGCCGCAGGGATCGGCGTTGGGGTCTGCCCGGCCGAAGGATATTTTGGGATCCAAAAGAATTTCAAACCAGTTCGCTTCTGTCAATTCCTCACTGCGACGAGAGTTCTTGTGATACACGAGGGTCATTTCGTTGCTGGCAAACTTGATGTTCCAGTCTGCGTATTCTGGGATCAGAATATGATCGATCACAAGATAATCGGCCGATGCCAACACATCACAGGGGCGCTTCAATTCACTGATCTTGCGGGCAGAGTCGATGGAGCCAGCCGCCTCAAGCTGAACATCGAGATTGGGGTGCAACTGCCTGAATTGGGTCACGATCTGTTTGAGTGGGACAGAAAGACTGCCCGCGTGGAATACGGTGAGTTTTCCCGAGAGTTCATCCTCTGCGTGTACCGCAAAACTCAACAGGATCGAGAAAATAAAAAAAAGTTTCTTGATAGAAAGCATGAAGAGACTCCTTTGTCGTGAAAGAGAAAGCTTTGATGTTGTTCACTCATGCCGGTGTTTCCCAAAGCAACCAAGTTCACAATTGATGATTTTGATGCCTTCGGTCTGGCAGATTGCCCCAATGCGGCGTAATTCAATACTGTATTCCTCAGCCAACTGATGCGCTCTTTGACAGGTCAACGTCAGAATATTTTCACTTTGTTTGTTGGCCGCTTCGATAAGAGTTTTGATAAGTGTGACATCGTCCATATGAAAAAGATGGTATTGATTAAAATATTTCCGGATACCCCTCAGCGACGAACACGTTTTCAAGACGCTGTTTGTGGACAAGCTCCATGTTCGCCAGATTGTCAAAGATATCCTTGAGTCCCGCGTCGGGTGTCCCTGCGGAAAGGGCCAGATAGAATTCCACAGCCTCCTGCTCTTTTTTCATAGCCAAGGCAATCGCATCACGCGGGAGCATGTCATCGGAGAACGGGGGGAGAGGGGTGGCCTCGGCCAGCCTGTAATTTTGGGGCGGGGCCGTCATTTTCAAGGGCAGTGTGGGATCCGTCCGAAATCGTTCCAGTAGCTCGAAATGGCCCATCTCCTCATTGGCAAGTTGCTCAAAGACCTGTTTGACCTCAGGATTGAGAGCGTTTTTTGCCACCCGCGCGTAAAACGCGTTGGCCTCTAACTCACGCCTGGTTGCCAGGCTGAAGGTGATTTCAATTTCCTGAGGGGTCATGGCGTCTCCTTAATTTTATGAATTCATATCTTTTCTACCCGGGCGGCACAGACCTTGAATTCCGGTATTTTTGCTACAGGATCCAGCGCCGCAATCGTTAATCGGTTGGCTGGCGCCTCGCAGAAATGGAACGGGATGAAGATTGTGCCCTGTCCAATGTCACGAGTTACAAACGCCTTTGTTTCGATCTGGCCCCGGCGACTTTTTACCCTGACCAGTTCACCGTTGCCAATCCCCAAGGACTTAGCGTCCTCAACTGACATCATGACTCGGGGGCCTGCCAGCCGATCGAGCCCAGCTGTTTTGCGTGTCATCGTGCCTGTATGAAATTGTTGCAACAGCCGGCCAGTGGTCAAGATTAACGGGTATTGGGCGTCAGGCAATTCGGCAGGTTCTTTGAAAGGAATGGCCTTCATCAGACCCTTGCCTCGGGTGAATTTACCAATGTGCAACACGGGAGTGCCGGGATGCTCCTGTGTGGGGCAGGGCCAATGCAGTCCGTTTTGTCCCAATCGCTTGTAGGTCATGCCACCGTAGGAGGGGGTAAGGGCGTTGACCTCATTCTGGATGTCTTCGCAGGTTTGATAATTCCAGGTCGCACCCAGAGCCTGGGCGATTTTTTGCACGATGGCCCAATCGGGTAGAGATTCTCCTGGGGGAATGATGGCTTGTTTGGAAAGTTGTACTCTGCGCTCCGTATTGGTGTAAGTCCCGTCCTTTTCGGCGACAGCCGCGGCTGGCAAGACCACATCAGCCATAGCCGCTGTTTCGGTTAGAAAGATGTCCTGCACTACCAGAAATTCGAGTTTTTTAAGGGAATGCTCCACATGAGTGATGTCCGGATCAGAGATCATCGGATTTTCTCCCATGATGTACAGCGCCTTAATTTTACCTGCGTCAGCGGCTTCAATCATGGTGGTGACGGCCAGTCCGGGCAGGTCGGGCAGTTTACAGTTCCAGGCCTTATCGAATTTTTCCTGCACGGCGGGATCGCCCACCTTCTGATAACCGCTGAACACATTGGGCAGGGCACCCATATCGCATGCGCCCTGTACGTTACTTTGACCGCGCAGGGGATTGAGGCCGCCGCCAATCTTGCCGAGGTTGCCACACAGCATCTGAAGATTGGCTGTGGACCAAACGTTATCGACACCTGTTGTGTGTTGTGTGATCCCCATGGAATAAAAAAGCGATGCGGTGGGGGCCGTGGCGAACAAACGGGCCGCCTGTTCTATCGTGGAAGCCGGAATGCCAGTGAGTTTTGAGACAGTGTCAGGGGGACATTTTTCGATTTCTTTTTTCAGGTCGTCAAAACCCTCGCAACGTTCAGTCACATAGGTTTTGTCATAGAGTTCTTCTTTGATGATCACATGCATCAGACCATTGAGCAGGGCCACATCCGAGCCGCATCGTTGGGCGGCATAGATTTCGGCGTAATCAGAAAGGGGGATACGTTTGGGATCAAAAACAATCAGTTTTGTTTTGCCGAGTCTGACAGCCTGTTTGATGACACTGCCAATCACGGGATGCCCCTCAGTGGTATTGGATCCGATGATCATGATCACATCGGCCTCCTTAATACCCTTGATGTCGTTGGTCATGGCGCCGCTGCCAAAGGCCTGGGCCAAGCCAGCCACTGTGGAGGCGTGACATAAACGCGCGCAATGGTCCACGTTGTTTGTGCCGATGACCGAGCGCATGAATTTCTGAAAAATAAAATTTTCTTCATTGGAACATTTTGCCGATGCGAAACCGCCCAGAGAATCGGGGCCATTTTTTTGTTTGATGTCGCCAAATTTTTTGGCCACCCAGGCAACCGCCTCATCCCACGAAGCCTTCCGGAAACTGCCATTTTCCTTGATCAGGGGGGTAGTCAAACGCTCCGATGAACCAACGAAATCGAAACCGTAACGCCCTTTCACGCAGAGCATCCCGTTATTGACAGGACTTTCTTCAACCCCAGTGATTCGGACAATTTTGTTTTTGACAGGATCGATGTGGAGATTGAGTTTGCAACCCACACCACAATAAGGACAAACAGTCTCGGATTTCTTAAGCTGCCAGGATCGGCCCTGACCGCGTGCCAGCTTGTCTGTGAGGGCACCAACTGGGCATAACTGCAGACATTCCCCGCATTGTACGCAGGACGATTGACCCATGGGCTGGTCATCGTCACAAAGGACGCGGGTTTCGTGTCCACGGTAACCGAAATCGAGAACTTCGTTGACGACAGTTGTGTTGCAACCAACCACACAGCGTCCGCATTTGATGCATTTGGAATGATCGCGAAGGATGAACTCCGAAGAGTCATCGGTTTCGATCTCGGCTTCTGGGAGCGTAAAAGCCGGGCGTTCAATGCCAAGAAAGTAGGCGGCTGTCTGCAATTCGCAGTCACCATTTTTTTCGCAGGCCAGGCAATCGTGACGCCCTGACGACAGCAGAAGATTGATGACCAGTTTTTGCGCTTCTCTAGCCAGAACGGAGTCACTCGTGATTTTCATGCCTTCCTTGACTGGGATGGTGCAGGAAGTTTGCAGACCGCGCATGCCGTCGATTTCCACCACACAGGCACGGCATTTACCGGCTTGGCCGGTTTTGACATGGTAACACAACGAGGGGATATAAATGCCACTGTTTTTGGCCGCTTGCAGTATTGATTGTCCAGGTTGCGCGACAACAGCCTTACCGTTGATTGTAATGTTCATGTGTTCTCCTTCTGTATTCCTGATAAGATTCATTTTTCATCTCTTTAACAACATTTCAAATTCGGAACGATATTTGGTGACCATGGCCTCAATTGGCATGGCAAACGCACTGCCCAAGGGACACAACGTGAGTCCCTGGATCTTTGCGCATAAATGAAGAATCGTGTCGATATCGCTCGATTTTCCCAAGCCTGCCACCAGATTTTTGAGCAGAGATTGAATGGCCTGTGACCCTTCCCGGCACGGCGTGCATTGTCCGCAGGACTCATGGGCATAAAAACGGATCGCCCGCAGAGCGAGGTGTGGGATTGAAACCGTGTCGTTGAGCACGATCACGCCGCCGGACCCGATCATGGTTCCCTTTTTTAGACAGGAATCGAAGTCCATCTTGAGATCGGCTGCTTCATCAGGGGTTAAAATGGGTACTGACAAACCTCCAACAATGACGCCCTTGAGTGTGCCCTTCACGCCACCCGCGGCCTGGAGGATGGTAGACAGGGGGACACCCAACTCAAATTCAAATACTCCTGGTTTGTTTACGTGGCCGCTCACTCCAAAAAGCTTTGGACCTGAATTACCGATCGTGCCGAACTTGAAAAAGGCATCAGCCCCATTTTGGAAAAGATAGGGCAGGCAAGCCAGCGTCTCGACGTTGTTGACTGTTGTCGGACAACCATAAAGCCCGACGGCCGCGGGAAAGAAAGGTGGTTTGCGTCTGGGGTTGCCGCGTTTGCCTTCGAGGGATTCAATGAGCGCTGTTTCGTCTCCGCAAACGTACGAACCACCGCCCCGATGCACAACGATGTCGACGTGTTCCAAATACCCCGCCTTCGAAGCCTCAGCCAGCGCGTTTTCCAGAATGTGTGAGATCCAACGGTACTCCCCGCGAATGTAAATAAACGCTTTTTTCGCTCGGATAGCATGGGCCGCAATCGCAATGCCTTCGATCAGCAAATGGGGATCATGTTCCATGATCTGACGGTCCTTGAACGTACCCGGTTCACCTTCGTCCGCGTTGCAGATGAGGTAGACAGGTCGAGTCTCATTGTGTGAGATGAAACCCCACTTTGTCCCTGCCGGAAACCCGGCGCCTCCGCGTCCGCGAAGGGTGACACTTTTCACCAAGGCAACGGCATCTGCGGGTGACAAGGCAAGTGCCTTTTTTAGGGCCTGGTAACCGCCGCGTTTGACATAGACATCGAGTCTGGTGGCATTCTTTTCGCCACGGTTATGCAATAGCACATCGCATTGGCTGGTCCAATAACAGGCGTCAGCTTCGGGCGGGGGGAGAATTCCTTTTCGCAATGATTGGATCAGCGATACGACCCGGTCGGGCGTCATGTTTTCAAAATAGGTGTCGTTCACTTGGATGACGGGGCAGGTGCCGCAGGAGCCGAGGTCCTCAACGGAGGAAAGGGTAAACAAACCGTCGGGGGTTGTTTCACCCAGTTTGATGTTCAGGGTTTTTTCACAGACGGCGACGATGTCATCGGCCCCCATAAGTGTGGCTGGTACATTG
>CAZGMS010000040.1:0-31441 GCA_964526915.1 uncultured Nitrospirales bacterium
GAACTGCTGTTTTTAGGACAGCCTGTTGATTTTGTTCAAGATCAAGGCGTGTGCGGCTTCTCCCGGAGGGAGGCGTACTCAAATGTACGTTGACCGACGGGAAAGACGCACCAACACAGAGATTGGACAAAAGCGACAGGCTACTAAATGAGGCTAACAGCCGAATTTAGGTTGAAAGGGAATTTTTTATGTCACAACCCAAAATTCTGATTGTTGATGATGAATATTTTTTTATAGAAACCATCAAAATGCGGCTGGAAACTTTGGGCTATGACGTCATCTTTGCCGACAATGGTGCCGATGGCATGGAAGAGGCCTTGGCACAGAAACCAAACCTCATTCTTGCCGATATGATCATGCCCGATATGGGTGGGTTGGAATTGATCACCCTCCTGCGTACTAACGAAACAACCAGACACATCCCCATCATCGCCCTGTCTGCCCTCTCGGAGCCACAGAACATCCGAGAAGCAATCGAGGCCGGTGCCAATGATTATATTGTCAAGCCTTTCGAATCCGCCGAGCTCATCAACAAAATCACGTCCCTGCTCACTGAACGAAGGGCTTGGGGGAAAACTTAGGGGGTTCTTAGAGGTGGCCATTATTGTAAACGATCGATTGCTTACGCTGTGTTTGAAGTTGATGGGGGCGCCTCAAGGTAACCATCTTGAGATTCCAAATTGGAATCTCAAGATGGAGCGAGTGATATGACAAACCTTATCCCTTTTGAAAGAATAGAAAAAAGCATTTTACATTATTCTGTTTCGGGAGGGGAAATGTTGTTTTTTAACAGCAAATGTGTTGTGTTCCCTTCATGTTTCAAACACTCACACCTTTTTACACGGTTTTGCTGTTGATCATTTCAAATGTTTTCATGACCTTTGCTTGGTACGGTCATCTCAAATACAAAGCCAGTCCCTTGTATCTGGCAATCTTGGTGAGCTGGCTCATTGCGTCTGTTGAATATTGTTTTCAGGTTCCTGCGAACAGAATTGGGCACGGGTATTTTTCCACTGCACAACTTAAAACTCTTCAAGAGATCATCACGCTCACGGTGTTCGTATTTTTCTCCGTGTTTTATATGAAGGAAGCGATCCGCTGGAATCATTTGGTGGGATTTGGTTTCATGATCTTGGCAGCATTTTTTATTTTTAAAGCGTGATGGGGGATGAAAATGATGGCAACACTGCACCTATGTGCTAGCACATAGGTGCACATATCATGGGGCTATGTCTCTGCATCATACCGGATTAGTTTTTCGACAAATTGCATGCTTGCATTATGTTGAAGGAGTTGAGAGAGGGAAAATGATAGGGGAGGACGTTGCACGGGGGAAAAAATCATGAAAAAATTTCTTGTTTCAATTTGTGTTGTATTTATTCTTATCTTCGCCTTGGGCGGTTACATATTTGCAAAATTCAAAATCATGGGCCATATTTCACGAGGCACTCCTATTTCTGTTTATCAGAATCCTCATGAGGCTCTATTGATCATTGATTTGCAAAATGATCTCACAGATCCCGCGGGGAAACACCCCATCAATTTACAACAGACAGATAGGGTTATTACCAATACAAATAAATTGATAAACATCTTTAATGATGCGGGACGCCTCATTGTTTACATAAAACAAATCCATGAGACAGGGCCTATTGTCAGCTACTTTACTAAAGGCGCGCTTGCGAGTGGCACAAAAGGCGCTGAGCTTGACAGCCGTGTTTTGGTGAGAGGAAATAATATTTTAGAAAAAAAGGTGATGGATGCCTTTTCCAACCCGGAGCTTGGCAAAATTTTGGCAAAACACTCGGTCAATCGTCTTTACATAACAGGCCTGGCCGCTGATCAGTGTATTGACAGGACAACCAAGGCCGCCTTGAACAGGAAATATGATGTTGTTGTGATTGAGGATGCTGTCATTGCGTCATCGGATCAAGTGGTTTCTAGCAAACGACAAGAATTTAAGAGTCTCGGCGTGTCAGTTTTGAAGACTGATGAGCTCAAGTTGATGCAGTAAATGCTAGCAGGTAGTTGAAAATTGAATGATTGAGGAATGCTTGGCACATGTTTCACCGATGATACCTCGGCGATTGATGAGAAATACCCAAAAGTTTGAGCCGTGGTTTTTGGTTGAGAATCAAAGCTTCCTTTTTGGCGCGGGACCAACCTTTGCGTTGTTTTTCTCTTTGAACAGCCTGTGTTCGATCTGAAAATATTTCGTAGTAGATAAGCTCATCCAAAATGAAGTCAGTCGTGTATTTACAGCCATCGCCAACGGTGTGCTGTCTTAATCTTCTTGAGAGATTGTTGGTTTGCCCTACATAGTATCTGCCGTTTTTGCATTTAAGGATGTAGACGTAGAAAACCATACGCCTGATCTTCTGTTGTTTGGGAATGAGAGTTTCGGATTTGGTGGAATTTTTTTGTGCTTCGACTCCCTCGATGAACTCGGGACAGGTCCCTGCGGTCGCTCAGCACAGGTTGCTTCGACTACTTCGACGAACTCAATACAAGTCAGTTTATCCCGAGCGACTAAAAGGAGTCGAGGGACTCAGCACGTCGCACCTGGCCTGAGCCCGTCGAAGACCTTCGACTCATGAAAGCCTGTTTTGGACAAAAAAAAGACCCGCAACGCTCACTCAAGGTGCCTGCCCTGAGCGAGCGAAGCGAGTCGAAGGGCTCCGGCTGTTGGACTTGAACCAACGACCTAGCGGTTACTTTCTGACTTGAGTTTCCCCAAGAGTCGGACTTTATCTTCATCCGTCTGATATTAACATCAGCGAGGATGGCGGGTGTAGAGTCTCTGCACTTGCCCTCACGCCATAGTTCCTTTTGGAACCCAGGTGGATGCTAGCTCAGGATTGCCGACGACTCATGTTGTGCACATGATCGTTTCGGGTTCCCTGATTTAGCCCGCTTATTCACTCTGCTGTTTCCAGCAGAGGCTGCTAACTTGGCATGCAATTCACGATGACAATTTGCACAAAGCATCACACATTTATCCAGCTCCTCTTTAACGCTTTTCTGTCATCGTCAACCACAAGCCTTGTCCGCCCAAGGCGGACTCGGCACAGCCGCTTGCTCTACCACTGAGCTAAGCCGGAATGCGTTCTCAATAAAACGGAAGAGAACGAGCGGCTTTACTAGACTAGTAAAAAGTGCCTTGTCAAATGATATTGCGGAGGTAGCGTAACCATAACGGATTACCCTGGTTGTTTTCCTTCCATTGATTTTTGAGGAAATTCAAGTTACTCCGTCATCAAGCTTATCAAGATTATTTTGAGGAAATTAAAGTTACCCCATCACAAGACTACCATGATTATTGATCATGCTTATTTGTTGAGAATAGAAAAGGACTAAACATGTCATATCAATCTGCTTATGATGAATCCATTACCAATCCTGAAGCCTTCTGGGGCGAAGCGGCCAAAGAAATCCAATGGCACAAACCATACGACCGTGTCTTTGATGGGTCTCGGAGTCCTTTTTTCAGCTGGTTTCCGGGCGGAGAGCTCAACACCTGTTACAATTGTTTGGATTGGCATGTGGAACAAGGCCGATCCGACCAGACAGCCATCATCTACGACAGCCCTGTCGCAAACATCATTAAAAAAATTTCGTACCGTGAACTACTGGGATTGGTATCACGATTTGCAGGGGTTTTGACCGCACTTGAGGTGCGCCAGGGAGATACTGTCATTCTTTACATGCCCATGATTCCCGAGACTGTGGTGGCCATGCTGGCCTGTGCCCGAATTGGGGCCGTGCATTCTGTGGTGTTTGGAGGGTTTGCCCCCCATGAGCTCGCCATACGGATCGACGATGCCAAACCTCGGGTTGTGATTTCGGCCTCATGCGGGTTAGAGGGAAAAAAGATTATTGAGTACAAACCGTTGTTGGATCGTGCTCTGGAACTCGCTACACACAAGGTCCAAAAATGCGTCCTGTATCAACGGGCCCAGGCCAAGGCTCCCCTGATGGCAGGTCGGGATATTGACTGGCAAATCGCCATGCAAACAGCCACACCTGTTGCCTGTGTGCCAGTCAAGTCCACTGACCCTTTGTACATCCTTTACACCTCGGGCACCACCGGGATTCCCAAGGGCGTGGTACGTGACAACGGCGGTCATGCAGTAGCACTCAAGTGGACCATGAAGCATATTTATGGAGTACAGCCTGGTGAGGTGTTCTGGGCGGCTTCGGATGTTGGTTGGGTAGTTGGGCATTCGTACATTGTTTATGCTCCGCTCTTGTACGGGTGCACCACGATTGTCTACGAGGGAAAACCTGTGGGCACACCGGACCCGGGCGCCTTCTGGCGGGTGATATCAGAACACAAGGTGAGTGTCTTGTTTACAGCCCCCACAGCGTTCAGGGCCATAAAAAAGGAGGACCCCAACGGAGAATTCATCAAAAAATACGACCTGTCCCAATTCAAATATCTTTTTCTGGCTGGAGAGCGACTCGACCCCGACACGTACTATTGGGCAAGCGAGAAGCTGCAACGACCTGTGATTGACCACTGGTGGCAAACCGAAACTGGGTGGTCGATCGCGGCTAACTGTCTGGGCCTAGAGGCCTTGCCAGTCAAGGCAGGGTCACCGACCAAGCCTGCCCCCGGGTATCACGTGGTCATTCTGGATGCGGATGGAAAACCCGTACCTGCTGGCACAGAAGGCTTGGTGGCCATTAAGTTGCCCCTCCCGCCCGGCTGTTTGCCCACATTGTGGAAGAGCGACGACAAGTATCGCGAATCGTATCTTTCGATGTTCCCGGGATATTACTTTACTGGAGACGGGGGATATTTTGATGCGGACGGTTACGTGTACATCATGGGTCGGGTGGATGATGTGATCAACGTGGCAGGGCATCGGCTCTCAACGGGGGCCATGGAGGAGATCATTGCCATGCATCCGGATGTGGCTGAGTGTGCGGTGGTGGGTGCGGCGGATTCGTTCAAGGGGCAATTGCCTCTTGGCTTTGTGGTCCTGAAGGCTGGAGTAACCAAGGATCAGGCAACACTGGTCAAAGAACTTGCGCAGATGGTGCGGGAGCGGATTGGCGCCGTGGCCTCATTCAAACAGGCCTTGATCGTAAAACGCCTGCCCAAAACGCGTTCCGGCAAAATTTTGCGTGGCATCATGCGCAAGATCGCCGATGGAGAACCGTTCAACGTGCCCTCAACCATCGATGACGTGGGCATTCTCGGGGAGATTGAGTCCTCAGTCAAATCCGTTGGGTATGGGGGACAGTAGAAAGCACAACGTCATCAATGCCCTCCAGACTACCCTTGTAAAAATCAAAAACCCCCTTTCACTTTTTACAATGGTACGATAGTGGGGCTAACAAATGAAAAAACTTATCCGTTGTCCGTGGTGTGAAAAAGACCCCCTCTACATTGACTATCACGATAAAGAGTGGGGTGTGCCCGTACACGATGATCAAAAACTATTTGAGTTTCTGGTCCTCGAATCGGCGCAGGCAGGGCTGAGTTGGCTCACCATCCTCAAACGGCGCGAAGCGTACCGGCGTGCCTTTGCTGGCTTTGATGCGAAGAAGGTGGCCAACTTCACACCGAAACACATTGAGAGCCTTTTGCAGGATACCGGGATCATTCGCAACCGCCTCAAGGTTGAGGCCGCTGTTTCCAATGCCCGCGCCTTTCTCAAGGTGCGGGATGAATTTGGTTCGTTTGATGCGTACAGCTGGCGCTTTGTTGACGGCAACAGGATCATCAACAAATGGAAACACCTTGAAAACCTGCCATCAACATCAAAAGAGTCTGATGCCTTCAGCAAGGACCTGAAGGCACGCGGTTTCAAGTTTGTGGGATCGACTATCGTCTACGCCCACATGCAGGCAGTCGGGATGATCAACGATCATCTGGCGAGTTGTTACCGATACAAAGAAATCTGTGGTGCCTGAGTGAACGATGTTGCGTGAGAAATGAGGGTTAGGATTTCTTTTTGATCACCACCGTAAAATCCAGCAACTGCATCTCCAAGGGGGTTTCGGCGAGCAAATGAAAAGAAAAATTGGCCCTGGCCGTTTTATTTTGAATCTTGAACGAAAGCTCTGATGTTTGTCCTGCATGCAAAACAGGCAGGACAGGCACTGGTTCATCAATGTCGTGATCGGATTCTTTCAGGGAGAGCACCATCTGGGCACCATCAGCCGGAGCCTTGATGATTTTCCATTTCATAAACACTTCGGTTTCCGTATTCGCCGCAAAATCCAAATACTGGGCCCCCACCAGATTGTCGGCCCATTGATCCTGCCAGGGTTTTTTCACAACTTGTTTTTTGCCCGTGGCAAAATGCAGGGTTTGCAGGTCTGACAAGCGATTCAGGTTCTGATCAAGCCATTTTGCCTTTTGCACCCAATGCGGGGAGTCTACGCTTTCACTGAATTGGCAATCCGCAGGCCCTATGAGGGACTGCGCCGCACAGAGTTGACACTTGCCTTGGGAATTACACTCAATCCGGGTTCCTGTTTCATCCAACCAGCGCAAACGATCGGCTGTAAAAGACACCATTTCGCGCGGCTTGCGGTATTTTCTAAAAAAACTCCGCCCTGGTGTGTCTGGCGGGGTTTTCGCAAAATAATCCAGAACAGATAATGTGGTGTCGATCAGCCCGTAAACACTGGCGTTGATTTTGGGAAGTTTGTTTTGTTCTGGGGCAAAAACAATGGCAGGAACCCAGGCGCTTCCCCAATCACCGAGTTCAGACCCATGGGACTCATCCGCAGTCACAATGATCAGTGTCTCTTTAAAAACTCCGCGCTTTTTGAGTTCGCCCAGAAATTTTGAAACAGCTTGATCCAGATTGGCAACAGCGGCCTGTTTTTTATCCGCATACGCAGACGCAAATTCGTCGGTCACCTCGTAAGGTTGATGCGTCCCCACGGTCAACAGTGTGAGCATCCACGGTCTTTTGGCCTTTCGCAAATCATCGATGTATGTGAGCGCGCCCGAAAAAAACGTTTTATCATCCACACCCCAGTGATATTTCTGCGCGGATTCCACCGAAAACCATTCCAAACCATGCACGTGATCAAAGCCAATGAGCGGCATGAATCGATCTTTACCCATGAACACCAGACCGGCACCCTGCAAATAGTGCGTGTCGAATCCCAGTTTTTTGAGTTGATTTGGCAGGCACTGACCAGCCTTTTCGGGAACATTGTGCAACAGCGTAGCCTTGGGTGTGCTCCAAGATAATTTGCTAAAATCGGCGCACAAAAGTGAGTACAACCCCCGAATGGTTTGATGCCCATGAGCGACAAAATCCGGCAACAACATGCCTTCCCCGGCAAACACATTCAAAAGTGGCATTTGAGTTTTGGGTTCGGGCAGATTAAAATGGAGGCTTGATTGTTCGAGATAACTGCCGGTCAGTCCCTCTAATACAATGATAAGAACATTTTTGGCTTTTCCTGTCTTGATGTAGCGCCACCCATCAAGCTGCTGTCGTAAGATGTCTCCGAAATCCCCTTCACCTTCAGTGGCTTGGTGTACATAGGATTTTGCAATGAGCCAATGAACAGGATTATATTGGGAATAGAGGCGTTCACCCGTGTCATCTGTAACCCCTCTGGCATGCAACACAAAGACCGGTATCAGGAGCAGCGCGTATGTGGTGATGACCCGCAACCTCACGCCGCAAATCCCCAAACGGGGCGGCAAGAGCAGGGCAAGACCGCCCATCACAAACATGAGTTGATAACACGAACTGGAAAATGATGCGTTCGAAAAGGTGTGGGCAATAAATCCACTGTCGAATAAATAGACCAGATCATTCCAGGAAGGCATGCGCGACATGGATCGCAACAGTTCAAACGACCCTGCCTGCACGATGATCCACAACACCAAAAAGGGGAACCGGATTTTCCGTGAACCATGCAAAACGGGAAACAAAAAAAACAGCGCCACCAGGACATCAGAAACAGTCCCCGCGACACAACTTTGACCCAAGAGATGCCGCACTAGGCCGGGCAGGCCGACCAGAATCGACAAGCCAAACAAGGCTTTCCAGGATACGGATTTGACGCAAGACCTGTTCATGTTTATCAAACCTTCGGTTTTACAACCCGATCCACACATTCGGCGCGAAACGTCCTGTCATCCACACGGGTGAGTAATTTTTCCTGCCGCGTTGTGAGCAGACGCGTATGAGAAATTTCCAACAAATGTTCCGCCACAAACCAGACAGGCTTGTCCGTGGTCATCCAATGGAGATGATCAAATCGTTTGAGGTTCACGGGACGCGAGAACGTCCTGAGCGTGCGTTCCCTGCGCATATTGAAATAAATGTGAAAATAGCTCATCGCGAGCTCACGCAAAGACCGGTAAACCGGCTCACGCCAGCGACAACCCGTAAAGTTTGACTTGCCCACGGCGCCCCAACAGCCATGCACCTGAAAGATAGCCAACACGTGATCGGTATCCCCCACAGATTCAAAATCGAGAATCAGCGGGGGATGCCCCAAAACACGCAGAGCGGCGGCCGCAAAGATCGCCCCTTCCAGACAATGCGCCGTGTTTTTCTTTAGCACCCAGCCAGGTGACCAGGCCGTGTTTTCCAAATGATAGGGCATGGCATCCAAGGCACACTGCACTCCATAAGGGGTCTTGAGGTTTCTTATTTTGCGAAGCTCGTCCTTGGTGAAACCGAAATTTTCTGATGGTCCATGCGCTTTATGAATTTTTTTTGATCGGTTCAGCCCCATGATCGCTGACACCTATTTCAAAAAACAGCCTTTATCAACACCCATCGAGTCATCCGTCACTGAACCATGGCGCGTTTTGATTTTTTCATTCGAATCACCCACACGAAAACGCGATGAGCCATTAAAAAAGCCTGACAATAAAACACGTCAAGGCCGAAACAATTGCAGAGGCTGGGATGGTAAGGATCCAAGCCCACACAATGTTGGACGCAACCGACCAACGAACAGAGCCCAAACCGTGCGTGGACCCCACGCCCACGATCGCGCCCGTGATCGTGTGGGTCGTCGAAACGGGAACACCCAGAGCCGTTGCGCCAAAGAGTGTGATGGCGGCCGAGGTTTCCGCGCAAAAACCTCCTGAGGGCTTAAGATCAGTCAGCTTCGACCCCATCGTGTGAATAATGCGCCACCCGCCAAACATGGTGCCCAAGGCGATCGCCGCGTGACAACTTAAAATCACCCAGAGAGGGACATGAAACTGGCCACCCAGATAGCCATGCCAGAACAGCAACATGCAAATGATCCCCATGGTTTTTTGAGCATCATTGCCACCATGACCCAAGCTGTACAACGCGGCCGAGACCAATTGAAACCGGCGAAAATATTTGTCCGTCTTGTACGGGTTGGATTTTGCAAAAATGAAATTAAGCAAGACTCCAAAAACAAATCCCAAAAACAGCCCCACAAAAGGGGCAATCAAAATGAAAACACTCGTCTTGATGATCCCTGCCCACACCAAAACAGTCGTGGTTTGTGCCTTGGCCAGCGCCGCGCCAATCAAGCCTCCAATCAGGGCATGTGATGACGATGTTGGCAAACCCCACCACCAGGTGAGCAGGTCCCAAACAATCGCGCCCATGAGGGCAGAAAATATCACCACGGGATCAACCACCTCAGGAACGATAATGCCCTTGCCAATAGTGTTGGCGACGTGCAAACCAAAAACAAAGGCCGCAATAAAATTAAAAAAAGCCGCCCACATCACGGCCTGCTTGGGTGTGAGGACTCGGGTTGCCACAATTGTGGCCACGGAATTTGCGGCATCATGGAACCCGTTGATGAAATCAAACGCCAAGGCCACAAACACCAGAAAAATGATAATGAGCAGTGTGGTTGTCATAGTTTTACATCCTGTGAACAAGTGGCACAATCAGGTGTTTTTGAGAATAATCCCCTCGATGATGTCGGACACATTTTTGGACTTATCTGCGGCGGCCTCGATGATTTCGGCAAGTTCCTTGAGCTTGATGACCTCTAGCGGATCCCATGAATTATCAAACAACGTGGTGAACGCTGCATTGATTAGCTCATCCGCCTCTCTCTCCAGACGATTGATTTCGCGACAGTGATTTAAAACGGTCTGGACATTCTTGATATTTCTGAGACCAGACACGGCCCCCAAGATTTCCCCGGCGGCTCGACGCACGGTTTGCGCCAGTTTGAACAACTCATCCGGCATTTCAGTCACGTTGTACTTGGTGAGCCGATTGCCCGTTGAATGGCAACGATCCAGCACGTCATCCATTTTGACCAACAATTTGCGCATGTCTGTTCGATCGAAGGGGGTCAAAAACGTGGAGTGCACCAAATCGATGGTGTCGTGAGTGATCTTGTCGCCATCATGTTCGCAATCCTTGAGTTGCACCAAAAGTTCCTCGCGACGCGCTTTGTTTTCGATCATCTGACAAAGAAGCTCTGTGCCCTTAACCACATTCCGCGCACTTTGTTCCATGAGCCCAAAAAAATCGTGCGTTTTGGGAAAAAGTCTGAGTCCAGAAATCATCTGGCTCAATTTGGAGGGCGCTGATTTTGTATTATCACAACCACACCCCTTGTGAGTCATGTTTTTTTGATCGCACTGTTGCATATTGTCTCCTTTAGAGAAATGTTGAACGCATCCTAATTGGCTCTTTTGTTATCATGAGTGAAGGACTGTTACAATGCGATTTTTTAAAAAAAACACAAGCCAGAGGACTCAAATACAAACCTATCTCGCTGATATTATATGTTTTTATGATTTGCTTGTTCTGCGCGCCAAATACATCTCCAGATGACTCACAGCAGAAGGCGTCACTCCGGGAATGCGGATGGCTTGACCCAAAGTCTCGGGTCGGTGGGTATTGAATTTATGTCGCGCCTCATTGGATAAACAGGGTACGGCGTCATAAGAAATGTTTTTGGGGATACGGAGTTGATCATACACCTTCATGCGGGCAATCTCCCTCTCGTAGCGTTCAATGTAACCCTGATACCGCGTTTCGCTGAACAAACAGGTCATGACGTCATCATCAAAATCCAGCCCTGACCCCAAATGAGACCAGCTCTTTTTGAAACCATCAATTGTGACCTCCGGCCACTTGATCATTTGTTCCAGACTGGAACACTCAGGATAGGACATTTGTGAATCCCCGAGCACTCCCTTGAAAAAAAGATGCCCCTCCCTTTTGACCCATGAGCTTTTGATGTAAGAGCGCATTCGCGAAAGCTTCCGCATCTTTTGTTCGAAACGGGCAAAGGCCTCGTCGGCCACAAGACCCAGCTGACGTCCAAGTGGCGTGAGTCTAGCGTCGGCATTGTCCTCTCTCAGGATCAAACGATATTCGGCCCTCGATGTAAACATGCGGTACGGTTCTCCGCCAACACCCTTGGTCACAAGATCATCTGTCATCACCCCCAAATAACCCTGATCACGGCCAATGATGACCTCTCCCTCACCCTTGACGAGTTGTGTCGCATTGATCCCGGCGAGCAGGCCTTGCGCGGCCGCTTCCTCATAACCAGAGGTGCCATTCACCTGTCCCGCCAAAAACAAGCCCCGTATGTTTTTGGTTTCATAATTGGCCTTGAGTTGCAGGGGATTGATGGCATCGTATTCAACCGCATAGCCCGGTCTTTGAATTTCTGCTCTTTCCAATCCCTTGATGGATCGCACCAGTTTGATTTGGGTTTCCAGCGGCAAACTGGTGGGAATCCCGTTGGGATAATATTCATTGGTGTCGAGCCCTTCAGGTTCCAGAAAAATCTGGTGGCGGTCCTTATCTTTGAATCGTACAATTTTGTCTTCGATACTCGGACAATAACGTGGCCCCGTCCCTTTAATGACACCCTGGTACAAGGGAGACTTGTCCAGATCGTTCAAAATGATTTCGTGCGTAAGCGGGTTGGTGTAGGTGATGAAACAGCTGACCTGAGGGAGTCGATTTTGTGTTGGCGAAAAAGAAAACAGGGGCAAGGGGTCATCCCCCTTTTGTTCTTCGAGCCCGCTGAAATCAATGGTCTTGCCATCAATCCGGGGAACGGTGCCTGTCTTGAGGCGCAGGAGCTCCAGACCACAATCAACACTTAAAGAATCGCTCAGTTCGTTGGATGGGGAATCCCCCGCACGGCCAGCCGGAAAACTCGTGAGGCCAATGTGACACAACCCTTTCAGAAAAGTTCCCGCAGTGATGATGACGGTCGGGGCTTCATGGCACGGGCCCGTCAACATTGCGACCCCGGTCACTTTGGCATTCTTGACCAGAATCTTTTTGACCACCCCCTGCTTCACCGTCAGTCCGTTTTGGCGCTCGATAACACGCCGCAGGCGCGCCGCGTAGCGATACCTGTCGGCCTGCGCCCGGGTTCCCTGAACCGCTGTACCTTTGCTGGCATTGAGACGTCGGAATTGAATCCCGGTTTCGTCAATGTTTTTTGCCATCTCGCCACCCAGGGCATCGATCTCTTTGACCAGATGCCCCTTACCCAACCCGCCGATCGAGGGATTGCAACTCATGGCGGCAATGCGATCGATGTTGCCCGTGATGAGCAATGTCTTGACGCCGCGTCGCGCACAGCACAAAGCGGCCTCACAACCCGCGTGGCCCGCACCCACCACAATGACGTCATAAAATGAGGAATGATTTGTTGCTGAAAAACTCATGTTCGGTCTTGTTTATCGTAACTCACCAGTAAAAGTTGTGTTTTTTTAAACCTAAAATCAACGATTTCAACGGTTTTATTTCCCAATACAAAATCTGCCAAAGATGTTGGCCAACACATCCTCACTGGTCACAATGCCAACAATGTCGTTCAAACACCCAATGACATCCCTTAAACATGCCGCAAGCAGTTCCTCTCGCAGCCCACCTTCCTGCAACAGGGGTTGGCACAGATCGAGCTTGGCCAGGGCCTGCGAAATGCTACGCACTTGTCTTTCGTTGATGTGCAAACAATTTGTTTTGTCGCAGTGGTGATCCAACCATTTCTTTAAAAGCGTTTCGATATGGGGGATCTGATATCCGGATTTGGCCGACACCACCAGGTCGTAGCCACCAAGCCTTTGCAATTCTTCTCGTTCGGAATCACTCAACTGTTCAAGTTTTTTTTGTTTGTATTCCAGTACGTCCGCCTTGTTGAGCACGCGAATGACCGTGGTTTTTTGGGGAAGCATGATGTCTGGCTCCCCATCAGGTTCCTGATTAAAATGATCCAGTACAACGATCACCACATCTGATTTTTGTATCCATTCATTGGTTTTGTCGATGCCCGTCTTTTCGATGGGGTCCTGCGCCGGACGCAAGCCCGCCGTGTCTCTGAAAATGAACCGTACCCCGTCAATGATCTTGGCTCCTTCCACCACGTCACGCGTGGTCCCGGGAACCTCCGTCACGATCGCCCTGTCCTCAACCAGGATGGCGTTGAGCAGTGAGGACTTGCCCACATTGGGCCTTCCGACAAGGACCACCGACACGCCGTGATCATACAATTTGGACGTCCGGTAGGCAGCCTCCAGTGTTTTGAGTTTTTGCGCGCACGCCTCTACGAGGACAAGCGTTTGAGCGGGATTGTATGTTTGGATGTCTTCCTCAGAAAACTCAAAACTGGCCTCCACATCGGCAAGCACAGTCACCAACTGGTCACGCATGTGATCAATCAATTGTTTCAACGCGCCATCCAGATTGGCCAACGAGGAATTGAGGGCCGCATCGGAACTGGCTGTGATGAGTTCATGAACAGCCTCAGCCTGCGTGAGGTCGACCTTGCCATTAAGGTACGCTCGCTTGGTAAATTCACCCGGCTCAGCCCCGCGAATACCCGCTTTGCTGGGCAGAGACAAAACTGCCGCCACGACTTTTTTGAGGAGCAGCAAATTGCCGTGGCAATGCAGTTCAACAACATCTTCACCTGTAAAAGTGTGTGGGCCCGGCATGTAGACCGCCAGACAGTGATCCAGCACAACACCATCGACACCAACAAGCCTCCCAAAATGCAGCCGCCCCGGGACCAGGCTCACCGCTAAACCGCTTTGGCTCACAAAGACATGCGTCAGAAGATTTTTGGCCTCGACACCAGAAATACGCACAATGCCAATGGCCCCGTTCTGTGGGGCCGTCGCCACGGCCACAATGTTGTCTGGAAAATACCGCATATTCTCTCTGCGCTCTGCAAAGGAACCTTTGAAATCAGTGCAGAAATGATTGCTTGCAAAATGGCATCACTGAACATCAAGCAGGGCCACTTCAAATATGAGATCGGCATTCGGGGGAATCACATCGCCAGCGCCCCTTTCTCCGTAGCCCAGCGTGGCGGGGATGTACAAAACCCTTTTGCCACCAATCTTCATGCCCTGCACACCCTCATCCCAGCCCTTGATCACCCGGCCCGCACCCAAGGGAAAAATGAATGGTTGTCCGCGATCCAGGGAACTATCAAACTTGTTGCCTTTTTGATCGTTGCTCCCCAGCCAGCCGGTGTAATGCACACTGACCATCTTTCCTGATTCGGCCACAGCACCAGACCCCACAACAGCGTCTTGATACCTCAAACCTGACGCTGTTTTGGTCATGTCAGCAGAATAAACATTAACAGCCAACAACACAAGCAGTCCAGTCATCAACAGAATGATTTTTTTCATACAAACTTCCTTTCGTGCGGGATATCTATTCACTTAAAAAATTGATTGCAAACGATATTATGAACCCTTCGTAATACGCTCCTTCATTTCCTCATAAACAGGCAAAGTAAAATGGACAGAGGTCCCCCTGCCATATTCGGATTCAATCCATATTTTCCCCTGATGCCCCTGTATGATTTCCTTACAAATCACCAACCCCAAGCCTGTCCCTTTGGTCACAGCACTATCTGATGTTCGGAGCTGTTCAAATGTTTGAAAAAGTTTTGGCATATCCTCTTTTTTAATGCCACTCCCCGTGTCACTCACGGTGATCTGCACAAATCCTGTGCCCTGTCTTGTTTCAATCATAACCCCTCCACGATTGACAAATTTGAGGGCATTATTGACCAGGTTGGTCACCACTTGCACAATTCGATCCGGATCACAAAGCACCAAGGGAAGGTTTTTGCTAAAGCTGTATTTCAAATACAACTTGTTCTGATTGGCTGTCTTTTCGAGGGGGCGACATACCTCCAGAAGCAATTGATCAATATCGCACTCTTTGAGTTCGAAAGGCATTTTGCCAGACTGTAATTTTTGAAAATCCAGAATATCATCCACCAGCCGGGATAGTCGTTGTATGTTTTTTTTTGTGATCGTGAGCATGTGCGTCTGTTTGTCATTAATGTCACCGGCAATGCCGTCAAGCACCACACTCACAGACTCCTGAATCGTCGTCAGCGGCGTCCTGAGTTCATGGGACGCCATGGAAATAAATTTGGATTTGATATCGGCGGTTTGTTTGATGGCCTCTTCCGCCCTTTTCACATCGTCAATATTCACAGCCATTTCAAACCGAACCTTCCTGCCGTCGGACCAATGAATGGCTTTGTCAATATTGCGAAACCACATCCCGATGTGTTCATTGTAGAATTCCCAGACATGTGTTTTTCCAAAATTGTTCCCAAATATTTTGTCGTTGGTACAAAATTCACAGGGATTGTCCTTGTTATGCAAAACGACATGGCACGGCTTCCCCTCCGCATTCCCAAACAACTTCTTGGCCGCCTCATTCACGTACAGGATTTGATAGAGTTCGGGGTCGATGATGTAAATGGGTTGGTCCATGCTGTCGAAGATTGAAATGAGTTGGGCGTGTTCCCGCCGAATTTCCGCCTCTGTTTTCTGATGCTGAATGATCGCCGCCCCCAAACGGTCAACAAGTGTCTGGTAATCGGAAATCACAAAGCGCAACATGGCCAGATAGGCCAATAACCTGACCCCGTGCCAAAACCACCACGACACACACCCCACCATGAAGGGCTTAAAGGCCAGCTCAGTCAAACTAAACAAAAGGGACAAACACAACAGGAGAAAAGACTGAAAACTGTTGGTCCTCTGAAATTCACCGGCCAACTTGATGGCAATGATCAGAAACAGCAACCCCACAAGATAATGCGGACGCCTGATCCAAGCGATAAATCCGGTTTCGTAAAAGCCGGGAAATCGGTCTGCAAAAACCACCACCAGACACCCCAGGGAACAAGCCAAGGCCACCACTAACAGAAAAAACCAGTGGTTTTTTCTCATAAAGCCGTCAACACGTGGAAACCAAAACAAACCAAAGATCATGGCCCCAAAAAAACTCGAAGCCAACCTCAACAGGGCCGCCCCATCCACAGTGCCTGCCACACTGTGAAAGGCATCCAGAATACCCATGCACGCCAACGCCAACGCCAACGGTAAAAAGTGCTCTGTCTGATCCAACCGATCCCTTTTGCTCAGCAGGGTGGCTACAAAAAGACAAACCACAGCCCCCAGCATTTCGAGAGCCGAATGCAATTGCTCATTGGGCCCATACACGTTTGAAAAAAAAGACAGCCCCTGCACAGCCGCGATAATCACAGGAAACAAAACCAGCATCAAAACCACAAAGGCTTCACGAAACTGGTTATAGGAGCTCCTGACGTTTGTCATGGAATCAGACATGCCACACCTTTCAAAAAAAACAGATATTCATGGTAAAGTATTTTCTGTTCTTTCTCAAGAACATTGATCTTTTTTACCTTTCACACCGACACAAAGACATGTTAGAGCATCAGTGACCATGTCACAGGACTCAATAAAAATCGCTGTTGTCGGATCGGGCCCAGCCGGTCTGATGTGCGCACAGGTGCTCAGTCATGATAACAGTTTTCGCGTCACGGTCTTTGACCAGTACCGAATGTTCGGTCGTAAACTGTTGATTGCCGGCAAAACGGGCCTCAACATCACCAACACCTTATCATCAGAAGCTGTTCTCCAAAACCTAACGGGACCTCATGAGCATTTTCAAAATGTGTTTTCCTCATTTTCCAAACAAGACTGGATCGCCTTTGTGAACTCATTGGGTGTCCACACGTACGAAGGATCCTCACACCGCGTCCTCATCAAAGAAACAGCGACAGACCTGCTCGAAAGCTGGATAACCTCCCTCAAAAACGCGGGCATTCTTTTTACCAACACGCACCAATTTATCGATTTCTCTATAAAGGAAAATAAAATTGATCTTGCTTTCTTGACAACAACCGAAGCCAACTTCGACGCTGTTTGTCTGGCCTTGGGGGGGCAGAGCTACGCAGAGACAGACCCTGTCTGGATTGATCGCTTCAAGGAAAAACAAATCTCCATCAGCCCTCTCTTGCCCTCCAACGTGGGTTACTGTGTGGACTGGTCAAAGGCTTTTTTGCTCGAAGCCGAAGGGCAACCACTCAAGAACATCAACCTCAAAACCAGCAAAGGCTCCCTGCGCGGGGAGTTAACGATTACCCAATATGGCTTGGAAGGCACACCCATCTACCAATTGGGTGCGGTTGGGATAGCGCATCTTGACCTCAAACCGGACCTGACAAAAAAGGATCTTGTGACAAAATGTCAGAAGAATCCAAAAAAACTCTCTCCCTTGAGATTGCTCGTCAAAAACCTCAACCTCAGCCCTGTCGCCGAGGCCCTGCTCTATCATCACACCAGCCCGGAACAAAAAAGTGATTTGTCACAAATGATAGGGCTGATCAAAAATTTTCCCGTCACGCTCACCGCGCCCAGACCCTTGGCCGAAGCCATCTCCACAGCCGGTGGTGTGTGTTTTGAAAACTTAAATGAAGGCTTGATGCTCAAAAGATTCCCCGGTGTTTTTCTGGCCGGAGAGATGCTGGATTGGGATGCCCCCACGGGCGGTTTTTTGATACAGACCTGCGTGTCTCAAGGGGCTTGGGTGGGAAAACAGATTCAAAAATTTTTGGGCGCCAATCGGGAAACGCAATAACGCTGTTTGGAATCCCTCCGAATACCTGCCAAAACAAAACGGCGATAATCCATTGACATCACAGACAGCTTGTTAGAATGTGTGCTGAATATTTTTATGAAAGGATTGTTGCATGGAAGAAAAAAAATTTTCACCCTGTTTTTGCACAGCCATTTTGGGACTCCTCGTCATCGTGCTCGCCTGGTGGGATTTCAGCTGGTCCGGCATTGCGCTTACAATCATTGGTCTACTGGTCATTGCCAAGGGCCTCATTAATCAATGTTGTTGCCCCCGTTCCAAGACCAAGGATTCGTGTTGTCAGTAGTGCCAAGCTTCGAAAAAGATCACTGCGTCCTTCGATAAATAGATCATCAGATCAGAATAAACCTCCAAGACCAGGCCCGCCAATCCCCACTGCGGGACTAGCGTCCACAGCGTGTATCCTCGCTTGAAAACCTTGTATCGCGAGTCAGCATAGTAATCCCACGAATAAAAGCCCAGCGTCTTGTCGCAAAACCAGCCCCAAAAAACCTCGCTGAGAGAAATGAGGATCGCCCACGTCAAATACCGAAACCCCCAAAACCAGTTTCGGATGAAAGCGTGGACCGGTTCAAAGAGAAACAGCAGACCCAACCCGTGCAGGGGAATCATGGTGAGACTGACGAATCCTTCGAGATATTTTTGAGGCACACGACGTTTCAGCTTGAACCCCAAAGCCCGGTCAATCCCCAAGACCGCAAAGACCGTCTCCAGCGTCAGTCCAAAAAACGTGTACATGACAAAGCGAAAAATTAAAGGAACGACCGTCTGCATATTATAACAACCTCGGTTCCAGGTCTTTTTTTTGTCCGGAAAGCCGGGGGATCAATAAATCAAATAACCAGTTGGGAAGAGCCGACGAGAGGGCGAGATCCTCACCGATACCGGAGGAGGCACCCGTAATGAGAATGGTTTTGTTTTGGAAATAATCCCACATGAGATCGACTAACAATTACTTGCAGGGTATGCAAGCGGCGGCAGAAGGGGCACTCTATAATTTGTGATCGCGTGTGCTGGATGGGGCCTGTTGCGCTGGTTTTTTCTTTTCCCCCGGCTCGTAGTTAAAAAGGTAGGCCACGACGGAGGTGCCCAAAAAATTCTGCGCGGTCTTGCCGGTTCTATCTGTGACATCCAGATAAACCAGGTCACTTATCTTCTTTTCGTCCCTCATCCTTTGGGAATGGGTCGAAAGCGTGGGGGCCGCATCGCTCCAGACGCGTTGTAAATACCCATTGAGATCACCAACCAATCTTTCCAATCGGGGGATGCTGGCGTATTCCTTATCGTAATAAACCGCGAAGGTTTGTCCGTTTGCCGAGATTTGATCTCCCGTATTTAAATAGCCGTCCTGATCCGCATCGGTGATCACAGCATCAGTTGGGAGATTAGTCTGCAAAACCGCAATGGGTATTGATAATGAATTGCTCATAATAAAATCCTTTCATTGTCTCTGAAGGAAATATCGTCAGAGGCTGGCAAATGTTGCGTGAAAAACGCAAAAAAAAAACAACTTTTCCAGGCAAAGCTGGTCACAAACTCGACCAGAAGGCACTGATATTTTCTAAAACCCCTCAATAATCAAGCCACTCCTTAATTGTTTGGGTGGTGATGCCTTCCCAGCCTGTTTGTGAAGTGCCGTCCAGATAATATTGGCCCGCAGTCCCCTGAGGGGGATCGGTATCCTCGTACCGCATGACAAGGTCACTGGTTGTAAACACCCTGTCGTCCCAAACCGGAACAAAGGGAAAAGAACAGGTCTCTCCGACCAGTCCCTGCAACCCCTTCAGTGAAGATCCTTGGACCAACATCGTATCACCCATATCTCTGGACCCATCATGATATGACACCGAAGCAAAACAATACCGATCACTGCCCTGGGTCCAGGACATTCTCACTGCGCCCTTGCCAAAGGTTCTTTCTGGTGACGGACTCGTGATCTCCAGATGCTCCGCCACACAGGTTTTCAGGCTTCCCTGGCACTGAAAATGAGCCTCTACGGCCATGTGTGTTTGCAAAATTTTGTGAAACCTTTCTTCACGCACGGTGAGCAACGCCTGTTCCGGATTAGAAAAATCATAGGCCAGAGCCAGCAAGCGCGCACCGGTACCGGCGACACCCTCTGACCATAACCAGGGTCTGACCATGACAAAAACGCCCCTCTCGGTTCTGCCTTCCGCATTCAAACGTGACAAGGCTGTGCCGATGATGTGATCCTCATTACGGTCATGGAAATACAGACGCGTGTATTCGTTGGCCCCGGCTTCTGTCTTGACCTCAAGGCGCCCAAAGGCACCCATGAAATTTTCTTCAGTTTCGGGAAGCACTACAGATTGGGTTGTGTGGTCAATCGTCACGCCCGCATCAGCCAGAGCCGCTGTCACAACCTCTCCCAGCCTTTCGATGGCATCCAATTCAAATCCGATTTGCCGTTTACTGATAAAGGACATCACGAGACCCGCAGTCAATGACGAAGCCTGGCTGGCCTGAGAAAATGTGTCCTGGGGAAGAAGCAGATCAGACTCAGGCATGTATTTGGCAAAATCAGGAAACAAATCGTAAGAGAGACTGGATGGCATCTTGGGGTTGTTCACAACGGTCCCCACGTCCGCCACACCGGGTTCATTATAGAAGGGATTCGTGGATTCATCCATCAGGTTGTCCACAGCAGGCTGACATCCTGCAACCAACGCCGCCAGGCAAATCACACTCACAACAATGATGCGCATGATATTTTTCATGGAGTCGCCTTTCTTGTTTTGGTGACAGGCACACATTGCATGTTGACCTGATACACCTCCGCAAAATTTTTTTCCTGGGCGTGATTTACGCACCGAACAATCTCGTCCCGGCAGCCACGCAGGATTTCCTTGATCCGCGGCATCACAGCGTCTGCCAAGGGAATCGTGATGGAGATGATCTCGCGTTTGTCGTGTGGCACCGTTGTGATCGCCTCTTTGGCCACACCCAAAACCTGGCGATGATATCTGACAATTTCCAGGGCCTCGGCATCAACAGGGGATTCCAGAGCACCGCGGCTCTGGATCAAACGCCCCTTTTCATCGCGGACAGCAAGCCCCAGACGCAACAAGATGCTGATGGCCTTTTTCACATCCTGCGCCGTGATGCTGTTTCCCAGTGCCTGCGCGATCCACTCCGGGGTCTCCTCAAAGTGCGGCAGGGCAATCATTTCGCGAATGACCACCAACTGGTGATTTGTGAAATAGGCAAAACGATCCTTTTCCAATTGAAACATCTTGCGCAGGGGTTTGAGTGTCAGCATTTTTCCAAAATAATAATCCTTGTCCTGTTCATTGTCCGCCTGATTATAAAGCGCCAGCGCGGCAAAATAATCTGTTTCCCTTTTTGACAAGCTCAGGTGTCGGGCCACTTTTTTTAACATTTTCAGGCTCATGTTGCGGCGAGCCATCATGACCATACTCAGGTGTCCATGACTGGACAACCCCGCCAACCGGACAAAGGCACGCAATGTGAACCTGGGATTTTTTGATTTTTTCTGGGCAAAAACATCCTTGAGAAAGACTCGAAAATCCCTGTACCCAAATATGTTGGCTGGTATGGTCATCATGGCAAAGATTAGCAATGCAAGATTGACGCCACTTTCGCGGCAAAAACCAAAAAAAACACCTTACATTTATGTCAATAAATTCAACGAGACTCCCCAGAAGAATCCGGCGAATACAATGATCGACAAGCCCTGATTTGTCAAAATCCTAGTATTGCTCTCAAAATGAGAATGTCTTTGTTTTGCGTTTACCTTCATATATCATCGTTGGCAACACAATCAGACCCCCATGGAGAAACGGTGTCAATGTCACACATATTTTCATTTCTTTGCGGATATTTCAACGAACCACGCCCCCTGCTCCCTGGCTCGCTCACAAAGAATGTCCAGATACTTAACAACCTCACTTTTCAGGCCAGTATCCCAATTTCCTCGAAGTTCATATGTCAGGGAACCACACATTCCCGTAAGCGGAAAATCCGCGTTGAGGGTAATCGTGATGAGTGGGGCCTTTGGAGTGCTGGTAATACGCCACGCGCCAGACCTATCCCGATCCACACACATGACAATCGTTTTTTTCCCTTTGTTCGCTGTGTAAATGTGCTCAGCGATGCCCAGCCACAAACGCCAACACACCCCCCTTTGTGTGATCGTCTGAATGGCGTGTTCAATCCGCGGCATCACAGCATCAATCTGTTGCCCCTGCGAGCGAAACACGTCATCAAGGGCGGCTCGCTGTTCTGGTGTGAGAGACTCTTGCGTTGTGACAGGAATCACCAAATTTTGGTACAGCACTGCCCGCACTCGTGTCCCCTGCATAAGCCCGGTGGGGTAATAACTGCCTCTGGGGTTTAGTGGCTCCGGCATGGCTCGGGTATAGCCAACAATGACACCCTCTTGATTCATCGCCAATAACACAAGCCGCAAACCACTATACAGGAGCGAGGTTCCGGGAAGAAGTCGTACAGTCATTAGCGCCGAAGCTTCTTTCCCCTCCAATATCCCGTCGATAACTCTTCTGTTATACTCCCTCTTTTCTGTGCTGGACATCCTGATCTTGTCCGTATCTATGGCGATGAAAGGCCCTGTCGCCCCTTGGCCACCAAGCTGTCTTTGCAGATAATGGAGAATGGCCCCATATTGTCCGACCTGTGGGGTCTGCTCATTAAGGTTTTGCACGAATGCTTGAGACACCTCAAAGTGGGGGCGACTATCCAGTCGACTCAAACTCCCCTGAACCTGAAACCATTCGGTAGTACATGGCAATGATACATGAGGTTCACGAAACACAACCTCGCCGGTGTTTCTATTAATGCAAAGCACACACTCCAAGGTTGGAGGCAGAGCACTCAGCGCACCAGAAACCCTGAGACTCGATTGCATCATGCAATCCAAAAGAGCTCGGGCAATCACCTGTTCAGATGAAACCTCCGCGGGGTCATTTCTTTCAGTTTGGTCTCCTATACACAACGAAACCGTAGTATCAGGCCGAGGTGTTGGGGTTGACATTTCTGGCAATGCGGCTTGTTTGGGCTGAGGGGGTGCTGTGCGTGGGCATTTGCTCGAAAAGCATCTTATAATGCGTACCAACCACCCCGCTGAAGGCTTGTCAGGAATCATCACAGTGCCGATTGGGGCAATTTGCCGCGGCGGGGGTGTCGTCTCCACCCCTGCGGGACTGGGTGAAAGGGGGGCGGCTGTTGGAAGGCTTGTTTGCCCCGCGACCAATGGAGGTGTTGTCGTCGTTAACGGACGAATTATCTGCATAGTCATAATTAGTTCCCTCGTAAACTTTGGTGACACCCCTATCATCGGCAAAAGCAGTGATGATGAGGACAACATAATGTGCTAAAACTCACATTGTGGTCACAAATGTGACCGGTTTATGGATTGAATCACTTTTACCAGGCAACATTTTGTGCCCCTGTGAGATAAGTAAAGTAAGAGGGGTCAGATGAAAAAGGAGTTGTCCCATGTGCAGTCTCAACATACAGACCACGCCCCCATCATTTCCAAAACCGCCAATCGCCGTTGGCATGACAGGAATAGCGCCCCTCGACCACGTTCGCGCCATACCGACAGCGTGGAAAATGGCGGGCAACTCGCATGGGGATTTTGGGGACCTGTTGGGCTTTTTCTCAGCAGTGAGGCCGAAAACACGCATCGCCTACGCCGTGCGCCTGAACCAAAAACGTCAAGACAGGGCTGCCAAAAAAACCATTGATGACCAACTAAGGGCTATGCGCGGGCCAGATTATCGTTTAGGAATGATCCCCGAGCAATTGCACTCGCTGGAGAAAGTCAGCGATAGCTATGGGAGCCCGTTGTGTATTGATCGCTCATCTCCGCCCCCACAACAAATCGCCTTGGCCAGGGCTTGTGTCCTGCAAAAAACAGAAACTGTCCGCAGATGTTATCCCGTGAATATTGATGCAAACGATTTTGACCTTCTCCTGAGCGCGTTGCAAATGCTCGAATCGGCACAGGCAAGCCTGGGAGCAGATGCCGTGACGCAAGGTTTTGACAATTATCAACGTCATCGCACACTCCCACAGATTGGTGAACGCGTGGTTACTCTGGAATACAGGCGATGGCTGGATTACCTTGTGCGTTGTCTCGTGGCGCTTGGCAACAAAGAGCCTCGGCTTTTCGCATCCTTTGTGGAGACACAATCGCAGAACTCTCAATGCAGTGCCACAGCTCAGCTTGTGATACAAAAGGCATGGGATGTCTTTCTGCAGTGGCCCCCTCACAACAACGTCACTCCCCTTCTATCACCCACCGGACAGCGTTGATGAACAACGGCTTCGTATCATCGGGTGGCGGGATTTGCTCCTGATAGTCAGGGTAGGAATATTCCGGGTGGACAGAAAACAGGACAACCCGACCGTTTCCATACGATCCTGCTACGACTGCGGGTTGTCCGGAAATCTCGTAGGCCGTCACCGATGGATCAAGATTCTCTGTAAACGTCCCGATCACTGTAATGCCGGGATCTGGATTGTCAAAAAATTTCAGGACAGGGCCAGCACGGTAGGCCATGATCAGCGACTCGTACAGGTACGGACTGTTAATGGGGTGGTCATTAAACAAAATAGGCGTGTTGAAAGGATAAAATTGACCGGCGGCAGTCATGTACTCGTTCATCCAGTCAATATTATCCAAGCCCTTGACGTGCAAAAGATCCAGCATGGCATAACCGGGAACCAAAACTTCCGCCCCACCATAATTGACGTAGAGCCCCTGGCTACCAGCGATAGCGCCACCGCAAACCCCTATGAAATGGCCGCCACCCGCTACAAAGGCCTGTAGCGAGGTACGAACAGCCTCATTTCTGCCGTAATCCAGAGCGTCAGTGCCTCCCGGGATGACAACCACATCTGCCAAAATATTGCCAGAAAGATCGGTTTCATCCACATCATCAACGACGAGATACCCTTGGGCTGTGAGAGCATCTTTAATGTAAACCCTGCCAGGACTACTGGTGTTGGCGATCCATACAGTATAATCACTGGGATCGAACGCGATGACCTCATCATCATGATTGTCCTGATCTGCGTCATCGTCTTGATCCTCGGCACCCTCGACATCATCAGCGTCGTCTTCCACACCGTTATCGAACAGTTCGTTGTCGTCATTTTCCGCTTCACCGCTTGCAACATTATCATTTTCTGCCGTGGGATCGTCACCCGAGTTTTGTGTTGCGCCTTCGGAGTCGTTGACGGGCAGGGCATCTTCACCGCTGGCGATCGTATCGTCAGAGGGCACCACCTGAAGGCCGCGACAGCCGATAACGCCAAGACAGATAATAAAGAGGACCTGAATGACCGCGTGGTGCAGACAAGATTTTTTTGAAATGTATGTTTTCAGAACCATCATACACAGCCTATGCCCACGTAACTCCACTAATCGTATAAATCAAGATTTACACCTTTCTGTGGTCACAATTGTGTCCAATCATAAAAAAAGGCAAAAAAAGGAAACAACTTTGGCTTGCCTCTGCCGATAAACACACCGAAACCCCAAAAGGGGGTCGTTTTTGTAAGGAGGAGTCCGCATGACCATCACGTTAAGCGCCATTCAAGCCGCCATAAACATTCTTGCCAACAACACCGTTGAGCTGGATGATGATCTCTATCGCGTTCCCGTTTCGGAACTACAAGACACTGACCTGATTGAAATTGCCACGCTCAGCACTCCAGAGCATCTGGACAAGGGGGACATTTACAAACTGTTTTCTGAGCCCTCTCTCGTTGTTGACCAAACAGACAGGGACACAGCCCTGAGCACGCTGAGATCATTTTTGGATTATCCGCTTCAAGATCCAGAAGGCGTCAGCCTGGATTTTGTCTCCATTCAACTGGAGAACAACGCCACAATCGCCGTCACCAGGATCGCCCCAGACAATCTGGACCCGTCAAAAGATCCCATCGTCTTTGCCGGGGGTCTGTTCCACCCCACACCTGTGTATCTGGATTTATTATCCAAACTTGCCAGAAATACAGGACGGAAGATTGTGGCCTACGATATGCCCGGTGTGGGCGGCAGTCGTTTCGACGACAAAGCATTCAACTACGACATGTGGGCCGACTCCCTCCCGATCGTGATCAAGAATATCTTTGGACCAGAACAGTCGGTCATCGTCATGGGACACAGTCTGGGAACACTGCCCGTCCGCGATCTATATTATCGCGAAAATGTTGAGGGAGAGAATGTTATCGATCATCCCGTTTCCAAATACGTCCTGCTCGCCCCGGTTCCCTCCCTCAGAAAAGAATGGTTTTTTAGGGGGAATCATTTTGCCCTGCCTTACATGCTCGATGGCATTGGATCGATGCTTCACTCCACCTATCTGACCCCCGGTGACAAGGCACAGGAGTTCTACGGGCAACTGCACACCGACGCTGACTGGCAATGGCTCGAAGAACGCATCGCTGATGAGAAAATGCCCTCACAAGGCTGTCACGGTCTGAACGGTGTCTGGAAATACCTGGGGGTGCTAGGTCATATGTTCAACAAACGACTGTGGGGAGAACTGCCGGAGAACGATAAATTGAAATACGTGCTCATGGAAGACGATCACGTTTTTGTTTGCGACAAACTGTTTCGCAAACAGGAGAAAGTCCAAGAACGGTGGGCCACCCAAGAGGCCGAGGTCATTGAAGGCGCGGATCATTCCGCGATCGCCGGACCCAACATCTCCGACGCCATCGTGGACCAGATTGCAGAGATCATTGAAGGCGGTGGCGACGTGAGATGATCCTTGGCACGAGGTTCAGGATATAGCAGTCTGTTGCTATTTTTTTGATTACAAAATGATGGTTAGTCGGTTATCATAGACTGGATGACAACACGAACTTTATATAAAATTTATGTGGCTTATTTGGCGGTATGGCCCGGCTTGGCTTTATTGGGGATACAATACATACCCTCCATAAAAAATGTTTGGATAATCCAGTTGGCTGCCGTGACTCCCTTTGTTGTGTTAATCGTCTTGTTGGCCGGGGTGGCAATTTATTTGTCGTTTATTACCGAAGCGCTTCCCTTCCCATCGCGCAAATTGGATGCTATCATAACGGTACTAACTTTGCCGGTACACATGACCTTAGTTGTGCTGACTTCCTCACAAACTGTTTGGGAAGTCATTTTGATAGGTTTTATCATGGAGTGTGGCATCATTTTGGCAACGATTGTTTATCTGGTATTCGAAAAAATTGCCCAGGGGTCGTGGAATGGTTGCGCTATTATTATATTACTGGGCACAGCCGGTGTGTTGCTCGCGGCTGGCATTCCGTTGCTATTGACAATGATTGAAAATAATTGGTGGGTTTATTTGTTGTCTGTTGCCACGGCCGGTGCGGGAATCGCTCAAACCATTTATCATTACAAGTTTTCACCAAAACCAATGTTAGTATCCGAAAAATTCATAGCACTAGGGGTCGGTGCGTTTATTGTCTTGCCGTTGGCCGCAATATTGGTGCGAAACATTTGGGGGTAACCCGCATCCCTATCTCTGCCCGGCCATTTCCCACGAAATCACGCACCAGCCACCGGGAAACTTCTTTTCCATCTTCATCAGGACGTGACTCGCGTGCCCGTCCACATGCTGGACCACAGCATCAACCAACGCCATGCGAAAGCTCACCTCTTCGACGCCATTGATCATCACCCGATCGATGTTTTTGTGTCCAAAATCAGAAAACGGGAATTTCTTGCCATAGGATTGAAAATAGTGCGTCCCGATTGACTGCGCCGATTTGGCCGTCGGCGTCCGCCCCGCGCAGGACACTGCAAAACTAAGCACCAACAGCACGGCAACAATCATTATCCATTTTTGTTTCATATCTCCCCTTTGTTGACGTGCACACGAAGACAGCTCAAAGGGGATCGAATATCGAATAATGAACAAGGAACAAGGAATTTCGAAGTGATTGTCATTCCAGCGTAGGCTGGAATCCATATTTACATTAATTCTGGATCCCTGCGTTCGCAGGGATGACAAATTTCAACATTCAATATTCTCTGATCGATATTCGATATTACAAATGCCCTACGCCTTACGCCTTCCTATACAACGTCAAACCATCCAAAAACATCTGGACCGAAATCATCATGAGGATGAGTCCCATGAGCCGCTCACAGGCCTTCAACCCTCTTTCCTTGAGAACGTTCTTTAACAAGGTCATGGCAGAATAAACAACAAGATTCCCCACCCACGCCACCAGTATAGCCATCAAAACAATCAGATCATTATGCACCTGATGGGCATACAACGATATGGTCGCAATCAGTGATGGCCCGGCAATCAAGGGGATGGCGATGGGCACAATGAACGGGTCTTCCGTGTACAAATCGCTGTTGTTTTTTTCGAGCTGGGGAAAAATCATCTTGATCGCCATGATGAACAAAATGATGCCCCCCGAGATCCTGATGCTCGATTGTTCAATATTCAGATACGTCAGCACCGTCTCGCCAATGAAATAAAAACCCAAAATGAAGACCAACGCAAAAACTGTTTCCCTCAAAACAATTCTACGCTGACGTTTGGGGCTGTGATCCTTGAGGATCGCCAAAAACACCGGCGTGTTCCCCAGCGGGTCCATGATGAGAAACAATGAGAGGGCGATGGGAAAAATTTGTGCGTAGTTCATAATGGCAAACTGCCAACAGCTAACGGTCAACAGTCTTTTTGTCACCTGTCACCTGTTACCTGTCCTTTCTCGTAATTCAGCAAACTCGAATAAAACCTGATTTCTGGAAATTTGCCCGCCACGTAATTGTGTTCCCAGTCGTCCTTGAACAGCATCATGGGATAATCTCTCACATCGAACACAATTTGACCCTGATAATAGTCTTCGAATTTTTCCAAGGCCTTTCTGTCCTCCGAGCGATACCACCGCGAACACGTGTAAGGCAAGTTCTGGAAGAGGGCGTCCGCCCCGTACTCGTGCAGAAGTCGGTATTTAACGACCTCAAACTGCAACCGCCCCACCACGCCGATGATGCTGTCGGAATTGTATCGTCGCCGGAAATACTGAGATGACCCTTCTTCGGCCAGATGTTCAAGCCCTTTGTTGAGCTGTTTCATCTTGATGGGATTTCTGAGGCTGGCCAGCGCAAAAAGATCTGGTGAAAACTGGGGCACGCCCGTAAACTTGAGCTCCTCTCCCATTGACAAGGTGTCACCGATCGTGAACGTGCCGCGATCGATCATGCCAATGATGTCTCCCGCAAAGGCGTCCTCGATGTTCTTGCGTTCGCGCGACATGAACTGCACGGCGTTATGAAGCTTGATCTCCCTTTGCAAACGATTGTGATACACCATCATCCCCGGTTCAAACTTGCCCGAACAAATGCGGATGAAGGCACAACGGTCGCGGTGTTTGGGATCCATGTTGGCCTGAATTTTGAACACCAGACCCGTAAAATCTTTTTCGAGAGGGTCCACAAGGCGTGATTCGGCTTCCCGCGCGAGAGGTGCTGGCGCGTATTTGATGAACGCGTCGAGCAGTTCCTGCACGCCAAAATTGGTCAGCGCCGATCCGAAAAAGACGGGACTCAACACACCTTTGAGGTATTCTTTTTCGTCAAAAGCATGTCCCGCACCATCAATGAGTTCCAGCGCTTCGCGAAGATCATCCAACAGTTCCTGTCCCACACACTCTATCAGCTTAGGGTCTTCGAGACTAAGAAAGATCTTTTGATCAAAATCCCGGGTTTTCTCGCCAGGATCAAACACGCGCACACAGCGGTTCACGCAGTCATAAACACCCTTAAATTCACGCGCCGTCCCAATGGGAAACGTCATGATGGCACATTTGAGTTGCAAAACCTGTTCCACCTCATCGATGAGCTCAAAGGCGTTTTTGGAATCGCGGTCCCATTTGTTCATGAAGGTCATGATGGGCACATGGCGATCACGGCAAACCTGAAAAAGTTTTTTGGTTTGTGTTTCGATCCCCTTGGCCGAATCGATGACCATCAGAGCAGAGTCAACCGCGGTGAGCACTCGATAGGTATCCTCGCTGAAATCAGCGTGACCGGGTGTGTCGAGCAGATTGATCTGGTGATCGGCATAATCGAACTGCATCACCGATGAGGCCACTGAAATGCCACGTTGTTTTTCGATCTCCATCCAGTCTGAGGTGGCAAACTGCCTGGCACGTTTGGCCTTGACCATGCCCGCCATCTGGATGGCCTGCCCGAAAAGCAACAGCTTCTCCGTGAGCGTGGTTTTGCCCGCATCGGGATGAGAGATGATCGCAAAATTTTTGCGGCGTTTGATTTCGCTGATTGTCTGGGCATCTGCTTGCAACATGCAGGCCTCTTATGACATCAAACAGCATTTTGCAACAGCCCTGTCGGGGACGAATCATATATCAAAATCAAACACGGCAATATCGCGTGGCAGGCCCCCTTTCCCCTCCAGATATTTGCGCAGACGTTGCTCCCTGTGTGAACTGTTCGACCAACGTTTGATGCACTCGGCTTCGTGTAATTGAAATTTGTGTACCCGTCTGGCCACGTACGTCCCCCCAAAACCCTCCCGGGCAAAAGATAGCAAGGCCCCACCCAAGGTTCCCTGTCCATTGGCGAAGTCCCACAGATCTCCCTCCTGAAGCAGTGCTTCCAAAGCGGGAATGGCGATGAGCATGTTCTCCTGCAAGGCCTGCAGTTCATAGCTCTTGTAGATCTCCAGAAATACTTTTGTGGCCCGCCGCACGTGGGCCTGCATGCGTACCGATTGCGGGCCCTGCAGATTGTATTCCATCACGGCCTCTCCCAGACTCCCTTGCACAGTGTCTGGAGACAGCCCCACCAAATGGGCAACCATTTCGATCGCATCTTCATCACGGATGGTCGCGACCAGTCCAATGACGCCAATGAGCTGCAGAATAGCCATGCCTCTGATTTTTGGCAGGATCGATGTGGCACCGGGGCCTGTGACCTCCAATCGGATCGCTTGCCGACCAGTCTCCTTGATGCGCCAGCGCGACTGCCCATGGAACTGTGCATTGATGACAGGGTGTTCTTCATTTTCGCCCGGAGTTCGTCTGACCTGACTGGCTCGGTCTAATGTAAAAACTGCATTCTGACCCGTCATGGCGCTCACCACTGTGTCCTGCCAATGATTGGCATCACGAATGGGCTCCGTATCGTCATGGCTTAAATCCGTATCGGTCTTGATCACCTCGCGAATGTCCCTAAAGTGGCGCTCCTGAAACGTGGGCGCTATTTCCGTAATGTAGGGTGAGGAAAACATGAGTGCCCTGAGAATGCTTCCGAACAATTCCGAATTGACGAGCCGCGAAATGTTGTTCATCAGTTCAAAATCCGTCTCGTCGTGTCGGGACAGCTGATTATACAAATGGGGCATCCCCAGATTCAGGTGTGTGGCCGCCTGTGTGGACAGCCTCAACCCCAGCTTCCTCACCAACTCTGTTCCGGACACAAATCCGTGTCTTTGTGCCTGTTGCGCGCGTACCGCGCGCGAGTG
>CAZGMS010000041.1:0-23913 GCA_964526915.1 uncultured Nitrospirales bacterium
TCATTGCGGTGCCTGCTCACGTACTTGCGTGTACGCTCCGCTGGCTCCTCATTTCACTCCTTGCCTCAAAAGCGTCTCGAACTTATGTCGCTGAGTATAGTTGTCATTCCAGCGAAAGCTGGAATCCATGCCCTCCTAAAATTATGGATCCCAGCTTTCGCTGGGATGACAGTTTGGGAGTTTGTTTCAAAATTTAATAAAGCTGAATTTAAAAGTTAATATGATTTCTATTATTCCTGTTTCCCATCACAAACAAAAAAAGGCCTTTATCAACTTCCCCTATTCCCTCTATCAAAACGATCCGCACTGGGTGCCTCCACTGAAACTGGAGCGGCAGGAGTTTTTGGACCCGAAAAAAAATCCTTTTTTTCTCAACGCAGAGGGACAGCTATTTTTGGCCCTGCGCGAGGATCAGGTTGTGGGACGCATTTCGGCTCACATCAATCATTTGCATAACGAGAGGTATTCTGAAAAAACAGGACACTTTGGTTTATTTGATGCCATCGACGACGGGGAGGTGGCGAGGGCTTTGTTTGATGCCGTCTGCGAGTGGCACGGTAAACGTGGGATGACGCAGATTGCGGGGCCATTCAATTTGAGTGTGAACGAGGAAACGGGGCTATTGATCGACGGCTTTGAGTCATCACCGTTTCCCCTCATGGCGCACAATTATCCCTATTACCAAAAACTCATTGAGGATCAGGGGTTCACCAAACTCAAGGATTTGTTTGCGTGGGCCTATTCTGCCGAGCGGCCTGTGCCCGAGCAGGCACAACAGATTGCGGATGTGGTCAAAACCTATCCGGGGCTTACGGTGCGTGAAGTGAACATGCGTCATCTTAAAAAAGATGTGGCCATCATTCGCGATGTGTTCAATTCTGCCTGGTCCAAGAACTGGGGCTTCATCCCGTGGACCGAGGAGGAGCTTGGGAAAATCGCGAAAGATCTCAAGCTTATCCTCAACCCGAAGTTGGCCTTGATTGCCGAGGTGGACGGCCAGCCAGCGGCGATCTCCATTGCGTTTCCCAATTATCACGAAGCGATTAAAGACTTGAAAGGCCGACTGTTTCCCTTTGGGATCTTCAAACTTATTTATCGGCTCAAGACCAATAAAATCAAAACGGCCAGATTGGCCCTGTTGGGAATCAAAAAAGAATTTCGACACGATATTCTGGCGGGACTGAGTGTCTATTTGTACTCCGAGATGCACCGTCGCGGACAGGCGCTTGGCCTTACGGGCGGGGAGTTGTCGTGGACGCTGGAGGACAACGAAAAAATTAACCGCGGTATCGAGCTCATGGGTGGCAAGGTATACAAAAAATACAGGGTGTATGGGAAGCCAATCTGAATATCGAATATCGAACAAGGAATTTCGAATCCTTCAACTTTGTTCAGGACAGATGTCGAACTTCGTTATCCCTGCAAAAGCAGGGATCCAGAATAATAATATATGGATTCCAGCTTTCGCTGGAATGACAACGGTTTCGATTGATTATCAACAATCAAGAGTTGATCAAATCTCTCAGCGGTTCGAAAAGATCGCTGGCGAGAAGACCTCGACTCTTTCCATCGGCGGCGATATCACCCGCCCGAGCATGCAGACACACACCCAATCTGGCGGCATCCAGCATCTGCAGACCCTGTGCGCAAAGTCCCGCGATGATTCCCGTGAGCACATCACCCATCCCCCCCGTGGCCATGGCGGGATTGCCCAAATCGCAAAGACCAATTTCTGTTTTGTGACCACAGACCAATGTTCCCAGTCCCTTGAGAAGCACAGTACCGCCACGTTTTTCGGCCAGAGTTTTGATGGCGGCAAATCGATTTTTCTGGATGTCCCGGGTGCTTTGTTTGAGGAGTTTCGCCGCTTCGCCGGGATGTGGTGTTAGTATCCAGTTGTCCCGTTTGGAGGCCTTTTTTTCCAGCGATAACAGATTGAGGGCGTCAGCATCCACCACAAGCGGAAGCGTTGTGGACAGACAGGTTTTCAACAGGCTCTTGGCCCACTTGTCTTGTCCCAGACCACACCCGATGGCGATGACGTTGGCTCGTGCGATGAGTTTGATCAAATCTTTTTCCCCAGAGATGCCGCAAGCCATGATCTCCGGCCGAACAACAGCAATCAGTGGTGCGTGTTCAGGTCGTGTGGCCACAGAAACCAGGCCTGCCCCCGATCGCAGTGCCGCTGTGGCACAAAGACAGGCCGCGCCCATCATTCCTGTGTTGCCGCCTACAACCAGCACATGACCAAAATCGACTTTGTGAGAATTTTTTTTACGTTGAGGCAACAGGCGTTGTAAGGCTTCAAAATGCAACCGTGTCACATCACAATCAAAGTTGTTGTAGATGGCAGGAGGGACGTTCAATGCATCAAAAAAAAGTTTGCCGGCGTAGTCCGGACCAGCACAGGTGAATAGGCCTCGTTTGAGTCCCATAAAGGTGACAGTGGCATCTGCCCGTACAGCCGCGCCCAACACCTCTCCCGTATCCGCGGAAATTCCGGACGGGATGTCCACACTCAAAACGGGTTTGTTTGCGCAGTTTATGGCAATGATGATTTCGCGAAACTCTCCTTCGACCGGACGATCAAGTCCTGATCCAAAAACGGCATCGATAATGAGATCATATTTTGAGAGGGAGACGGCGACAGGATTTGCCAATCGTGCGCTGGTTCCTTTGAGAGCATCAAAGGCGGTTTTGGCGTCATTCTTGAGTTGCGTGGGGGGTGACAACAAGACGACCGTAACCTCTTTACCCGTCTGGGCCAACAAACGTGCCGCCACAAACCCGTCACCAGCATTATTGCCGCCACCGCAGACCACGACGATCTTTTGCGCGCCAGGCCAAAGGGTTTGAGCGGTATTTGTGAGCACCTCCCCGGCTCTGGTCATCAGCGTGTATCCGGGAATGTTGTGCGCCGTGGTGGCCAGTCTATCGAGATCGCGGACTTGAACGGCTGAGTATAATTCAATGGGAAGAATCGTGTTCACGTGTTCAAGTGTTCACGTGCTTACGTATTTGAGTGTTGTCGTTAACACCTGAACACCTAAACACGCGAACACGTTTTTAAAAGAACCTCCCACAACACCCTGACCCCGAAGCCCAGAGAGCTGATCGGCAGACGTTCATCGTGTCCATGAAAGAGCGTCGCAAAATTGAGGTGAGAGGGAAGCTTGGTCGGTGCAAAACCGTAACACTTGATGCCCAGGCGATTGTAGGCCTGTGCATCGGTAAAACCGGGGATCAGAAAAGGGATGGCCTTGGCACCGGGGTCGGCTTCTTCGATGCAGGTCTTGAGTGTGCCGTAAAACGCGTTGTCGTAATCCATGGTCACCGGATTATCTGCCTTGATGATTTCGATCTGATGCCCGTCCCCGATGATGTCTTTTAACTCTGCAATGAACGTGTCCACATTTTGTCCCGGCACGATGCGCCCGTCGAGAAACAGTTCGGCCTGCGATGGGATGACGTTGTCCTTATTGCCTCCGCGAATGATTGTGGGGGTGGCCAGGTTATGAAACATGTTGTGAAAATTTTTTGCCTTGGCTTGGTCCGGAAAAAGTTTTGAGAGGATAAACTCGGAGGTGTTGGCCTTGCGGATTCCCTTGAGGATGATCTTTTTTGCCAGTCCCTGGTCTTTGGCCAAGGCCTCCACAAAGGCATTGGCAGGTTCAGAAATATGAAACGGGAAAACCTCAGTGGCCAGTTTGTGCGCCCCCAAGCCAATCTTGGCGATGGCCTGATCTTCGCTGGGGAGGGAGCCGTGTCCGCCTTCACCTTGAGAGATGATGCGCAGGCGACAATGTCCCTTTTCGGAAATGCCGATGGGGTAATAGGTGTGATCATCGATATTCAGATTGAAGCCGCCGACTTCGCCCAAGGCATACTCGGCCTGAATGAGATCGGGATAAGAATTAACGAGCCACTTGGAGCCATAATCACAACCGGATTCCTCATCGGCGACAGCCGCGAAGATGAGTTTTCGTTTGAGCTTGAGTTTGTTGCGTTTGGCCTTGAGGAAAATGGCGAGTTCCATGGCAGTCATGTGCTTCATGTCGACTGCGCCGCGCCCCCAGATCAAGCCGTCTTCAATGATCCCCTCAAAGGGATCCTTGGTCCACAAACTGGTTTCGCACGAAACCACATCCAAATGACTGCTCAGCAGCAAGGGTTTATGAGAACCATCGCCATCCAACCAGGCAACAATGTTGCCTCTGCCTGGCAGGGGCTCTATGATTTTGTAGGGAATGCTCTCTTTTTTAAAAATTTTCGACAAGTAACGGCACGCTTCGAGTTCATTGCCGGGAGGATTTGTGGTGTTGATGCGGATGAGGTTTTGCAGATGGAGTGTGCATTCCTGAATTTCGCGGTCAGTGATTTGGAGCAGTTCTTCGGGCATGGACTTTTTCTAGATCAGTTGTTTTGTGCACGCAATGAAATCTTTGGATGGCAAACATCCCCTGTATTGATAGGGGATCGTTTTTTTTCGTGACCGACAAGAATATAATGAACCAAAACAGTGGACATTACGTCAATACAGGGTGTAAGAATTAACCAAAAGGAGCTTATTATGTTCAAAAAGATTCTTGTTTTTATAGTGTTAGTCGTTTTTTTGGGTCTGAGTGCTCAGGCCTTTGCCAAGCCGCATCCAAAAAAACAACTGCCGCCACAAGGCAGGGGGCATCACATGCAACAACAACATCCCAATCCCAATGCCAAGGTTGACCAACGGTGGGAAAGAAAGGCCGATGATAACAGGGACGGCATTGTGGGCAGGCAAGAATACAAAGAAGCTAGCCACACCGGTCCCATAGACACCCCCTATGAAAAAAGAGTCGATAAAAACAGGGATGGCGATATCGACAAACAAGAAATCATGTACGACAAGAGCAAGGTGAATAACCCGAAAGAGAATCGAATGGACAAGGACAACGATGGCCGTGTTGAGCCTACAGAAGCCGATCAGTGGAATAAGAGCCACAGCGGTCCTGTCGATACCAAGGCAGAAGAAAAAATTGATCGTAATGATGATGGCGTGATTGATGACAAGGAAAAAAACAAGGCCAAGCATCGCGTGGACACACCCAAAGAAGAGAAAATGGATACGAATAACGATGGTCATGTTGATGCCAAAGAGGCCCAGCAATTCAAATCGGGAGGAGAGAAGAGTGAGGCCTTCAAGGAAAAAAGTCAGGTGGATCAGGCATGGGAACAACAGGCCGACTCAAACCGTGATGGACACATTGACGCGCAGGAAGCCCATAAGTGGCGTATTGCCCATCCCCAAGATAAAAAACCGGATAACACGGCTGACAAGCCTTGGGAAGTCAAGGCAGATAAAGACCGCGATGGTCATGTGGAGCCCCAGGAATATAAAGTTCAGAGCCACACAGGTCCGATCGATACCCCGACGGAAAAAAGAATCGATGCCAATAAAGATGGCGACATCGATCAACCCGAGGTTGATCGTGTAACGAACTGAACAGCACCTTGATTTGAGAAAATTGATTTGGGAATAAAAAAACCCCGCCAACCAGAAAGGTTGACGGGGTTTTTGTTAAAGGTGTTTGGCAAAAGCGATTACATCATGCCACCCATGCCACCCATACCCCCCATGCCGCCCATCCCACCGCCGCCACCGTGAGCGGGCGCTGTGTTTTCTTTGGGTTCGGGTTTATCGGCAATCATGGCCTCGGTGGTGATCATGAGGGCTGCCACACTGGCCGCGTTTTGCAGAGCGTAACGAGTCACCTTGGTGGGGTCGATGACGCCAGCCTTGATGAGGTCTTCGTAGACGTTCGTGTGGGCGTTGTAACCGTAGGCGTCTTTGCCTTCGAGTACTTTGTTGACCACAATCGCGCCTTCGATGCCGCTGTTCACAGCGATCTGACGCAAGGGTTCCTGCAAGGCTCTTTCGATGATTTTCACACCATAGGCTTCTTCTTCGGTCACCTTGACGTTCTTTAAGGCACCGAGAGTCCTCAGCAGAGCAACGCCACCGCCAGTGACGATCCCCTCTTCGACAGCGGCGCGTGTGGCATGCAGTGCATCTTCCACGCGGGCTTTCTTTTCTTTCATTTCGGTTTCTGTGGCCGCACCGACATTGATCACGGCAACGCCGCCAACGAGTTTGGCGAGACGTTCCTGGAGTTTTTCGCGATCGTAATCGGATGTGGTTTCTTCGACTTGTTGACGAATGATGTTCACGCGGGACTGCAAGGCTTCTTTCTTGCCAGCGCCGTCGATGATGGTTGTGTTTTCTTTATCAATCACGATTCTCTTGGCATGACCCAGCGAATCCAGACCGATGGTGTCGAGTTTGATGCCCAGTTCTTCGGCAATCATTTCGCCGCCGGTAAGGATACCAATGTCTTCCAACATGGCTTTGCGACGATCACCAAAACCGGGGGCCTTCACGGCGCAAACCTGCAAGGTGCCGCGTAATTTGTTGACCACGAGGGTCGCCAGGGCTTCGCCTTCGATGTCTTCGGCGATGATGAGCAGGGGTCTGCCCATTTTGGCAACGCCTTCGAGCACGGGGAGAAGGTCCTTCATGTTGGAGATCTTCTTTTCGTTAATGAGGATGTAGGCGTCTTCCAAAACGGCTTCCATTCTTTCGGGATCCGTGACGAAGTAGGGGGACAGGTAGCCGCGGTCAAACTGCATGCCTTCGACCACGTCTAAATTTGTTTCCATGCCTTTGGCTTCTTCAACGGTAATGACGCCTTCTTTGCCCACTTTTTCCATGGCCTGCGCGATGATTTTGCCAATGGTGTCGTCGTTATTGGCCGAAATGGTGCCCACTTGAGCGATTTCGGTGTTGTTCTTTACGGGCTTGGATATGTTTTTGAGTTCGGCGACAACGGCTTCAACGGCCTTGTCGATACCGCGTTTGATGGCCATGGGGTTATGCCCGGCGGAAACGTATTTGATTCCTTCGCGGTAGATGGCTTGGGCCAGAACGGTGGCGGTAGTGGTGCCGTCGCCAGCGATGTCACTGGTTTTGGAGGCCACTTCCTTGACCATTTGAGCGCCCATGTTTTCGAACTTGTCTTCGAGTTCGATTTCTTTGGCCACGGTCACGCCGTCCTTGGTGATGACGGGAGAACCAAACGATTTGTCCAAAACAACATTACGGCCTTTGGGGCCCAGGGTTGCCTTGACTGCGTTAGCGAGCATGTTGACGCCAGCCAGGATTTTTTGTCTGGCTTTTTCGTCGAAAATAATTTGTTTTGCCATAAATTGACTCCATTCTTGTGTGTACGACCGTATCGTGTACGATGTACAATGTTAATAAAGGTTATTCCACGATGGCTTGAACATCATCTTCTTTCATGATGAGGTATTCTTCGCCATCAATTTTGATTTCGGTGCCGGAATATTTGGAAAAGAGAACTTTGTCGCCTACCTTGACGTCGAGAGGCAATACCTTGCCATCTTCCAAAGTTTTACCATTACCAACAGCCAAAACTTTACCTTCTTGGGGTTTTTCCTTGGCCGAATCTGGGATGATGATCCCGCCTTTTGTTTTCTGCTCTTCTTCGAGTCTCTTTACAATGATGCGATCATGCAAAGGACGAATTTTGAGTGTGCTTGTCATATTCGTTACCTCCTTGGGTTGGTCTTGGTGATCGGTCCTTAGTCCCTTGTAGAAACTATCGACACGATACTGAAACCAAACGGTTCATAATCAAAAAACCCTATGTGTTTTATTGGGACCCACAGGTTTGTTGCCCAAAGGCAAAATGCCTGTCCCAATTTTGCTCGGCTGAATATAGGTTTGCTTTACGAGTTGTCAATAGTCAACGGTTCAATAAATGAAGTTATTTTTAAGTATGCGACAAACTATGTTAAATATATATTGCAAATCAATTCAATGTTTGTTATTCTATAAATGATATATAAATAACTAAGTTAAAATGCTTTTTATATGTTATCAGTAAAAACACCAAATGACGCAGGAGCCCCAGTTAAGGACTATGAAATTAAGGTGCCAGGTACCTTTGTTTTGCGGAAACAGGTGCGATTTTTGGAGGAACGACTGACGGGCAGGGGGATAGAAATTATTCAGGGATCAAGGCATGCTGGCAAGACAACCGTTGCGCACCAACTCATGTTGCACCTTCTTCTTAAGAAACAAGTTTCTCCCCGACACATTGTGTATATTCCCTGTGAATGGTTCAAGGAGGCAAAGTGGCTGGCAGATCCCTTGTTGTTTTGTGAAAACATTCGCTCCATCACGGGAACAGAAAATGTGACTTATCTTTTTTTTGATGGCATGGCTTCTGTTCGGAACCCCCTTTCGTTTTTTTCACGAATCATCGAACATCACCCATTTTTTAAAGTCGTGGCATGTGCTGACCACAAAATTGATGTGCCCGAAAATATGGTCGCGCTGGATCAGCGCAATATGAGGATCACGAACCTGTATCCGATCAGCACAGTGGAGTGGGCAGGCTTTCACGACGGCCAATTGATTGAGGAGGTGCGTAAAAACATATATTCCAGCATGGAAAAGGGCCAGCTCACCGACATCAAAATGATGGATCGACAATACGGTGCTTTCATCAAGGAAAGGTTTTACGAAACAGCCCTGTTTGGCGGGTACCCCCGCGTATTGCTGGTGGCCAGGGAAAAACGTTTCGAAGAAATAGAAAATATTTACACCGCTTTTTTTGAGCCGCGCGCGCTGTCTGAACAGGGGATCGACAAACCCGAACTGATCAAACAATTATTCAAGGTGTTGTCATCGCAGGTGGATCGGCTCGTCAATTTTTCAGAATTGAGTGATTTGCTGAAGGCCAGTCCGATCACGATCAAAAAATACCATGCCTCTTTGACAAACAATTTTTTGTTGTACGCAATGGGGTCGCTTAAGGGAAAGAAATCGGGAGAGATCAAACAGGCTCAAAAATCTTTTTTTGGCGATTCGGGCATCCTCAATCTGGTCAGCGAACAGAGGCGCAACCACATTCTTGCGACCAGCGCCAACGGCATCACGAACGCCTTGTGCGGCGAACTCATCAAAAACCTGAATTACAAAAACAAGCTTTTGTTCTGGCAGACCAACACGGGTACGAACGTGGATTTTGTGGTGGAGTCTGGCAAAAAATTCCTGGTCCCCATCGTGATCAAGTTTGGTGAGGCCAGACCAAAAAAACTGACGCGCAGTCTGCACAGTTTTATTAAAACTTACAAACCCCAGCGGGCAATCTTTGTGAACGAATCTCTTATCGATCACGACAAAGTCTCTGGCACCGAGGTTCTGTACTTGCCGTACTATTGGGTGCCGGTGTTGGAGGGGTTGTGGCAGTGACAGTATGGGTAATGGGTTATGGGTAAAGGGCGCTGTCTTCAATAATCATTTGTCAATATAGCAAATATTCTTGTCTCAATTTTGCAAACTTCTTTTCATCCGCTTCAAATGTCTGCAGAAAACCACCTGTCGGTTTTTTGTTGGTGACGAGTTCCCTGAAGTCACAGCCCCCCGTCAACAGATCAATGGCGGGCCGGTCCGTCACAAATTCGTAAGGTTTTTCGCGCCAGGCAAAGTTGAACGGGTATTTTTTGATGATGGTCGCCAAGACCGTGAGGCCCGTCAGATACGATTTAAAAGTGTGGCGATCGGTCACATGAATCTGCACGCCGTGACATTCTTCGCGGGCCCATTTTTGAAAACAGGGTGTGAAATGAATGGGTCTGAAAAATACGCCAGGGAGTTGTTGCTCAGTCAATTCATCCGCGAGTCTTTGCGCATGCATGTAGGGGGCGCCGATCCACTCGAACGGCTTGGTGGTGCCACGGCCCTCTGAGACATGTGTGGACTCGATCAGACACATACCGGGATACACCAATGCTGTACCGAGTGTGGGCATGTTGGGTGAAGGAGGAATGAAATCGAGTCCTGTTTCGTCCCAGTAAAGGATTCTTTCCCAGCCCTGCATGGGGATGACGGTCAGATCGCAGTCGATGCCTTGCGTTTTGTTCACGTAATTTGTCATTTCTCCCACGGTCATCCCGTGCCGCACAGGCAAGGGATAGAGCCCGACGAATGAGGAAAATGCGGGATCCAGAATATTGCCTTCGATGGCCACGCCGTTTAACGGATTGGGGCGATCCAGGACGACGATCTGTTTTTTGAGTTTGGCGCAAACGGTCAGACACAGGGCAATGGAATAGATGAACGTGTAATAACGGGAACCAATGTCTTGCAGATCACAAACAAGGACATCAATATCCGCGAGGTCTTTTTCTTTGGGAGAAAGAGTTTCCAGCGAATTGCCGTACAGGCTGATGATGGGGAGTCCTGTGGAGGGGTCATTCTCGTTTCTGACACCCTCCATGTCCTGCGCGGTACCGTAAAAACCATGTTCCGGGGCAAAGAGTTTGACCAGATTTACCAGCGGGTGTTGCCACAAAACCCTGAGTGTTGATTCCCGCTGGGCATTGACCGCGGCGGCGTGAGAGAGGAGGGCCACTCTTTGAGTTTTCAAATCAGCAATGTGTTGTTCGCACAAAACATCTATGCCCAATTTGAGGGCGGAGGGGGCTTTTTGGTTTGTCATAGTCGAAGAAACCTAAATTTGCCACGAGATATGGTCAAGGAATATCGTTGCTTTTCTCCAAGACCATCATTGTAAACATTTAGCGGGTGAGATGTAACTTGGTTTCATTAGAACATTTCTGTCTTCATTCTGTGACACATGTGCAGAATATTGGACAGACAGTATTCAAAATTGACACGAGCGCTGTGTTAATGCGTTGAAAAATCTACGTATAATATTTTTGTGTCTTGGCATAGGTTGTGCATCTGTTTGTGCTCATGAATGATTACAAATTGGCTGTCGCCGAAAAAATAGAGACAGAGCTTGATAATGTTTGTCACAGCGTGTCGCGATACTTACCAAATAATGGTGAGCGATTTCGTGTTATGGCTGTTGCGGCACCACACTGGATTTCGGATTGTGGTGGCATTAATATTCACAGCCTTGATAGTCGTGTGCCGTTCAGTTTACTCAATGCCGTACGTCTGGCCGCTACTCATGCAGAAAAGGGAGTTGGGTATTGGGCTCAAAGCAACTGGCGCACTCAGGTCGGTCGTAATCACTCGATTCAGATGTTGTCATATTTATCTAGTGAAAAAGAAATCTTTATCAGGAAACTAAAAGAAATTCAGCCGCACCTGTTATTAATAGGTAGTATGAGTTTGTCTTTCCCAGGGGCTGTGGCACTTGCCAAGATTGCAAAAGATATTTTGCAGGAAAATGTATTTGTTGTTCTTGGTGGAAAGCATGCTCTCGAAACTATATATGTAAAAAACGGAGCAGTTGAGCATCATCCTGGTTCCCCCCTAAAGTTAATGAAAGAATATACAATTCCACGTGTATTCGACTTGGTCATAGCCGGAGATGGCGAATCTATCATTGCAGAAATTGGTGAGATGTTGGGACGCCTCATTCAACATCAAATGCCTATTAAAAAGTTTTATGATGTGTGGGATCAGCTGTTGATAGCAGATGGAAAGTGGATTGCGGGTCGTGTTGAAAATGAAAAAATAGCGACCATTCAAAGCTGGGGAAACCCTATAGATTATTCGCAGATAATGGCGACGACTGATTTGTTTGCTACGGAGAGCCATTTTGATGTTTTTGATACTCCCGCCACTTTTCACGCCCATTCATATATCAGTAAGGGGTGTATTCACAACTGTGCTTTTTGTAGCGAGAGAGTTGCGGTTAACGGAAAAGCCTCTCGGCCCGAACAGGCGCCCTATAATCTACTTAAAGATTTTATGAGTATTGCCAGAAAAATCGGTAAAGGTGATTCGGCAAGCATTTTTGTTGAAGATTCCATTTTGCTGAATGGGAATGAGCGGCATTTGGAGCATTTTTTGAAACTGCTTGATCTTCATGATCCTCATCTGTCTTTTGGTTGCCAATTGACAATTGATGGGTTGTTAAAAAAAAGCACACAGCCTGTTCTTAAGCAACTCAAGGAAAAAGGATTGGAATATATTTTTTGGGGTTTGGAAACAGGAAGTGATCACATAGCTAAGGGGCTGTGCAAAAATAATCAAAAGGAGGCATGGCTTGAAAAGAATGCACGGGCCCTGCAATGGATTGCAGAAAACAACCTAAAATGTGGTGTCTCAGTTATGTTTGGACTTGGCGAATCACAGATAAATCGTTGCGGATTGTTACGGCACCTGATTGAGATGGCAAAAAAATATGGAAGACCAAATGTTGTCAGCATGAATATCGCTACGCAACACCCTTTGCAGGGGAGTGATGATGGTGCCAATTATCAATATGCCGAGTGGGGCACAAGTGAGGAAAGTCCCTGTTTGCCTCTTTATATTGAATTATTTGGTGAGGCATCAGAAAAATACCTATTACCAGGAATACAACCGCCAACATTATGTGATTTGTTTGAAATCAAAGAATTGTACTATGAGTACAAGAGAGTCCAGAATACTGCTTGGCAATATCAAGTTAAATATCGCACAAAAAATAGAAGACATGAAGTGTTGTCAATGTCGCAACAACGAATGTTTGACGTTGTGGCAGAGGGGTGCCTGTGAAAACACATGGTTTTTATCAATCTGGTTTGGGCACTAAGCTTATTTGTGAGGATAACTACCCAGAACAAATACATCACTATTTGCTTGCTGAAAAAGCCCTTTTTAATCTTGCTTTGGAAGATCATAGGGTGGTGACGGAAGTGGGGTGCATGCAGGGGAGGTATCTTGATGTGGTGCTCAAGAAAGGACGGCAATATCTTGGGATCGACGTGGTTGAGACCTATTTGCAAGAGGGGGCTTTAATAGCACGTCAAAAATCATATGATGACCATCGTTATGAGTTCAGGCAGGTCGATGCCTGTTGTCTGGATCAAGCGATTGAAGATGCAAAACCTTTTGCGGCATTATCCGAAGACAATTTAATTATTTACCCATTCAATAGCATGGGAAACATGTCACAAATAGAGTTGGCAATAGATAGTCTCATCAAAACAAAATCACCATTTCTGATTTGTACATATAAAACAAGTGCAGAAAGTACGTTGGCCAGATTTGATTATTACCACCGTTGTCGTTATCAACAACTGACCTGTGGAACAGACGCCATGGGTGTTCGTTTTACATCAAGCGAAGGTCTCAATTCGGTGGCGTTTGATCGAAACTGGATTACCAGCAAGTTTTTAGACCAACAGGTTAATCTTTATCCTCTACCACTATCAACCATAGGTGTGGTTTATACCAACTCACAGACAATTGTTCAAAGAACCAGGGAGTGTTTATTATGATCGATATTTTTTTGACACCGGAAATCATGTCCTTATCTTCAGATATTGTGCTGGGGTGCATTACGAGCGACGTTGTGGTTGCTCCCTCAGATTCTTCATTTGTTTCCTTGATGGAAAACGAGTCAATAAGGCAACATTATTTACCCAATGCCTTGGTTGACTTGCCACGAATCAGTGCTTTGCGAAAATTTTATAAGACCATTGGGAATGATCCAGCACGATACCGAGGATCTGCTGAGGCACTATTGCGTCGGTTGGCACAGGGAAAGGGTCTGTATTATGTCAACAATGTGGTAGATATTAATAACCTTCTTTCATTGCAAAGTCATTTTTCAGTCGGAGCATATTCTACCGAAAAACTGATGTCGCCCGTGTATTTTGGAATAGGAAAAACTGGAGACAGCTACCCCGGAATTGGTAAGGGGATTGTGAATTTGGGCCAACTGCCCACGTTCTTTGACGCTCACGGACCTTTTGGGAGTCCTACTAGTGATTCAGTTCGGTCCATGATCACACTACAGACAAAGAAATTGTTGATGATTGTGATTTCTTTCTCGGGCCCAGATGGTGTGTCTGACACCATGGCATTGGGTTGTGAGTTGCTTGGCAAATTTGCAAACGCAAGAAACATTGAAACAAAAATGGTGGAAAGGGGGGCGTTGTGAACATCTTAATATTGGGAGGACATCAACTTGATCATATGCCTTATCATGACTGGTTGCTGTACGAAGAAAACAATCTGTTTGTCTTTATGGATGAAGAAGAGGTTGAAAAAACGTGTTCCCACATTTCGCAGAATATTTGGGAAAAATACCAACTGATCAAGAAATACAAAAATTATTTTATCAACGGTCAAGTTGAACTGGATGCGATAGAACTTCATAGAAAATATAAAATCGATCGCATAGTCTCTTTTAGAGAATTAGAAATATTACGGGCGGCCAAGTTGCGAGACTATCTGGGTATTCCTGGGCAACGATTTGATAGCGCGTTGGTTTTTCGAGATAAGGTCAAAATGAAGGAAGTGGCATTACGCGGTGGACTAAAAACTCCCGCTTTTTCACCCATCAAAATGGTTACAGATCTACATCGATTTATTGAAACGCATGGGTACCCTGTTTTTGTCAAGCCCATAGCGGCCGCGGGGTCTGTTAACGCAAGAGCTTTGCGTTCTGAGGCAGATTTGCGGAATTTTGTGGAGTTTAATCTGGCGGGTGACATCAGAGGCAATGGTTATACACAATCTTATCATGTTGAAAAGTATGTAGAGGGGGATTTTTTTAATGTGGATGGGGTTGTGGTTCGTGGCGAACTAGTTATGTGTTCCCCCGGGCGTTACAATGCACATGCTGACATGGAGAATATTGGCATAAATGGTTATTGGTCATCCACTATGTTTGATCGGGATAGTTCAGTTCGCAGGAGACTGGTTTCGTACATTGATAAATTGCTTAAAGTGTTACCAACCCCTCAAAATACAGTTTTTCATAGTGAAGTTTTTATTGATCGAGACGGTGAAATTACTCTTTGTGAGATTGCAGTGCGTCCCCCCGGTGGTGGCATGTGGACAGCGCTGAATCATGCATTCAACATAGACATTTTGAAATTGGCAGTTACCCTTCAATGGAATCCTGATTTGGTAGATGCTGATACGTTGAAGCAGAAGAACGCAGTTGTCCCTATGTTGACGGGGTCTATTTTATTATCGCCCAAGGAGGCAGTGTTTAGAACTGCGGTGAAGGCTTGTCCTTTGGATGGTGTTATCAAGTATGATGTTTTGGCAAAGGAGAATGTGAGCTATTCCGGTGGAAAAAACAGTTGTGATGCGGCCGCCATATTTGTCATCAAGGGGACATCAGACCAAGATTTGAGAGAGACGGTTAAATGTTGCGTTGATTGGTTTTGGAAGAATAGTCTTTGGGAACAGGCATAATAGTGACTGAAAAAACACGTAATATTGATTGGTGGAGAACAAGGATTAAACAGTGTGATTGTTTATGAGAGGCATGAGCACTCTCTTCAAATCGACGTGTCATCGACGGGTTCAATGACATTTTCATCGTACAGCGATTGCAGAAGGTCCTGCGGGAAAACTTTTTGATACAACTTTTTTTTGATCTTTCGGTGCAGGATTTGGTCTACTGTGGACTTGAGTTCTTTATAATACGCTTGTGCTGTGGGGGTTGTGTCGTCTTGATCAACCTCAGGTTCCAGGCTGAGGTGGTAGACGGGTGTCGTTGGTTCAGGTCCCATGTCTTCGATGGTCGCTGATTCGTTTGCTCTGGCCTGTGTGGTGATGAGCAGGAAAAGACAACAGAAAACGGGAAGGGCGAAGGTGTGGGATAGTTTTTTGTCGGGCATAGATGTGTCCTCTGTGAGATTCTGAATTTTGTCAAGTATCGTATAATACTCCCCAATTAATTCAATAATGCCAACAACTGTTCTTGACTGGCTGGGGTTTGGATATAACCCGTTGCGCCGTTGGCCAGTGCTTTTGCTTCAAATTCATGAGGACAATACCCCGATAGAAAGTAAAAAGGCACAGTGTCATTTTTGGTCCGCACACGCTTTATGAATTCAAAACCATCAGGTGTGCCCTGTCCCAAATTGATATCGGAAACTACCAAATCAACTGTATGTTCTGACATGAGCTTAATGGCCTCAGAGACATTAGTAGCGCAAAGCACCACATGTCCTTGCTTTTTAAAGATGATTTTAAGAGATAACAAAACTCCAGCCTCATCATTGAGAATGAGAATTGTTTTCGTTTTTTTAACCCCTGTGCCTATGTGTTTCTCTATGTTTTGGCGATGTGTGGCACCTCGACAGTCCGATGTGGGGAGATTGCTCACATTGGGGTTTGTCGCGTTAACTGGGTTCCTCTCTGCTTCCAAATCCCCTTGAGAACTCATTTCGACGACTCGCTCATGAACGCCTGAAGTCGTTAACACGTGAATACGTTTTATTGGAATATACCCCGCAAGATTTTTGGGGATCATTTTCACGCCCAGTTTGGCGCATTCTGCTTTGATCCCATCTTCTTCATAGTGACTGGTTACCAAAACAGATTGGCTCCCTATTCTTAATTCTTCGATAACATCTAGCCCTGTTTTTTTGGAGTCAATAAGCTCATAATCACACAAGAACAACATGGCAAGATTGGGGGATTGCCTATGCGGGAAATTGTTGTGGTACCACCCAATCAGTTGTTGAGGGTCTTTAAAATGGATAACAGAGCTTGTGTGTCGTTCGGTGGCGGTTAGCCGATTCTCCCACACTTGATGGATGGAATCATCATCATCGAGAATAATGATATGTGATGCAGGCACTACAAGCTCTGGTAAGAACCAGTCAGGTTCTTTTGTTTTGGGTAAAGTGATAGTGATGTTTGTTCCTTTGCCAACTTCAGAATCAACCTTAACATCCCCCCCCCATGATTTAATTGTTTCATGGGCATGATATAACCCCAGTCCTTGTCCTTTTTCTTTTCCAAAGGATACACCCTGATTCATGAGCTTTGGTATAATTTCTTTGGGAATACCTTTGCCATTATCCTCTATAACAATTACCACAACATCACGAACGCTCTTCATCCTGATAGCTACCTGGCCATTTTCATCAAAGGCTTCCACGGCATTATTGATGAGGTTAGATAACACTCGTTTGAATTCTTTTAACTGTATTTTGGCAAAGTGCCCATACGACTCACTGCCCAAGCCAGCCTCAATCTGAATCCCTCTCTGAGAGCGGTACTGGATACGTTTTTCCGAAACCAAAGTTTCAATAACGGCTGAAAGAAGCTGAACAGACGTTTGTCCTTCCTCATGATATTGATTGCTGATAACCTCTCCCTGACAAACATGAGAAATGGAGACAGGATCTTTTTTTGCCGAAAGATCATTTGCAATATCTTCTATGCGCTGTACGGCAGAACGAATGAGTAACCTATGCTCTTCGGGAACATCTTTGAGATCGGTTGATACAATTTTCAGTGCGGTCAATGGTGAACGAATATCGTGGGCTACCTGACGTGACGTTTGTCGGATTTGCTTTTCACCCTCAGATTCTGTGTTGCGGATGTCTCTCTCTAGAGAACTGATGCTTTTATTGACAATGAATGCAAGTGCCAACACGATTCCTAACAGGCTCAACCCAACTACTATAAATAACAGGGTCAAATTTTTTGTGCTTTGTGAGAAAAACGAAACAGGTGTTTCTATGAGTATGCCCCAATTGACGCTGGCATCATTAATGCCAAATGTGATTGGGATAAAAGTGCCTAAAACTCTTTCTGCATCCAGGTTTTCATATACACTTGTGGTAACCTTGGGCAATAAATCAGATTGCCAGCTTTTCGTTTTTCTCTCCCATATATTACCGTTTTCAAGCACATCGTCAAACCATGTAAAGTCTTTAAAAAAACCCAAATGACGAATGTTTCCCTGGTCGTCGCTATCAGTAATCACACTATTTTTAGGAAAATACAGATGTTTTCCTCTGCTGTTTGCTACAACATGGCCATGCCTGTCTATCAGCATGATATAGCTCTGATATGTCAGCCCCAGTGTTTCTTTCAGTGGCCTAAATATTCTACGAGCCAATGTTTTTGCAGATACAGATAAAGCTAATACAGAATTGATATTGCCGGTTTCATCAAAGATTGGGGTAGCAACTGTAATGATTTGCGTTCGTGCAATATCATGGCTGATGTACCCCTCTGAGACGGATGTTTTCCGTGTTTTTTTTACCATTTGCAGATAATCTCTGAAAATATAGTTGTATGCTGAGGCTTCTTTCTGAATATCGAAAGGCTCTAAAAATACCAGATCACCATTATTATCCATTTCAAAAGAATAATGAAGATCCGGAAACGAGCGCAGCAAATTTCTTGTTATTTCACGTTCCTCCACAGCCAAGGGTTTGTTGGTAAATGGATCAACATCAGGAATACCCCTGTAGACCTGCCATGCCTTTAATGCTCCACCGGCGTACTCCTCTGTTTTACGGTACTCTCTCGGCCCAGCTAGGTAACCTGTCATTCGCAAACGCACAAATTCCGATTTGACAATTTTTTCCGGCAAAGTTTTATGACGGATTTTTGCTTGATCATCTGTTGACCTTCTAATGAAGATTTTTGACAGAGCAATATTCTCAAGGGAATTTTTGAGACCATCAAAATAGATGTTTAAATTCTGTTCGACGATTTCTGCGACTTTAATTTGTTTGGCCTCTTCAGTCTGGACGAGGGTGTTTCTTAATAAAAAATAACTGATAAACGATACCGTGGCAAACAACAATGGGATCACCAGAAAAAGGATTATGAGCACTGTTTTTTTCATGCTGTTACAAACCCATGTCCGTTTTGACGGCATTAAGATGCGTGAAGGCTGTCATTGAGGCAGGAAAACCACAATAAACGATCAGGTGTAATAGGGCTTCTTCCAGTTCAATGAGTTTTCCACCACTTTCTAAAAAACCACGCATGTGAATTTTTGTTTGTTCTTCCCTGCCCTGAGCAATAAGTGCAGCAATGGTTAACAGGCTTTTTTCTCTGGTAGACAAAACTGACCTAGCCCAAAACTGGTCATAACCTATTTCTAACGCGATTCTGGCAAATTCGGGATTAAGATCGTTTAATCTTTTTATGACAGTGTCAGCATATTCTTTCCCATACAATTTTTCCATTACAGCTTGACCACCCATATATTCTCCTTTTGTTATATTCTGTTGAAGGAAATCATTTGACTATTGGCGCCGCTTTTCCTTTTTTCTCCAATTCTCCTCGAATGGTCATAAGTTGGTTCAAGGCGTTCATGGCCGCCGGAAAACCACAATAAATGGCAAGATGCAATAGCGCAGCCTCCAGTTCAACCACTGTACCGCCACTTTCCAAAAAACCACGCATGTGAATTCTCGTTTGTTCTTCTTTCCCTTGGGCTACCAAAGCGGCAATGGTCACAAGACTTTTTTCTCTCGTAGATAACACCGGATCAGACCAAAACATTGCATAAGCAACGCCTACAGCAACTCTATGAAATTTGGAACTCAATTCTTCCAATCGATTTGCAACGGTTCTCGCAAACTCGGCACCATACAATTGTCGCATGACTTCTAAACCAGCAAGCATATCTTGCTCACTTACTGTTGAAGCAAGCGCTGGCCTCACAGAACTTTTATCAACGGGCCCCGGTTGTTGGCGTACACCTGTTTTGTCGACCATATCACCACCCACAGGTTGTGTTCCAGCCAATTTCGCGGGTGCGTGCATCCTGCTGGCAAACGCTTGTGCTGCGGCACGCAATGCTGGTCTCGCTGATGTCACTGCATGATATATTTTTTTTAACCGTACTGGGGCTTGAACTTCTGGCACACTCTCTCCACTTGTTTGTTGGGGTTTCGAAGGCATTCCGACAGCAGGGGGTGGCGGAAAAACAGTGAAAAAAAGTTGTGATACTCGTAACATTTTTTTCCTCTCTTTGTTGATTCAACAATAGCATGACAACAGGGACTGCTCGATGTACGCACACAGGCGTACGCTGGCTGTATATCGGTATTTTTTTGGAAAGGTTGCGTGTTTTTTTGCTTGCAAAGTGAACGATTGTTCAATATCGTGAATCGTGAATTGTGGTTCGTGAATCGTGGTTCGTGGATCGTGAATCGATAGATGCGGGCACAAAAAAAACCAACCAGTTCAATTTGTTCACTTGTTTCAGCTGTCATCCCTGCGGAGGCAGGGATCCATGGGGCATGTTGAATTTTTGGATTCCAGCCTGCGCTGGAATGACAACTATAATTTCGATTCACGATCCACGAACCACGATTCACGAACCACGATCCACGATTCACGATCCACGATTCACGATCCACAGGAGGCCCTTATGTCTCGTCAGGAACATTCACTCAGCGAAGTCAAAGAAGGTTTTCTTGATTTTTTCCGCACACAAGGACGCATGCCCAGCTATGCCGAGGTGTGTAAAATCTTTGGTTATCAATCCAAAAACGCGGCGTATCGTCTGGTGCAAAAACTGCTCGATGTGGGGGCGCTGGCCAAAAGCGCGGGGGGCAAGCTGGTGCCCAAAAATTTGGGGGGGTTAAAATTGCTTGGCACGATCCAGGCGGGATTTCCCTCACCGGCAGAGGAAGAAATGCTCGATACTATCTCGCTCGATGATTACCTGTTAACCCGCCCGCAGGCGAGTTTTATGCTTCGCGTGGTTGGCGATTCCATGATTGATGCGGGCATTCATCAAGATGATTTGGTCATTGTGGAACGAGGCCGGCCGGCAAAGCACGGGAACATTGTGTTGGCACAGATCGACAACGACTGGACGCTCAAATATTACGAAAAACGATCTGGCAAGGTGTGTCTGGTGCCGGGCAACAAAAATTATCCCATCATGTATCCCCAGTCTGAACTCAATATCGCCGGTGTTGTGACCGGGGTCGTGCGGAAGTATGGGTAGATCTAAATCGTTCTCGAAAATTTTGTTTTGATGGTATTGACATCCCTTTGGTGCAGGAAGGCATCGAAACACATGGCGATGTTGCGTAGCGTGATTTGTCCCTGCCGGGTGACCGCAAGAATGTTGTTGTCGAGAGTCACCAGTCCATCGGCGGCAAATTCTTTCAAACGCAACAGCTCGTTTTTGAAATAGTCGGCAAAATGAATTGTGTGTTTCTTCTCAAAAACCGTGATGTCCACAAATTGGTGACACATGATTTGGTTAATGAGGTCTCGGCGAATGGTGTCATCGTGAGACAGCAGGTGCCCCTTGGTTGTGGCGAGTTGTTGTTTGGCGATGAGGTTCTGATAATCCACAACGTTTTTTTCGTTCTGAAAATAATTGCCGTTTACAAAAGAGATGCTGGTGGCGCCCAAGCCGATTTGATGCGCCTGAGCTCGCGTGGAATAACCCATAAAGTTGCGGTGAATGGTTTTATTCTTTAGTGCTTGGTACAGTTCATCATTTGTTTTGGCGAAGTGGTCCAAACCGATTTGGTGATAGTTGTGTGCGGTCAAAAATTGCAGTGCCTCGGAAAAAAGTTTGAGTTTGAGTTTGTTTGAAGGAAGATCCCGTTCGTCAAAAGAACGCTGTTTGTCCTGAGTCCAGGGCAAGTGGGCATACGAGTAAATCGCGAGACGGTCGGGATCCAAACTCAAAACTGTTTCGAGGGTTGTTTGAAATGTCCGCAAACTCTGACCGGGCAGACCGTAGACCAGATCAAAATTGAAATGCGTGACGCCGTGTGTTTTCAGCTGTGACAGGGTGTTCTGGGTATCCTCGCTTGTCTGGTGGCGATGGATCAGCTGTTGGACCTGGGCAGAAAAGTCCTGCACCCCAAGGGACACCCGGTTGAATCCTTCGCGTCCCAAAACGGCACAGAAAGCAGGTGATGTGGTCTTGGGGTTGATTTCGATAGCGAGCTCAGCGGACTGCAACACATCAAAATGCTTGTTGATGGCGCGCATGATGAGGGAGAGCTCTGCTGGGTGCAAAAAATTGGGAGACCCCCCTCCAAAATGAATTTGTGTGACAGGTGCTTTTGTGTTCTGAAGATTCTGGGCGACCAGTTCGAGTTCCTTGATGACAGTGTGAACGTAGTTGGCGCTGAGGGAGTGATCTGTTGTGGCGATGCGGGAACACGCGCAAAAATGACACTGGTTTTCGCAAAACGGGATGTGAACGTACAGGCTCAACTGATCATCCCGTCGTATCTGGCTTAGACTGGTCTGATAATCTGCGGCGGTCACCTGGTTGGCCCAGACGGGGAGGGTGGGGTAGCTGGTGTATCGTGGCCCCGCGACGTCGTATTTGTTAAGCAGTTCAATGACACTGAGCATGGTGGCCTCTATATGACAGAAACAAATATTTTTTGTCGATGGGAAATGTGGGGTCAAAGTCACTCAATGGCGCGTTTTGACTTTTCGGGTCCTGCTCCGGGTCGCTATTTTTTGCCGCTCTTCGCAAGCAGGGCTTGCTTCGCAGGCCACGTCAAAATAATAGCTTCCCGTATCACCCCAAAAGTCAAAACTCGCCTACGACTGGCGCATTACGGTTCAAACATTTCTTGGTTTTTGGCGCAAGACTCATTATGAACCGATCCATGAACCCTCTCATTAAATCAATCACGTTCCCGGTCATGGGGTGCACCGAACCGGCCGCGGTCGCGCTGGCGACCTCTTTGGCGAAAACTGCCGTCATGAATGGTCTGCCCGCCTGGCTGGGAAAATCTGTTAAGAAAAAAGGGAAAAAAGCAGGGGAAAAGTCCTGTCGCAAATCTGCCTGCGAGGTGGAGTTGTTGCGTGTGAGGACCTCGCGATCGATTTTCAAAAACGCTTTGGCGGTGGGCATCCCGCTCGCGGCCGGTGAGTGCGGCATACACATCGCGGCGGCTATGGGACTTTTTTTGCTCCCGGATGATGGCATGAATTTGTTGAAATCGGCCACAAAGCAGATTGCGGAGCGGGCCAAAGAAATCATCAAACAAAAAAAACTTGTGCTCGAAACAGATGATCGCGACGAAGAGGTGTTCATTGAAGCCCTCGTGATTGCGCGGTGTGGAGAGGAGCGGCACGTGGGTGAGGCCGTCATTTGCGGAGCGCACGACAGGGTTGTCCTCGTGCGCAGAAACGGCCAGGTGATGTGGCAGGACAAAAACGAGCTTTCCCATAATCGATCGCGCACTGTCGCGCAAAGACTTGATCACTGCAGTTTGGCGGACCTGATAGAGATGGCACGAAAGATGAGTGTTCAGGACAGGCAGTACCTGCTCACGGGCATTGCCCTTAACACCAAGGCGGCTGAAGTGGGTCTCAAGCTTAAACTGGGTTTGGGCATAGGCGCGGCGTTTGCCAACATGAGTCAGGAAGGTTATCTGGGTCAGGGCGTGTTGACTCGCATCAAACAACAGGTGGCGGCGGCGGCCGACGCGCGCATGAGCGGGTACGAGGTGGAAGTGATGTCGAGTAGCGGGTCGGGCAATCAGGGCATCATGGCGATCTTGCCAGTGGCTATCGCAAACGAATACATCAGACGGGATCAGAAGGCGTTGACCGAGGCCTTGGCGCTCAGTCACCTCATCACGGCGCACATGACGACCAGTGTGGGTCTGCTTTCCGCGCTTTGTGGTTGTGTGGTCAAGGCGGGGATCGGCGCGGCGGCGGGGATTGCCTATTTGTTATCGTCGGACGAAAAAGTGGTGAGTGACGCCATTGGCAACATGGCGGGCAATATTGTTGGCGAGATTTGTGATGGGGCCAAGGTGGGGTGTGCTTTCAAGATGGCGACGGCCGCTGTGGCCGCGGCGGAGAGCGCCCTATTGGCGAGCCGGGGGGTGCGTATTCCGTGGTCAAACGGCATTGTGGGTCGAGACGCGGCGCAGACGATCAGGAATATCAGTAAAATATCCCAGAAGATGCGTGAGGTCGACAACGCCATTGTTGACATCATAAAAAAACAGCATTTGACGTAGACTGTCTCCTTACGATAAGGGGGCGGTCCTGCCACAGTTTCGGGACGTGGCGCAGCCCGGTAGCGCACTTGCTTGGGGTGCAAGGGGTCGCTGGTTCAAATCCAGTCGTCCCGACCTGTCCCGCCGAAGCCAAGG
>CAZGMS010000042.1:0-22954 GCA_964526915.1 uncultured Nitrospirales bacterium
CGCGTATCTGGCCATTGCCTGCAACGAGGCCCTCAAAGCGGCCGAGGTGAAACTGATCGACATCAAACCCTACGGGGCCACAGGCAGACTCCTTATCAGTGGCAAGGAATCTGAAGTGGATTCATCCGCCGCCGCGGCCGAAGGGGTGTTGATGAAACTCAACGAAATGCTGACCAACAAATCGGGGATTCAGTTGGGGTGACAACGAGCCTACGAGCTTACGAACTCACGAGCCCACGATAACAACCGAAATCCGGCCGTTGACCGTTGACCGTTGACCGTTGACCGTTGGCTGTGGGCCGTTAGCCAAGTTTATGACCCAAAAGAGAATCACTTACCTCAAACAGGCCCTCACGCAATATTCGCAACGGCTTGACCAAAAAGGTTTTGTGGCCAATCACGATGGCAACCTCACGGTCAAAATCGATTCTGGTTATCTGGCCACACCCACATCGGTACCCAAGGCCTTCATCACACCCGAACAAATCATCACTTTGGATTTCCAAGGGAAAAAAACCGCCGGTGTGGGCAAACCGTTTGGTGAACTGAACCTGCATCTGGCCGCCTATCAGGCGCGTCCCGACGCACAGGCCGTCATCCACGCGCACCCACCGTTTGCCACTGCCTTCGGTTTGACAGGACAACCTATCAAACCACGGCTTCCCGAGGCCATTGTGTCTCTGGGCGGCCTCATTCCTCTTGCCCCCTACTCAATGCCCGGTTCACCGCAAAATGCTGTGGCCGTCCATGAAGCACTCATGATCGGCGATGTGTTTTTGATCGCGGGCAATGGGGTTTTGGCCATTGGTGACGATCTGGAACAGGCTTATCTGAGACTCGAACTCGTAGAACATCTGGCCAAAATAGAATTTTACGCCTCGCATCTGGGAGCCACGATGGACCTGCCCGCTGAAGACAGGCAAGCACTGCTCGACAAAAGAAAAACATTGGGACTGGGCCCACAAGCACAACTTGGGGATATTCCCCGGCCTGTCGCCAGGCCCGAACAAAAAACCAAGGACGCATTGACTGACGACATCAAGGACATCATCGCCGAGGAAATTGCCAAAGCCCTCAAACAATAATGTTCACATCTTCACCGGTTCACGAAAATACGTGAACACGTGAACACGTGAACACGTGAACACTATGAGTCGCATCCCCATCATCGCAGGCAACTGGAAAATGAACATGACCCTCACTGAGGCCAAAGAACTCGTGCAGGGTATTTATTATTCCCTCAAATTCCCCGGACAGGTTGATGTGGTGGTCGCCCCGCCGTTCACAGCACTCGCCCAGGTCTCACAGATTGCCAAAGACACCTACATTGACCTCGCGGCGCAAAACCTGCACGAAGAAGATCAGGGGGCCTTCACGGGAGAAGTCTCCGGACGATTCATCAAAGATGCGGGGGCCAATTATGTGATCATTGGTCATTCCGAACGCAGACAGTATTTTAATGAGACCAACGAATTGATTGCCAAAAAAATTTCGGCCGCATTGCGCCACGAACTCAAACCCATTGTGTGTGTGGGCGAAACCCTTGAGGAACGAGAAACGGATTCACACTTTGCTGTTGTGGAAGATCAAATTACCGGGGCCATCAAGAGTTTCAACGAAGCAGAATTGGGCCATCTGGTCCTCGCCTACGAGCCCGTCTGGGCCATCGGGACCGGCAAGGTCGCCTCAATAGAACAAATTGACGAAATTCACCGTCACGCCCGTTCCGTGTTGGCAGGTGTTTTCACAAAGTCTTTTGCGGAAAAGGTGCGGATTCAATACGGCGGGAGCGTCAAGCCAGACAACGCCAAAGAGATCTTATCGCTCGAACACGTAGACGGAGCACTGGTGGGCGGAGCCTCACTCAAGCCACATGATTTTGTAACCATCATCAAGGCCGCGCAGTAGTCGCTGGCTCATTAAAACAGCCCGCGTCGAGCATCTTTTTGGTCAGATCCGCCATGGTAAGCTTGTCGGTGTCGATGGTGATGTTGAACCCTTTAAGACCGCCGGCCCATTCCTTGGGTTCCAATTTGACCAAGGCCGGTCCCGCCAACTCTTTCATTTTGACCTCATCACAGCTCTTGGACATGACTGCACTGGTTTCTTCCCCCGCATTGGCAAAAGGAATCAAACCAAACAGACAGACCACCAACAAGATCACCGCAATAAAAATGGTTTTAATATTCATGCGCGGACACCTAAAAAAAGATCCAGCGCTGGTCAATTGTTTGTTTTGACAGCCCCTGAACCGTAATGTTACTAAGGGCCTGCCCGGTAATTTGCCGTGCAGAATATGGAACAAGAAATTTCGAATATCCAAGACATCATTGAACGATTAACTTATTGTTATATTGGTTGATTGTTTCATTTCTTCGTCATTCCTTGTTCGATATTCAATATTCGAAAGTCACGTGAGGTCTCTATGTCCGGTCATTCCAAATGGTCAACCATTAAGCACAAAAAAGGGGCCGCCGATGCGAAACGCGCCCAGATTTTTGGAAAAATTATCAAGGAGGTCACTGTGGCCTCGCGTCTGGGCGGCGGTGATCCCAATGCCAATCCCCGATTGCGTCTCGCGATCGAAAAGGCCAAGGCGCAATCCCTGCCCAAAGATAATATTGAGCGCGCCATCAAAAAAGGAACTGGCGAGTTGGAGGGTGAGAGCTACGAGGAAATCTCGTACGAAGGTTATGGTCAGGCTGGTGTCGCGCTGGTTGTGGATTGCATGACCGACAATAAAAATCGTACTGTGGCCGAGATCAGATATTGTTTTTCGAGAAAAGGCGGCCGTTTGGCCGAAACCGGGGCCGTCTCGCGTATCTTCGAACGAAAAGGCATCATCCGCGTCAGCACCTCTGTGATCAGTGAGGAAGAACTGTTCGAAAAGGCCCTCGACGCAGGTGCCGAAGACATTGGCAGTGAAGACGATGTCTTTGTGGTGACCACAAGTTTTAACGGGTTTAACGCTGTTAACGATGCCCTCAAGACTGCCGGGATCACCATCAAGGAAGCTTGTTTCGAAAAGATTCCAAAAAACACGGTGAGAATCGATGATGAAGACACGGCACAAAAACTGCTCGGCCTCATCGAAGGTCTGGAAGACAATGACGACGTGCAAAACGTGTGGTCAAACTTCGAGATCGACGATGCCTTGCTCGAAAAATTAAGTTAGTCCATGATTCCGATATACGGCAGACCGCGGTAGTAGCCTTCGTAATCCAGCCCGTACCCCAACACAAACTCATTGCCAATTTCAAACCCCACGTAATCCACATGAATGTCTTTTTTGTGGCATTTTGGTTTCGTGAGCAAAGAACAAAGCTTGAGTGACGCTGGATTACGCGCTTGCAACATATGCACCAGATAAGTGAGTGTGAGCCCCGTATCAACAATGTCCTCAAAGATGATCACGTGCTGTCCCTCGAGAGGGTATTTGGCATCGAGCACCAACTTGACCTCCCCTGAACTTTTTTTGGCATTGCCGTAACTCGACGTGGCCATGAACTCACACCGCAAAGGCACGTTGATCTTGCGAATGATGTCGGTAAAAAACAGGGATGCCCCCTTGAGGATGCAGATTCCCATGAGCTCTTTGCCCGCATAATCGCGGTTGATCTGCCCTGCCAGCTCATCAATGCGGGTGCCAATCTGGTCGGCAGAAATGAGCACGCGCGGCTCACGGTATTGTAAATGATCTTGTGTCATAAAGTCTCCTCTCTTAACGAAAATTGTAAGGACCTATTCCCTACTACCATTGTCACCACTTGAGCTTTTTGGGGTCGTGGGTCCGCCCCTTTCAGGTCATACACCTTTTTGTATCCAAGCTCAATCAGGTCTTGTTCGATGCTTTTGCCGACGCCGGGGATGGTGCGGAGATTTGTTTTGCTTTTCATCATCTGATCTCTTTTTTCAAAACTTCATAAAACTTTTCATGCGCCTGCCTCTCCATCCACGGATAGTGGCCACAGTTTTTGAGCAACACAAACTCAAATTGTTTTTGATTCTCCTCAAACACTTTCTTTACACCTTCTGCAGGATGTGGATCATGGTCTCCGTGAATGACCAGAACGGGACAGTGAATCTTTTTGACCGCCCCTACAAAACCGCCGCGACTTCGCAAGGCTTCCACTTCTGGCCAGATACTGAGGAACATGGAATATTGCGCCGTGACCAATTCATTGATGTTGGGGATGAGATCATAAGAATCTGTTTTGGTGGCCATTTCGGCCAACTTGGCAAACACAGCATCCTTGTCTTGGGTAGCCGGATCATCGAGTTTTTTTATGGTTAATTCCAGCTCGACCTTCTCGCTCTCAGTCATCCTGTCCAATCTGTTTTGCATCACATGGTTTGCTTTATATTTTGGATCGAGTGGGCCGCACGAAACTAGAATGAGTTTTTTAACCAGCGTTGGATGCTCGGCAGTAAAAAGAACACTGAGCATGGCCCCCCATGAATGACCAATGAGTGTAACGGGTTCCGTTGCGTTGGCTTGTATGACATCGTGAAGCTCTTGGATTTGGCCTTTGAGTGATGTGGCTGTTTGAAGCGGCTCAAGAACGCCGGCGATTTCAGAAAGTCGTCTGCCTACCGGAGCCACCTGCCCAAGGCCTCCGGGACCTCCGTGAATAACAGCAATACCATAAGGAGTAGAACCGTATGTGCGAAAGTTCGTCATTGTTTTTTGATTAACTTGGCTTCGCCGTTTGTCATTTTTCATCAACGGCCATCACTCCCGCTCCTGCCTTTTCCGGAAATTTATTTTTGCGCCTTCATTGAACAACACCATGTGTTACCCTCATTATTACCCTCTTTTAAGGACAGTACCCTGGTTCTTCCAGACAGCCCCTTACCCAAACACACAACCACATTTTTTGCCACTCCCGTAGGGACAAGGATTGTTTTTATCATCAGATCAATTTCGTAGGAACCCGACTTTGACAAGGTCATCAATTTTCATTTTGTCCTCGGTTTTTCTGGTTTTGCAGTGAGCTTTTTTACCTCACGATCAAAATCTGAAATATATTTTTTGTCCTGCTCGTGGCGATATTTTTCATATTCTTTTGATGCTTTTTTTTCTGCCGCTTCTGCGCTCACAGTACCGGCGTTTCTTAGAACGCCTTTCCCCAAAAGGGTCAAATACTCATCCAGCTTGCTAATCCAGTCTTTCATGGTCATGGCGTGTTCATTTTTGGCTTGAATTTCGGCAAATGATAAATACGCATCAACGATACGATTGAGCATTTCAAGCTCCGCTTCGTTCAAATAATTTTTTGCGATGTAGATATCGCGCTGAATAGGACGCAAGCCTGAAAAATTAGTCAAACCCACCAGCGGTTTTTTGCTGTCGACTCGTTCTGCAATCAGCTCTGCGGCAGTTTTTCTACTCACCGCAAAATGCATTTTGTTTTGAACAGTCTTAAAAAACAAATCTGTTTCTTTGGCATCTTTTCTGTAATCAATACTGGTCGCATAGATGTCGGTCACCTTCTGATACAGCATTCTCTCGCTTGAGCGAATGTCTCGTATCCGTTCCAAGAGTTCTTCAAAAAAGCGCGATTTGTGCCCACCTTGTTTGAGTCGGGCATCGTCCATGGTAAAGCCTTTAACCATATATTCTTTGAGACGATCTGTTGCCCATTGGCGAAAAAGCGTACCGCGCAGAGAATTAACGCGAAATCCAAGAGCAATAATGGTTTCTAACCCATACATTTTAGTTTTGTATTTTTTACCGTCTGAGGCAGTTATTAAGAATTCCTTAATAACTGAATTTTGTGGCTGTTCTCCGCTTTGAAAGATGTTTTTGAGATGGATGTTGATATTGGCCACCGTGGTTTCAAACAATTCAGCCATCATTTTTTGCGTCAACCAAACATTTTCTTGCTCAAAGCGCACTTCAACACGAGTTTTTCCGTCTTCGGTTTGGTACAGAATAACCTGCGAACGTTCTTGGTTGTCGGTTTTTTCTTTCATGACAAAGCTCCTGAATTACACACCTGTTTTTTTCTCCATCATCAGCGCATAAACATCAAACCGATCATCCAATATTTTTTTTCTTTCTCCCGTAGCCACAAAACCCATTTTTCCCCAAAACGTCAGAACAGATTTGTTTGTTTCGGACACCGCTAACCTGATTTTGTTAAACGTCCCACTATTCATGATTTCTTGTTCTGCTGCGTTGTAGAGTTTTTTACCAAATTGGTGGCCCTGCAACTCTTGAGAGATCAAAAGAAGGCCTAAAAACACCGTGCTCTGATCAGGATAACCGGGAGCCAAATCAACAACCCCCTTGATGTCATTTCCAACCATAAGCCCCATGATAATTTTCTCATCGGGTTTTATATTGGGGGGACATTCGTCAAAAAGTTCTGCGGCTTCGTTGTCTCGTGCCGGTAGTCCGGTCATTTCAAGATATGCCGGAGTATTAGCCTCAAGTAACTTTTGCAGTGAATCGACTGTGTGTTGATTCTTGCTAAGCCTTGAAACTGTGATTGTTTGGTTTGGAATAACTTTCATATTGATTTTTTACACCGCCAAATAAATCTTCCCTTCAGTCCCAAAAAATCAAGGAAACAGGGATCACGAAAAATAATATCGGGCGTCATGCGCCCATCACGAAGATTGGCAATCTCAAGAGGCAACGGGTGTTACTGATAAATAATGAGCATAAAACCTCACTTGGATCAATGCAGTCACTCCGTAATATTAAAAGTGTCAAATTCCCCCGTGTACGGTTCCCACAGGGCCCGGATGTCAATGACCGCCGCCATGGGAGGGCCATCCCACGCCCAGCGCATGAATTGTTTCAAATTTTCCTCGTCGCCTTCTGCCACAACCTCCACGCGACCATCAGGCAGATTGCGCACCCAACCTGTCAGATAAAAAACCTCGGCCTTGTCCTTGGCGGATGCCCGGTACCAGACCCCCTGCACCATACCCGATATGAGTAGATGCAATCTTTTACGCGAAACAGCAGTCTCTCCCATAACCACCCCTCACTCCTCAAACACCCCCAACCCAACGGGAAACGTGACATAACTCATCACCTGATCCTCAAGAGCAGCACCCGAAATAGACATCTGTGATGAACTGCCCCCGTCCAGATTCATGGCCTGCACGCAACCCAAACCACCATTTGATTCTGACTCCGCTAACAATTTGGCAAACCGCGTGATCGGCAGCGCCCCGTTGGTCACAACCAGCAAAACATCACCGTGCCCGTTAATTCCTACCGCTGTCTTGCGCGAAATTTTTTCGTTGAGCGCGGTCAGGGCCCCATCAACCACCAATCGAGGCCCCGCCTGCACAGCCTGTTCGCACTGGTTATCGAGATAACGCGTTGTGTGCACAATTTTTGCCTTGTTTCTTTGCACACAAAACACCGACCACCACGAAATGGGTTTGAGGGCATGAATCGTTCTGCCGTCCTGCTTGACCAGTCCCAAGACCTTTCCTTCGGTATCAAAGAAATTGGCATTCACTACGGCCAGGGCACCCGTTGCGGAGCCCAGAGACGGTGCCATCATGTTATGAGATCCCATCACCGGCTTTACAACAACCTTGGAAGGATCAAGCTTGAGGACATGGACAGCAACCGGGGTTGGCATATCATCCACTTTGAAGACCTTATAATGCATCCCGGGCCGCAACGTTTCCCAATCGGCGGCAGACGCCTCAGAAAAAGAGAACATGACAACGAACAGGGCGGCGAGGGACAACACGATTCTCATCGAAAACCCTTTGTTGACAGTTTGGATAAATAATCATGCCAAAACAAATGAAACTGGTACCCATAACCAATGACCTCGTGTGACGCTTCCTTGTCGATCTCCAACACGAGAGGACACTCAACCCCCGCCTGAAATTTATCACGCACACTCATGTTTCTCAAAAAACCCAAACCAGACTCATCGTTGCGACCATAACAGATGGGGTAACCCGCTTCCGTAAGATCATAGGCAAACATCTCAATAGCTGATTTGGCATAGTTATTATAAAACGGGTCCTTTGCCCCCATCCCCACATGCAGGGTTCTCGGAGTCACCAATAAGGCCACATCAAAGATATTCGCCTGATCGAGCAGACGCGGCATCTTCGAGCAAGGACAATGAAACTTCGAAAACAACACTTCGTACCCCAAAAAGATACCCTGCATGCTCACCACCTCGAACCGCTTATCCAGGGCGCCCGCCATGAGGCTGATCAGTCCGCCCATGCTCACACCACCAATGGCATTAAAATTTTCATCGATCCGATATTTTAACCCAAACTCCCTCAGATTGGCATTTTCCAAAAAGTCCTGCGCATAGATGGCGTCCATGGCCGCCGCGGCCAGAAAATGAGACCCTTGCCGATGCAGACGATCGGCAATCGCCTGGTGATTTTCCTCGTGTTTGCTCTCGCCAAAACCTCGGACATCAGGGGCCAGCACCAGAAAACCGTTTAGCGCCGCGTGATACGCTATGCCACGCACATAGCTCTTGGGGTTAAACGCGGCATCTTCTTTGGTGGACTCGTGACCGTGGTAATAAATGAGTGTGGGAACCTTCCCCTTGGCTTGTTGATAGAAAGCGTTTTTGGCATTGTTGGGGACAAAAAGGTAGGCGGAAATTTTGTGTCCCTCAAAGCCTGTGTAACCCACTTTGTACACGCGAATGCCTTCATGATCGGATCGGCACGAAAACAGCTCAATGTGGTCCTTGGCCGCCTTGTAGCGTGGGGGGTAATAATCGGAATACAATGGTCTTCCCCTGGCATCTTCACTCTTGCAATCGTACTCTCCTGTTTCGTCGTAGGCCTGCCGTAAAGGGCCTTCCTTCATGGGCTTGAGCAATTTGTTGAGAATGTTTTTCTTCCCTCCAGAAAAATCAAAAGGAAAAATCCACGCCTGAGAAAAGCGTTTTGCCTTGGAAGCAATCTCTTTTTCATTCAACCCCGATAACGAGACAAATTCTGCATAAAATTTGTCTTGCCAGGATTTAAAATCGCCCCCGGCATAACTGAGCGGGCCTGGCACAGCGTACCCATCGGGATATTTTTTTTGCATCTCGTTGACACGGGCCTGCTGGCGAGAACCCAAGCGACCTTGCTGGTATTTGTGAAACCCGGGAAGGGTGTAGGGATCGTACTCCTGCGCCACGGACAAACTAGAGACAATCAGCGCACCAATAACACAAATAAAAAAAATAGTTTTATTCATTATGATCACCTGTTCGTGTGGATCGCATAGCAAGCCAAAAGCTCAAAGCTCAAAGGGGGATCGAATATCGAATAAGGAACAAGGAATTTCGACATTCGATATTCCTTGCTCGATATTCAATATTCATTTGCCTTATACCCGTTACCCGCTCCCGACTTTGGACTTTGGTCTTTGGACTATGACCGTCCCTCGTCCTTTCGTCCCTCGTCCTTTCGTTCCCCCCCCTCACCCCGGCGGCCAGGTAAAAGCCCGCCCCCCCATGATGTGAATGTGCAGATGGAATACGGTTTGTCCGACGCCCTCGCCATTGTTAATGACCAGACGATAATCATTCAAGCCTTCCTTTTTGGCGATATCGCGGCAGACCAACATCATGTGTCCCAAAAGCTCTTTATGATCGGCACGGGCATTGGCAATGCGATCGATGTCGGTCGTTTTGGGGATCAGTAAAATATGTGTGGGGGCCTTGGGGTTGATGTCGCGAAAGGCCAGACACAAATCGTCTTCGTAAACAATGTTGGCTGGAATTTCCTTATCGATGATCTTGGCAAATATGGTCATAAGACTCTATTGCCAAATGAATCAAATATGCTCAAGACAATAATACGCAAGGTTTAAGGCTAAGGGCGCAGGGCTTAAGGTCGTGAATCGCCTGTGCCCTTGAGGGTACCTGTGCCCTTGAAGGGTATATGGATCATCAGAATAATGTGACTTACAATTATGGATTCCCCACCCTGAGAGAAATGATTTTTTGATACACCGTTTCCAGACCTATGTCTTGCGGTGCATTGGTCCCTGCCTCGCTTGAGTCAAAAACCAGTACGGCATCACTGGCGGCGTCAACAAACCCTTTTTTTGCAATCATGAATTCAAAATCTTCCACAAAAACGTCCAGAGTATCGTCATAGGAGAACACCAACCCCTCGACTGTAAACTCTGCCTGACTCATGTCCAAAATGATTTTGTCTGCACAATCTGTTGTGGCGATGTTGGGATCTGCGTTCAAGCTGATCGACAACAGATCATCTTCTGGGGCCTCCTGATACCCGCAAGGCAATTCCACTGTCTTATCCTGTTTGCACCCATTGGGATTTGTTTGGGCATCGTAGGCGGCCTGCTGGCAGATATCGCTCCCCGCTGGAAAAAAATTATAGTCGAGCAGAATATTGGTATCTTCCTTATGAAAAAAAACATACTCCGAAAAACTGCTGACCTCGTAACTGTCCTTCAGCTTGCTAGTGGCCGGAGTGATCTCGGTGATATCTGTCGCATCGCCCGAGCCATTGGAAAGATTCTGTGATCCCCCACCAGAGGAACTCGAACCCGTCTGTGTACAACCCACATAGAAAAACACCACAACCAACATAACGATGATGAGTATTTTGTTCATACCATCATTCTATCATGCAATTTAGATACCAGAAAGAGACGGCCCCATAAAAATGATTCGTCAATAATTTCAACCAACTACTTTGAAACAACCGTCGTCAAACCTTCTCATTTTGAGAATTGTCCGCAGTAGAATCAAAATGAAAAAACTGCGAAATTTTCGAGAGCCCCTCCAGATCGTGCACATCGGTGTAAAACAGGGGGATGGAGATGACGCGACGAGGGGCGACCCCTTCCCGCAACACAGCAATCTGCGCAGCATCATTTTTGATCAAGGGAATAAATCGTCGGTAGTTGTCAACCAAGATCCGCGCCGCAGGGGCACCACCCAAGTCCGACAACACAGCCTTGACCTGTTTCATTTTGTATTGACTCAAAACCTCCCCCTCATAAACGCGATTCACAATCACGGATTTCAAATGATAGCCGCGCTCCGTCAGTTGCGCAAAAAACTTTTTCATTTCGTCAACGGAACTCTGGCCTGTCGTGCCCACCAGAATAAACGCGCTGGATTCCCGTTGCAACAAGGCGTCGACCTCGACGGCGCGTGATTCAAATCCTGTCAACAAATCCTGAAAAGCAATCAACATTTCCGACAAATCCTGCATAAACGCAAACCCGGTGATGCGATCAAAGATTTTTAATATGGGTCGAGACCCTTTCCCCAACAGTTTGAATCCCGTCTTTCCCAACGACATGGCCGGCTTGATCAGAAGATGCAACAGGGAGTTGTTGATCACATTCATCATCTTGAGTGGCGCGGCCAGAAAATCCACAGCGTTCTGCATGGGGGGGGTGTCTACCACGATCACATCGTACACCGCCTGTTTGTCGATTTCATACAGTTTTTCCATTGCCATGTATTCCTGCGTCCCCGCCAGCATCTTGGAGAGGTGCTGGTAAAGCTTGTTGTGAAAAATCCTGTCGCGCGTTTCTCGGGATGAGGCGTATTTATCGACCAATCGATCAAATGTTCTTTTGGTGTTGAGTCTCATGGCCCATAACTCACCACAGGAAGCCCCCGAAAAATCGGTTTTGATGAGTTGGGGATCATCCGATAACGACGTCAAACCCAGCGCGGTGGCCAAACGCCTGGCGGGATCGATCGTGAGAACAAGGACTTTTTTTCCTCCTCCAGCCAGACTCAGTCCCAAAGCCGCCGCTGTCGTTGTTTTACCAACACCACCGCTCCCACAAATGATATAGATGTGTTTATTCTGTTCGATCATAGAGGCACAACTTCTGCGGCAGGCCCAGTGAGGCACAGTTTTTCCAAATCTTTGACAAGCGACTCGAAATCCCCATGCCGCGTCAATCCCTGAAACTGAAAAGGAAGCACGACCCGCTCAAAATCAGCGAATTCTTTTTCGATTTGTTGGACGTACATTTTATTTAACGCGGCCCTCTGTTGCACCAATTCATAATACCTGCACAACAAAGCTGTTTCCCGCGACTCACAATTTTTTACGTCCAGCTGATCGAGGAAAGGCATGACCGCGTTGATGAAAACAAATCCAAAATGAAGCTCTGTTCTCTCCCTGAGGGCCGAGACGTAGTCCTTGGACTCCACTACCGACATCTCCTCAGCCAGGGTGACCAGACAAAAAAATGTTTTTTGCTCGTCAGCCAATAGTTCCTGAATGTGTTTGGCGTGGTGATGCAGAGGGCCCATGCCCACGGCAGACAACACAACCTGTGGCACTTCGAAAACAGACAGGCCATGGCCCGTTGCCGGGGCATCGACCACGATCAAATCGTACTCTTTCTTTTCCGCAAAACGATTTTTCCGCTGGCTTTCCAGATTCTGGATTTTGCCCAACATCAAGACCTCGTTCAACCCCGGCACGGCCTTGATGAAATTGTTTACATAGTAGTTGTTGAAGAAAACATCGTAGATTTTTTTGAACCTGACCTGTCGCAGAACATACTCTTCAAAACAGCGCGCCGGGCTGAGATTGATCCCCCATACATAAGGGGCCAAAGCGATCTCATCGTGCTCTGCGCTCTCGGCCCCAAAGAGCGGGGCCACCCTGCCAGATGAATTCATTTCGACGATGAGGGTTTTCTTTTTTTGCCTGGCCGCCAACAGGGCCAACGCCACCGAAACCGTGGTTTTCCCCACCCCGCCCTTGCCCGACACGAACAGAACGCGCTTATTGAGAAGTTGTGTGAGCAGCATATGACGATTCACTATTTCTCATAATGTCGTAACTTCTTTTCGAGATAAAGCACGCGCTGTCTGAGTTTGCGAACCTCGTTCTGGAGGCTCGCCACGTGCGTGAAGGAATCGACGGTGGTCTTGATTTTGCCTTCGATGTTTTTGGAGATGTCTTGGGTGCGCTGAAGAACCTCTTTCAACAAATTATCATCCGTGGACCCAAAGGCCCCCTCGATCTTGTCGTAAAAGTTTTCGGCGCCTTCTTTGGCGGTGGAAATCTTGTTTTGCACGGTATCGGTGGTTTTGTGAAGCAGTCCCTTGAGCGCCCCGCCCCCCTCACGAATGATGTTTTTGAGTGATTGCAGGGGCAGTAGGCTTTTGTTCTTTTTTTCTTCCTCAAAAATGATCTGAGTCAGCGTGACGCCCGTCAGATCTTCCTTGTTTTTATTGTCGATCACCCTCACGTCCTCACCGCGTCGGATCATGGCGCCTATCTCATCGAGGGTGACATAGGTTGAATTCTGCGTATCATACAATTTGCGATTTTGATATCGCTTGATGATGATCGGTTTTTTTAAGGCGTCCTTCACAATCCCTCCTGTGTTCATGCTCAAAAAAAATCATTCATTAACAGCTTTGTTAAGCAAAATGACATTGTCTGCTTCAGCGGACTTGGGTCGGCTTTGCTTCACCAGCACGTTCCTCACAGCCATTAAAGCATCGATCTTGAGTTGTCGATTGGAATCAGCTCTACCCCCGACAGATTCAATCTCCTCATCCAATGCCTGAATGATGGACGTGACAATTTCGGCCCTCATTTTGTCTTCCCTGTTGTCCTGCTCTGCAAGCGGGTCCCCCAGACTGAGTTGTCTGACAGAAAATCGAATCACAGAGTCAATCGTGCTGAGCAAAGGTTCTAAACCCTGCCATTTCTGTAATATCGGCGTTTCTTCGGCGACCCGATTAGTGAGTTCAATGGATTCGGACGTGGCCAACAGCATTTCCCGGACGGAGGCCAACACATGTTTTTTGATCCCATCCAGGTGATGCAGTTGTTTGAGTAATACCAAAATGCCCAGCTTTTCCAGATTCATTCCGCGAAACTAGCAAAAATACGTCTTTCTGGCAAACATTGCGTTCAGGGGACAGCCGAGGGGCTTGCAATCTTGCGAAAGCAATAGTACGCTGGGGCAAATCTTTGCGTGAGAGGAGCTCTGCACATGAGTAAAACAATGCATTTCATCTACCTTTGTCTGTTCGTGATTTTCTTCGTTGGTTTTGGCTTCGTGGCCATGAAGCAGGCCGATTTGAGCAAAAAATATTATTCTTACCTGTCCACAGACGAACCAACAACCAATCAACCCGGCACGTCAAACGCGCAACTGGAAACGCTGAACAAAAAGCTCACCGAGCAACAGCAGGAAATCAGCTCCCTGAACGATAAAATAACCGAACTCACACAAAGTGGCCTCGCTGATTTGAGCGATAAATATATGCCCGCGCCAGAATTTGCCACAAAAGAACCCGTTTTCTCCATTCGGGAAGAGTCCAAACAGACTTTCAAGGTCACCGGTTTCACCAAACCGCTCGCGGATTGGCAACAGCGAAACGAGTTATTTTTTGAATACGTTTTACAAAAAATAATCCCCTTCGAATACGACCGCCGGACGCAATCCATTGCGGTGCTTGATGTGATGGAAAATTCCGTTTTTTATCAAATGGGCTTGCGCAAGGGCGATCGCATCCTGAGGGTCAATGGCCAACCCTTCATCAAAGGAATGGATCTGCGTTACAAACTCATCGAACCCAAGAACAAGAAGATCCAGATCATGAGAGACAAACAAAATATTTTATTGGACGTCGCTTATCAGACCACTGCGGATAATCCGGCATAGCTTGCGCGTTTATTTGAGATACGGATCAAAATACCCTTCGAGATGGCCAATCAGGTTTCCTTCCAAAAAATCTGTTGCGGTGATGGCCAAGACATCCAGCCTGACGATCGCGTTGACGTTGGCGTCGCCCTTACCTGTAGCGAGCAAGCGATCCCTCATGGCCACATTGAGCTTTCTGATGTCTTCGTAAATTTTTTTGAGATGCGCCAGGTTCCAATCAGGTGTTTTGCCCTCTTTTTTTCGAAAGTATTGCGCCAACAAATACGAAGACAACGTCCTCTGCAACGTTTCCAACGGTGTGGCAAAGGGCAAATGAAAACGCACCATGTGTTTGAGCTTGGCCATGATCGGACAGTCGCAAGCGACCATGCCTATCCCGAGCAATGAACTGACCGCTTTCTGCATGGGAACCTTCCGAGAATACTCCCGCTCCTCGGTGATCACACGCACGTTAACCTCCTCGTAAGAAATACTGCTCGCAAAAATTGTGACCACCTCGTGAATGTTCACGGCTACGGGACAATGCACACGCGTTTCAGGATCAAAGGGACAGTGTGGACACTGGTGACAATCAAGTTTAGTCCAATCGGGGTAAGAAGCCCTTTGCTGGTTCTGCATGACTAAGGTCTGAGCGTCCAATGAAAAACAAATTCGCTTTTCCTCCCCGTCGGGCATGGAGATGTGGTATTCGATTACAAAGCAACGCGCAGAAGTTTTACGATTTGTCGTCATCTTGTTCACGCCCCCATCCTAATGTTTCACACATGTTCACAGCAAAACATAAAACACCCTTCATATCCAGAAATATCTGGATGTCATTTTTCCAGATTTGCTTATTCAGGAGATCATCAGTATAGACCCCTCCGCATGGGTAATAAATTTCACAAGGCTAAGCACACACTCGTGTTGAGCGATATTCACCTCACCATAGCCCAACCTGAACGTCCGCGCAGGCCCCTGTGGAAGCGATTCAATCGCAAGGAATTCTTCATTGATGACCGGTTCGCGGTGCTACTCGCCCAGGCAACCGAGAACCTTAAAAAAGACATTGAACTCATCCTCGCAGGCGATATTTTTGATTTCGACAGCGTCGTGACCATCCCTCCCAACCCGACTTTCGCCGTCAGTTGGCTCGAAAAAAAACGTGGCCTTAATTCCGAGGAACCCAAATCGCTCTACAAGATTGATCTGATCATTCAAAATCACCCGATTTTTTTTCAGGCTCTGCGAGATTTTCTCCAAGCGGGCAACAAGCTCGTATTCATCATTGGCAATCACGATATCGAGCTCCATTGGCCCAGCGTCAAACAACGCATCATCGACAACCTCGTTTTGGAGGACTCGCAAAAAGAGCTCGTTCGTTTCTGCAACTGGTTCTACATCAGCAACAGCGACACATTGGTGGAACACGGAAACCAATACGATCCCTACTGTTCTGTGATCAACCCCATCAACCCTCTTTATCGACGACCCAGCGCCACTTTTTTGCGAGTCCCTTTTGGGAACCTGGTGCACCGTTACATGATCAACGGGATGGGGATTTTTAACCCACATGTCGACACGACCTATCTGTTGAGTTTTGGTGGTTACCTCAGGTTCTACGTCAACACGATCAGAACACAACCGTTTCTCATTTTCGACTGGCTATTTGGAGCCATCGCGACATGGGTGGTCTCCATCCGCGACAGCATCATGCCCCGCATCAAAAACCCTCTCACACTGGAAGCCCAAATCGAAGACATCGCCCAAAAGGCCAATGCGGAACCCAGCATGGTCAGGACCCTCAGGGAACTTCAAGCCCATCCCGTTTCGTGGGACATCATCAAAATCATGCGCATCTTGTGGCTGGACCGCGCCCTCTTGTTTCTCCTTTTGGTTTTTTGCGCTTTTCAGTTTGTGGGACTGATGCACATTTTTTGGGGGGTCTCCTTTGGATGGGCCCTACTGGTTCTTCTGGCCTTCACTCCGCTTTATCTGTTGTACGTTCACAATCTCGAAACCATCAGACCCGTCACCAAATTCGCCATCTCCAAACAAATCGTCACGTTGGCCACACAGATCACCAAAACGGAACGCATGATCTGTGGACACACACACGCGCCCACCCACAAGATCATCAGCGAGGTGGAATACATCAACGCGGGCTACTGGTCCCCCTCGTTCAAGGACCCCAATTGTTCTGTGTTCGAAAAGAACAGATCCTTCGTTTGGATCAGACCCGGTTTTCGCAAGCGGGAGGCCAAGCTTTTGTTTTGGGATGATCGCGCCAGCTTGGAGAATCCGTTTGAGATTTGAATAACGAATCATGAACAAGGAACAAGGAATATCGAGGTGATTGTCATTCCAGCGTCCACCGCAGAGATGACAAATTTCGACATTCGACATTCCCTGTTCGATATTCGTTATTCATTATGAATTCCTGTCTGCGCAGGGATGTCCGCAAGTCATTTGCATTCTTTGCCAATATCAGTTAAAATTTCCAAAGAGACATTGTAAGGGGGTTGTGTGTTCGCAAAAGAACCTGTCCAGTTGTACACGCTCATACATCAGTTTTCCAATATCGTGGAGAATAAGGACGAGCTGGGCAGTATCATCAGTTACGTGCTCGTATCGACCCTCATGGAATTTTCTGCTCAGGCAGGGTCCTGGCAGGAAATGCAGGTCGAACAGATTGCCGCCATTTATCAAGGCCTCGAAGACACGCTCGATCAATGCCGCAGTTCAGACAGCTATCAAATCCTGTGTGCCCTCAACGTCAAGGTGCACGAATTTCTCAAAACAGTCGAGACAGAAAAAGACATCGTCGCAAACCCTTTGCTCAAACACATCATGACCAAACTGGCCAATAAACGAGGGGTTCCCGCGGATACCTTCAGAAGGAGCGGGTTGGCACTGGTCAACGCCATCATCGAACGCGGGGCCTTGACGCGCAAAGTGGATTGCCTCAAACAGGACTATCGGATCATTGAGGTCATTTTCGCAACGTGAGAGGAGTGTATTTTGATCAGAAAATATTACACCATCTTTTTACCCTTCGTTGATGTCTATGACTTGGGCGGCCCCGAGATCTTCAAGCGTCTCGATTGCAAAAAAGAAGGCAAAAAAAATCTCGTTGTCATCCCCATGCCCTTCATCAGGGGTTTGGACGAACTCCGTGAAGGCCACCACGGGGGCGGGGCCAACGATGTTCTGCACTACCTCAAACAATTCAACAACTACGAAATCGATTACGAAATCGGTTGCTCGCTCTGTGAAGCCTCTGTCGGTTTGGACATCATTTTGCTCGAAGTCGACAAAAAAGCCTTCAATAAATTTTCGGTCATTGATTGCCTCAAAAAAATCGTAACCATTTGGGAGTCCGAAACACCTCACTCTCCCATCATCCTCACCAACAAGGAAAAATACCACATCAAATTCAGAGGGCGTGGCATTCAGGTGGAAGATCCCCAATTTTTGCAGGTCAAGGCCGATATCGTGCACGAAGGCGTCATCACAGGCAACCCCGAATTGCAGGAGCAATTGCACAGCAACAAGGGAACCGTCCCTCTCGAAGACGCAACTGACCTGCTCGGGCGGGAACTGTACTTGAATCAGTTCATCAAATTCGTCGGCCATGGCAACTACGAGTACGCGCGCGTTTTGGGTGACCTGGTCTACAACGATGCCCACACCCGCGTCATCGATTATCAGAACCCGCGCGTGGAGTTCCTCAAGCGTCAGGAATACAGCAAACACATACGCATCGGCTCACAAATCAAGGATAATATTTTGGGCATCAAACCGCTCGACATGGAACAGTACCTGGCCCTGCAATACGGGCTGTTCGACCCCAACATCTCGCTCTTTGCCCTTTGCGGCACGCAGGGGTCGGGCAAAACGCTACTCAGTTATGTCTCCTCCATCGATTTGGTGTTGTGGTACGACAAGGAAGAATCCAAAAAAAGAGGGTTGGACAGTCGGGAGGGTTTCTTTAAAAAAATCGTCCTGCTCAAACCCACGGAGATTTTGGGCGGCAACCGTCGTGACATCGGTGCCCTGCCGGGTTCCCTGTACGAAAAAATCAAACCCCATCTGGGCCCGTACATGGACGCTCACCGTTCTTCGGTCCTCAACGAACTCTTCGCGTTCGAGGAGATGTTGCGTCACCCCAAGTTCGCCAACGATTTTGGAGACCGCCGGACCGAAGAAACCAACAAACGCAAAATCGAAAACTGCGCCTACCTGCCACCCAACTCCGAGGTCATTGAGCTCACGTATTCGGGGTTCATGCGGGGACGATCGTTTCGGGACACGATTCTGCTCATCGACGAAGTCCAGAACTTCACACCTTACGAGGTCAAGACCATCATCGCCAGACTGGGTGAGGGTTGCAAGGTGATCCTTATGGGAGATCCCCTGCAGGTGGACAACCCGCTTTGTTCGCGTTCGATCAACGGGCTCACGCACGCCATCAAACATTATCTGGGCAAGCCCTACGCATCGCTCGTGACCCTGCCGCACAACTACCGCAGTCAGATGTCACAGGATACGGATGATTGGAAGGTTTACAGCGCGTAGGAACTCTACTGGTGCAATGCGGACAGCCATTCACACAGACTTTCGGTCGCGGCGCATCGCGTGTCTACAACATTTTCTGAGGTGGTCAGTTTGGCAGTTGGGTAAAAATGTCTCATCAACATCGTGGTCAAGGGCACACCGCAAATCAATTTCTGCAGACCATCGAGGCTCAATAAATCATCAACTATCGCCTGCATCCCCAGGGTTTCTCTTTCTGGTTCGTCTGCACTCTGCAAAACAAGTCTTTCCCCCGTCATTTGATAATACAACTGAGCAGGGTTTTTTTTGTACGTCTGGCAGAACCAACGAACCACCTGCTGTATCAGCTGAGGCAAAAGCTCCTCAGCCTGGCTTAGCGCCGTGCGAGGACCATCCAAAGTCAACCTGATGCTCGGGTCACTGACCAGGGATAGGTGTTCATGCTCCCCGCCTTTCTTGTCTGCGCGACGTGCCTGATCAAACAATTGCCCCACATCAATGCTCTCCGCACACTTGCGAGCCGACACAACCAAAGCCGGTTCTCCGATAGGAGGTGTCCCAAAATAATGGTCCTCAATCACCAATTCCAAGCCACCTTTGTAAAAGATCATGGGCCAACGCGCAACCAATTCCATCAATCGCCTGTTCGTACCATTGGGTTTCATGAATCCAAAAAATTCTCCCCCAACCTTCAGGCTATCCGCCAGCTTTTGCAAAACAACAAGTTGCCGATTGGAATAATAGGTCCCAAAAAATGAATACGCCAGCTCAAATGCACTGCGGGGCAAATCCGCCCTATCTATCGTCGCCGCAGGCAACTCCCGGTCAACCCCTCTCTTGGTAGAGGAATACCGCGGTGCCAATTCCGTTATGTGCAGGGCATCACCAAAAAGGTCTTTTAACCCCATGGGGACTAATCGATTGCCCGCACCTATTTCCAACAATGGCGCAGGGCCAGCAACGTACCTCTTGGCATGTCTTGCCATGGCCCGCTCAACCCCAAAAGTAAAGGGCCCCAGAGGTGAACTAGTCGTGTACCGAGCGGCAACCTCGAACGGTCGCGTGTCGTTGTAACCCGCCGTGAAGTCAATGTATCTCTGAAAGAAACCATACGCAGTTGCCCCCCGACGTACAACGACTTCGGACGGTGGAGCCACAGAACGGGGCAAATCAATGTGACGGGCAATCCGTCCACATTCGTCCGTGAGTTGTTGTGCCAACGGTCCTTGCCACACCGCCCCCATGGGCCCTGGAGCCTCCGCGATTTCCATACCTTGCCACGAAGCTACACCCTGTGTCATTTCCAGCATATCACTGCTCCCTTGGTTGACTCACTGTTGCCCTTGCCCATAACGGGGGTAGTTTAGGGCACCTAATAACGACAGAAAGCGCTTCGTAGAAAAAAACTGCTTTTCGCGCAACGAGAATCCACAACATCACCATTAACAGTGACAACGCGATTATTGAGGATCAATGTGACGCAATGCCCTGTATAATGTCAATTATTACAAGCGGTTGCCCTGTAATAAAAAGGTGTGTTTTTTCCGCAACCTCTTGCCGGCCCTGTCGATACAGTTTTTGATGCGCAAAAAATTCACCTTTTTTTCAATAGATTTTAAGTTGCGGTTTCACTAGACACTGCTTTCTCGAAAAACATCTTCAAAAGGAGTCACCCCATGAAAAAAATGATTGTTCTGTTTTCTTGTTTGGTCCTGTTGCAGATCATCTCGTTGCCTCAAGCACAGGCCAGTACAACCGATGATACCTGGTTGCAAAACAGATTCACTGCGAACCCGTTGGGGCTTCTGCTGGGCATTGGCTCTTTTGATTATGAGCGAGCCCTTTCCGAAAAATTCTCACTGACGATTTCTCCTTCGTTCATTTATTTTGGTTGGGGTGAGGATGATCTTTACGGCGGTGGCGTGGGGTTGGGTGGCAATTATTTTATTACGGGTCGCGCCCCAAAGGGACTCCGTGTCACAGCGGATGCGACACCCACCTACATTGCCACCGACAGCGACACCAACTCTCTGCTGTTCTGTTCGCGGGCCATGATTGGTTATAACTGGATCTGGGATAGCCAGTTCACGCTGGGCTTGGCCGGTGGGATTCAATACATTTACATCACCAGTAGTGGTGTGGACTCTGCGCTCAAAGGGTTGTTGCCCGCCTTGAGCCTGAATCTGGGTTTTGCGTTTTAGGTGCCAGTTTAGGTGCCACGCTATTATTAATAAATACTGGGCATCTCTAACAGTCTGTTGAAGGACTCATATTGAATCACGCGTTCAGCCCTTTTAAATACTCTTCGGCTTTCAACAGGCTGACCAGCCCTGACTGTCTTTCGTGTTTCAGTTCTTTCACGAGTTGAATAGCTGGCAGTTGATAATTCTCAGAAAAGTACAAAAGGCTCTTGGCAAGAGTCTCATCACTGTTTTTTGCCTCAATGAGGTTTTGGATCACATCATCTTTCACCAGTGCAAAATCCACCTCTTGCTGTTCCTTGGTACGCAAATATTTCAACTCCCAGTTTTCACCTTGAAGATCTTGCATGGCGCTTACGTGAGCCAGCAAGCTTACAGCTACAAAGTTTTCAAACCGCGCTCCCGCATCACCCATCACAAGCCCCGTGTCATAAAAATAAATCTTTGGTTCTTTGAGGAGAGATCGGGCAATGTTTTTGGAATAGGGTGTGACCCTGAAAACAATATAGAGGGCCTCAAAAGTTTGAACGTACTTGACAATCGTGGCTGGTGACACACCCACGTCTCTTGCCAGAGAGGCAAAGGAGACGGTGGATCCCACCTGACGACGCAGAAGATTGAACGTCAGTTTCAGCGCCCGAAAATCGTGGATGGTTTCAAAATCGAAAATGTCATCTCGAATCAAAGTGTCGGCATAGGTTTGCCGCCAGCGGTTTGCGTCAACATCATTTTCAGCCAACAGAGCCTCGGGAAAACCTCCTCTATTGATCAGGTCTTCAAGATTGAATCGTGTTTCTTGTGTTCTGGAAAACTCCCCAAGAGATAGTGGGAAGATATGGTGTTGAAAAAAACGCCCTGCCAAAGAATCTCCCGATTGCTTAAACACATCAAGTCGCGCACTACCGGTAACAAGTATTTTTTGATGTGGTTTCTTTGTGTCAAAAATTCCCTTAACATGATTTTTCCATTCCGGCATTTTATGAAGCTCGTCCAAAATAATCAGATCAACATCGCTGACCCAGTCAGCATGTAGTATCCTGTCACGATCATCCAGCGCATCAAAATTGAGATACAGTGGTTTGGTAAAAGACTTGCCAATTTCTTTTGATAACCAAGTCTTTCCGACTTGTCTTGGACCAATCAGAAAAACCATCTTTTTTTCTAAGTCTTTGATAATAATGTTTTTTCTAGCTCTATCTAACATATTATGACTATTTTATATTACAATTCGTTTTAGTCAAGACTATTTTAAAATATAATTCGTTTTAGTCATAACACCTTTAACAATATGTTTTTATTTGTTTTATTCTGTGACCAAAATGACAATGCCTTGCGAAACTCTCTCTTAACAGGGGGGTCATGAGAAAATTTATTGAGATGTCAGCATATCTGTGTCTGTGATCCTAAATTCGGCTGTTAGCCTCATTTAGCAGCCTGTCGCTTTTGTCCAATCTCTGCGTTGGTGCGTCTTTCTCGTCGGTCAACGTACATTTGAGTACGCCTCCCTCCGGGAGAAGCCGCACACGCCTTGATCTTGAACAAAATCAACAGGCTGTCCTAAAAACAGCAGTTC
>CAZGMS010000043.1:0-5087 GCA_964526915.1 uncultured Nitrospirales bacterium
TATACTCAGCGACATAAGTTCGAGACGCTTTTGAGGCAAGGAGTGAAATGAGGAGCCAGCGGAGCGTACACGCAAGTACGTGAGCAGGCACCGCAATGAACGACACAGCATCAAAAGATGTATCGGACTTATGTCGCTGAGTATATTTCGACATTCCTTGTTTCAGCCTCTGCCAGAGGACAGATGAGTCCTTCGGCTCAATAGGACTGATCCCGTTTTACGGGACGACATTCGCTCATTCAAAACGCGTGTTTCTTTTTGAGTTTCACAAGGACCTCAAGCGCCTGATCCAGTTGCTCTCTGGTGTGTTCAGACGTATAGCTGGTCCGGAGCATCGCACGTTCTCTGGGAACCGCGGGGTACACCACCGAATTCACGTAAACGCCCTCGTTGATCAATTCGCGCCACAGCGTCAGGGCCAGCAACTCATCACCAACGACGATGGGAACAATCGGTGTTTGTGATTCGCCTGTATCAAAACCATGAGATTTTAGCGCGTCACGCATGTATTGCCCATGAGCCTGCACCCTGTCCACTCTTTCGGGTTCACGTTGCAAAACATGCAACGCCGCCCTGGCCGCCGCAACCGATGCGGGCGGGAGACTGGCCGAAAAAACCACAGACCGGCCATAGTGTTTGATGAAATCAATGACTTTATGATCGCCCACGGCAAAACCACCCACGGAGGCCAATGATTTGCTAAACGTTCCCACAATCAGGTCGACTTTGTCTTGCAAACCAAAATGATGCGATGTCCCCCGTCCCCCAGGTCCAATCACGCCCACGCCGTGCGCGTCATCCACCACAAGACGTGTGTGATATTTTTCCTTCAAAGCAACCATCTCACCGAGCTTCGCGACATCCCCTTCCATGCTGAACACACCATCGACCATGATCATCTTGCCAGCCATCGGATCGAGCGAGGTCAGCACCTGTTCCAGATCAGTCATGTCGTTGTGTTGAAAAGACGCGAGCTCTCCCCTGGAAACCTTGGCACCATCGTAAATGCTGGCATGGGCCATTTTATCCATCACCAGATAATTTCCTTTGGAGAGCATCGCCGAAATCACGCCGATGTTTGCCTGATAACCCGTGGTAAAAACCAGGCAGGCTTCTTTACCAAAAAAAGTGGCCAAATCCTGTTCCAGCTCCAAATGCAGTTTATGGGTGCCGTTGAGCAGGCGCGATCCCGTCAGACTGGTTCCATAGTCTCTGATGGCATCCATGGCGGCCTGTCTGACAAACGGGTGCGTGGTGAGACCTAGATAATTATTCGATCCCAGCATGATGACTTTTTTACCCTCGATAATACAGAGGGGACCTTCGTTGGAATCGATCGTCTGGTAATAGGGATAAATGTTGAGTTGTCGGATCATGTCGGCTTCAATGAAGTCCTGCGCCTTGGCGAAAACATCCTTCCCACCCTGTTTAAAATATTCCATTCGGCCATCGAGAGAGGCCACCTTGATATTGTTTGACGCGCTCATAATTTCTGCACTCCTATATATTGCCTTCCCTTTGTCCTGCGCAAAAGTCTAATAAAAAAAATATTTCAGCAAAGCACCAGACCTGTGATGAGGGCCGTATTTAATCATAATCAACAAGAAATGCAAATTTTGCCAAATATGACACTCAAAGCCTCACCTTGTGACAATTTGACTATGGGCTTGTAATAACTGGTTATTTTGCCTTTTTGTCTGGCCTCGCAAAACATTTGTTAAAAAGACGAAACTTTTGCCATAAATTGTCGATAAATGTGCTGAAAAGGGTAGCAGTGTGTTTCAAACCGGGTCGTTGTGATGACATGATTGGGGTAATTATGACAACAAAACATGTTTTATTGAGGGCCGTGTTTTTTACCATCACTTTGGCAGCTGTCGTTTTGATCAGCGCCTGCGGTGGCGAAAAACTGACATACACAGACACGCCTGGCGATGGCGATATTATTGTTCCGCCCGCTGGTGGTGGCGGCACGTCAACAGACGATGTCATCGATACAGACAGCGATGGTATCAGCGACGAAAATGACAACTGTGTTTATTACATGAACAGCGACCAAGCCGACTTCGATGCCGATGGCGACGGAGATGAATGTGATATTGATGATGACAACGACGGCACCAAAGACAAAAGCGATGTCTGCCCTAACGACGCCAATGGGCATGACGACCCCGATGATGACGGCCTTTGCGGAACAAGTGATAATTGTGAAGACGTCGCCAATGAGGATCAGGCCGATGCCGACGCAGACGGCATTGGTGATGTGTGCGATGATGATGCCGATAACGATGAAATCAAAGATGATGCCGACAATTGTCCCGAAATCAGCAATGCTGATCAGGCCGATCTGGATGCTGACACTGTGGGCGATGTTTGTGACGATGACAAAGATGATGACACTATTTTAAACGACGTCGACAATTGCGAAATTGTGTCCAACGAGGATCAAACCGATTCTGATGGCGATGGCGAAGGTGATGTGTGCGATGGTGATACCGATGGAGATCTTATCGCCAACGAAGATGACAACTGCCCTACAGTGGCCAACGCTGACCAAACCGATGAAGATGGTGATCTGGTTGGTGATGTGTGCGATAACTGTTTTGACGTGGAAAATACCGACCAAGCGGACCTTGACGCAGACACCCTAGGGGATGTCTGTGACAGCGATGCCGATGGAGACGGCGAAACCAACGACACAGATTGCGATGACCTCGATGCCAGCTCACATAACGGGGCATTGGAGGTGTTTGACTTTGCCGACAACGATTGCGAAGGCACCGTCGATCAGGGGATCAGCCTGGACAATGCGGTGTTTTCAATCACTGGAGAGGCTTCGGGTAACTATTTTGGATATCGCGCCGTCGTCTTAAGCGACGTGAACGGCGATGGGATCGATGATGTGCTGGCGAGTGCCTACAAAAATTCTGAGGGTGGCACCTCGGCGGGCAAGGTATATTTGATCTATGGCGCGGGAAATTTGTCGGGTGACCTCAGCGCCGAAAACGCCAACGTGACTTTTGTTGGCGAGGCCGCCAATGATTATCTTGGCTTGGCCATTGCTTCAGCAGGCGATGTGAATGGTGACGGTCTGGGTGATTTCATGATCGCGGCCAAAGGCAATGACGCAGGAGGGTCCAACGCGGGCAAGGTTTATCTTATCTACGGTCGGGATTTTAGTACTGACGACGCGACGGTCGACGGCGTCTTTGACCTGACTCAAGCCAATTTTATCATCAAGGGGCAGGCTGCCAACAACTATTTTGGACACGCTTTGGCCAGTGCCGGTGACGTGAATGCTGACGGTTACGGGGACATCATGATTTCCTCAAAAGATTATAACAGCGCTCAAGGCCGAATCTATCTCTTTCAGGGCGGCTCACTGAGTGGCACAGTTTCGGCCTCAAGCGCGACAGCCACCTTTACGGGAGAGGGCATCGGTGAAACAGCAGGCTATGCGCTCTCTACAGCGGGAGACTTCAACGCTGACGGTTATGACGACCTCGTCATCAGCGCGTACTACAATGGCGACATGACCTACACAGGAAAGATCTACGTCCTCTACGGAAGCGCTACCCTTTCGGGCAATACCAGCTTGAGTGATGCCACCCTCACTTATGAAGCAGAGGAATACCGGGACTATGCCGGTAACTCAGTGTCTGGCGGACAAGACATCAACGGAGATGGCATTGATGACATCATTGTTGGGGCCGCGGCCTATGGTGCAACAGATGACGGCAGGGTTTATGTCCTTTATGGTTCCAGCACAACCCTCACCGGAACGGAATTTTTGCATGATGCCAATGTCATTTTTTACGGCGAAAACAGTGGGGATAACGCTGGCATTTCTGTGCAATTACTCAAAGACATGAACGGTGACGATTTGGGGGAAATCCTGATCGGCGCCCATCGCAACGATCAGACCGCCACCAATGCCGGCAAGGTCTACCTGATTATGGGATCGGCTTCGCTTACCAGCGTGACGCTGAATGACACAACCACCAGCGCAACCTTGCTGGGTGTCGCCGCCGGTGACTATGCAGGGTATGGGCTCTCCGATGCCGGTGACGTGAACGGAGATGATATTTTGGATTTTTTCATTGGCGCCTACGGGACGACCAACGGAACAGTTTATGGGATTTTGTCTTACTAAAGGAGACTGATATGACAGTGAACAATACGACAACCTTGACCTCAGGCGATGTAAACACGACCACAACAGCAGGGGATGTTTCCATCCCTTCAGGAGAAACAACCTCATCCGAAATGGGGTGGTTTGAGCGTCAGATCACTTACTATCCCGTGGACAGCTATGTTGAGTATTTTACCAACAATGATGTGCCCGTACTACAACGAGCCATTTCCGGTGCCTTGGCCCCCATTGTCGTGCCTCTTTCACTAGCCGGGTGCAACAACTCCAAACCGACCGATGACACAGGCGTCATAGGCGATGACGACTCAGACTACGTCCCCCAGAATCTCTGTGTCATGAGCGACCCCGTTGACACTGACAATGATGATCTTGTCGACGACATCTCTGTTCAAGGCGATTGTCGTTTGCAGGAGGCCTATGATCGACTTGAAGATGCCACCAACACCATCACTATCCTGAGCGGTTACGGGATTGACTCTGATTATCCCGACGACAACATCCCCACGTTTGGCAACATGACTGTAGTCTCGGGTAAAAATCTAACCATCAACGCCGATACCGCCTCGGGACATCCTGTCAGATTGGAAATGCCCGAAACCTCTGATGACACGTCCGCCGCGTTTAACGTGGCGTCCGGCGCCACCCTTGATATTAATGGCAACAACTCTTTGGAAATTTATGGCTCAGGAAACAGCACCGGGGTTTCTGCCCAATCAGGAAGTGTTGTGACCATTGACGACACTTCTTTTGAAAACCTTGCCTACGGTGTTGTGTCTGACGGCGCCACCACAACGCTCAAAAACAACACCTTTGACATCATCCGTAATATCGCTATGGGTTTTTACAATGGCGCCAGAGCCTATGTCTATGATTCCGCCGTGGTTGGCAGCACCACAGGGTTTGCCGAGCCAAAAGCCCAATACGCGATCGATTC
>CAZGMS010000044.1:0-9915 GCA_964526915.1 uncultured Nitrospirales bacterium
GATGCTTTCACGTTTTACCAGGTGGACGACGAAACGGTCTGTGTGCTGAGTGACCCCACCCCCACAATCTCGCCGTTTGTTTTGCCCATTCCCGAGGGATTGGCCCCCATCACCACCATGGACATTAGCCTTACCGAAGGTTCTTACGCCGAATGTTCGCTGGACGTGGATGGCAATATTTTATGTCCTGCCAATATTTTAGTCGATGCCCTCGTGTCGCTCAGCGGGATGACGCTTACCAACACGGGATTCGCGGCTGAGGATCTGGTCACCACCGATTGTCCTGATTTTGGCGCCATCAGCGGATCGGGGGCGTTTGGCGATGCGGAAATGAATCTCATTTTTATGGGCAAGACGCTCTCCGACATGAACACCGAGGAATACCACATTGTGGATTCCCTGATTGTGGCGAATATTGGGTTGGAGCAGTAGATTTGTCGCTTTGATTAATTTGTTTCTTGGGCGCCTTTGAGAGGAGCACCATCAAGGACATCTGGTTCAGTGTCGTTCTGACGCAGAAGCATCGAGATAAGCCATATGGCGCCAACATTGTTCATGTATTTGGCGCCTAATGTTTCTCCATCGATCGTAATGATAGTGCCAAGAGCCCCTGACCAGCCTGAGACAGCACTGTATTTGATGGTTTCCGCTGATTCATAATCAATGCTTTCCGCACCTTCTATTTTGATGCTGTCACAGATGTGGTCATCTGCCGTGCTGGAGTCATATTCCACGCCTTCGCACCTGATGCGCACCTGTTCCCCTTCCTCGTTGGTGAGGACAATAACCAGCGTGCCGCCATCGCTCTCAAAACTGACTGTACAGCCATCAGCAGTGATGGTGAGTTGGTCGGCATCGTTGGTATCAAAGGTAACGGTGTACGTGCGGCCTACGTCAAAATCATCGTCAGTAGGTGCAACACTATAGATGTTGTTCCAGTCTTCCATTTTGGCTTCTGTAAAATACCCGCCCTCGGGGACCACCTCTGTGCCCGATGTGTAACTGGAAATGGGTTCGGCCGTGGCTGAGCTGGTTTCGAACCAGCGACAGGCCAGATCGTTCGGAAGGTCGGCGTAGTTCGTGGGGGCGGGGGTGATGATCTTGGGGTTACCCGTGATGTTGATATAATAATAGGTGCCATCTTCCAAGGTAATCTTGATGCGTGTCTCGGCGGGATCGGCGCTGTGACTCATGACGTAGGCGGTCGCGCCGTCTGGCACTGTGATGGTCACGGTGGAGCCGTTGGAACCATCGGAGTAGGTTGGGTTATCGGTTTCGTCGATGACGCCGTCTTGATTCAAGTCATATTCAGATTGGCCGTCTGCATCGGTGTCCCATTTCTCAGTTTCTTCGATGACGCCGTCGTGATCTATGTCGGCCAGCGTACCGTCGGCATTATCCACGCTCATGGCGCTTGTGAATCCGTTGGTGCCATCATCACAGGTGGCGTCGATGTTGTAGGTTTCGCCATTTTCCGGATCGGAGACGTTTAAGGTGTACGTATCGTCGTCTTCGAGCGTGATGTTGTGTGCGGTGTAGTCGTCCTCGGCGGCCTCGGCGTCATTAATGACCGTTCCTCCACACATTTCCTGAATGGCCTTCAGTTCTTCCATGATGAACTCAATAGTGGCGGCGTCGGCGACTTCTATCGAGTTGCCTGAGTTGAGAATGGCCTCCAGCTCTTCGTATTGGGTGTGAACGAACATCTCCCAATCGGACATTTCGGTATCGAGTGCTTCAATGAACTCGGCGATTTTTTCGGCCGACATGCCGTTTTGAGTGTAATAAGATTCAAAAAGGGCCTGACGTTCAGCCGCAGACATATCGGCCAGATCATCGAGAGAAACCTGCAGACCTAAGTAATCTTCGCAACTTTGAACATTGCTATCGGGGATGTCGGTGTATGCTGATACGTCACTCATAAAAAACCCTGTTTTTTAAGACGGTTAAAATAGTCCTATAATTTAATTATACAACTATTTTGGTTAACCGCCATCTTTTTTTCGATCATGCCCTTACCGACAATTCTATAAGCAATACACGTGCCACTTGTGTTCAATTGTGAGAATTGATAACAGCATAAGATCATTGATGAAATATGTTTTATCACGTATGACGGAGGTGCGCTGGTTTTGTGATGTGGGGCCTTGAGTCCGGGCACAGGGAAAATGGAAGGGGATTATAGACCATAATATGTGTCGGAAAAATGATAACCGAGGATCGTGGGGCGTGGATCGCTTGTGCCCCAGAGGGTATGAATCGTGGATCGTGGGTCGTGAATCGTGAATCGTAGATCGTGGATCGTGGATCGTGGATCGAAAAGGGTGTCATCCCAGCGTGGTCCCTGCCTTGGTTCGACAAGCTCACCATCCTGTCCTCGACTCTGAGGGAACGAGCCCTCAGGCTCGGACTCGAAGAGAGCCTGTCGAAGGATCGCAGGGAGGGATCCATGCTTCCTGAAATTCTGGATTCCTGCTTCCGCAGGAATGACATTTCTTTCTGGATCACCACGTCATTATGAATCATATCAATTTCATGGCTTCTCGCAATGGTGACGCTGGCACACGATCCACGATCCACGATCCACGATCCACGATTCACGAAATTCGTTGGATGTTTACTAAATATATTGGTATTATAGAAAATAATTGGGGGGGGAAACATGTCACAATATCATATTTGGAAACACTTCGACAAAGACGTTGATAAACTCGTTGAAGCCAAGATCACCACAAAGGAGCGCATTGCCATTGCCAGAGAAGCGCAAAAGCAGAATTCGGCCCTGTCCATTTGTGATCTGCTCATCAATGCGGGTTTTTTAGACAAACAGAAATTAGTCGAATTTTTGGGAAAATATCTGGACATCCCCGTGGTGGATCCAACGCAAATGAAGATCGATCCCAAGGTCATCAGCTTCATCCCCGCCTACCTGGCCAGACAATTCAAACTTATCCCGTTCAAGCAGACAGACCAACGACTGATGATCGTGATGGCGGATCCGGGAAACAAGATTGCCTTGGGAGAATTGCAATCGACCTACCCCGAGCAGATCGAGATCTGTATTGGTCTCGACGACAAAATTACCGAAGCGATTACGAAACACTATCAAACCCAGAACCTGCTCACGCCCTGCAAGAACAAGATCAAGACAGTCAATTATGACGATACCGAAACCAACAAGACAGCCGGTGAGGTGACGGGTGAGGAAGTGGTCAACGTGGTCAACAACCTCATCAATCTGGCGCTCGATGAAAAGGCCAGCGACATTCATCTGGACCCCATTGCCGTAGGCGGAAAGATTCGCTACCGCGTGGATGGCCTGATGCACGAACTGCAGACGATCGAAAAGAATCTGCACCCGCTGGCCGTATCCCGAATCAAAATCATGGCAGGCCTGGACATTTCGGAGCGACGCATACCGCAGGACGGCAGGACCCGCGTGGAGATTGGCAACAAGGTGATCGACATGCGTATCGCCACCTACCCAACCATGTGGGGTGAAAAAGTTTCTATCCGCGTGCTCACCAAAGACGTTACGCTCAATCTGGACTCGCTGGGACTCACCACAGAAAATCAGATCGCTTTTGGGAAAATCATTTCGCAACCGCATGGTTTGTTTCTGGTGACGGGGCCCACCGGTTCCGGCAAAACGACCACACTGTATTCCGCGTTCATGAAGATCAATCGTCTGGATAAACACGCCATCTCCATCGAGGACCCGATCGAAAACGAAATCTCAGGCGTGAATCAGGGACAGGTCAACATAAAGGCGGGCATCACTTTTTCCACGGCCCTGCGCTCCATGTTTCGTCACGATCCCGACATCATCCTTGTGGGCGAAATTCGCGATAGCGAAACCGCCGACATCACCTCCAGAGCGGCCCTCACCGGACATCTGGTGTTCTCTACCTTGCACACGAACTCGGCGGTGGGCACCATATCGCGACTCGTGGATCTGGGGCTGGAACCCTTTCTCATTGCGTCGTCACTCATTGGCATCATGGCACAACGCCTTGTGCGCAAGATTTGTCCGCATTGTAAAGAGGCCTATGAACCAACCGATGACGAAATCAAACAGACCAAAGGGGCCGTGCATAATTTTTACCGTGGGCGGGGTTGCGAAAATTGTCTGCAGACGGGGTATTCAGGGCGGACGGGTATTTACGAGCTCATCACGGTCGACGAGGACATGCGCAGGATGATTGGCGATCGCCTAAGCGAGTCGGAGATGTACACCAAACTGGCCGAAAAAAACTTTAAGACCATGTGGGACGATGGACTCATCAAAGTCGACCAAGGGATCACTACCATGGCCGAGATCGTGCGCGTGAGCAGGGCGTAGGGGACGAAAACAAGAAAACACGAAGACACGAGGGACGAAGGACGAGGGACGAAGGGACGAGGGACGAAGGACGAAGGACGAAGGACGAAGGACCCTTCGACTCGTTCCACTCGCCCAGGGCAGGCTGAGGGACGAAAAACAACGCCTTGAATTATAAAGAGAAAAAAGCCAAAAAAATGTCAATTCCATTGACAGCCACCTTTGACATCGAATAGACACCCCCGCACTCAGGTGGGGCGTTGATTTAGGTCTTGTTTCACTACTTTGTCATCCCAGCGAAGGCTGGGATCCATGAGATCAAAGCTTTTTGGATTCCTGCTTTCGCAGGAATGACAACAAAACTGCCTATATTGACAGCCTCTAGTATCAACCCTTAAACCAACGTGGCCGTTTGTGGCCCCATCCCCAGTTATGCAAACCCAAGTCAACGAATTCAACAACGAATTCAAAAATCTGTTCGAACAACAATACGCCAATCTTAAAGTCGCCGAAGGTGTGGTGCTTGATGGAACCGTGATCTCAGTGCTGAGAGACTTCGCTATCGTCAGCATTGGTTTTAAATCCGAAGGTTATGTGAGCATCGAGGAATTTCGCGATCTCGATGGCGAGATCGGTGTGAAGGTTGGTGATAAAATCAAGGTTTATATCGATGAAGTCGAGGATGACCATGGGCACGTGGTGTTGTCCAAGGAAAGGGCCGATGCCTTCGAAGCCTGGCGCCAGGTCGAAGAGGTGCACGAAAAAGACGGCATCATCGATGGCTTGGTGGTCAACAAAGTCAAGGGCGGCCTGTCCGTTAATCTGGGTGGCATCAAGGCCTTTTTGCCGGGCAGTCAGATCGATCTCAAACCCGTCAAGAGTCTCGATAAACTCATTGGTCACAAATACCAGTTCAAGATTCTCAAACTCAACAAGAGCAAGGGCAATATCGTGTTGTCGCGCCGCGCCATTCTGGAAGTCGAACGCGAAACCATGCGCCGCGATATCTTAGAGAACATCAAGGAAGGTCAGATCATTCGTGGCGTGGTCAAGAACATCACCGATTATGGCGTGTTCATTGATTTGGGTGGCATTGACGGTCTCCTGCACATCACCGATCTCACTTGGGGTCGTGTCAGTCATCCCAAGGAAGTCCTCAAGGTTAACGAGGAGATCGACGTGGTGGTGCTCAAGTACGATCCCAAGACAGAAAAAGTTTCGCTGGGCCTCAAACAATTGCAGGAAGATCCCTGGACGAAGGTGGGGAATTACGAACCTGGTCAGAGAATCAAGGGTCGTGTGGTTTCCATCACCGATTATGGTGTGTTTGTCGAAATCGAAGCAGGGATCGAGGGGTTGGTGCATGTTTCTGAACTCACCTGGTCCAAAAAGGTCAAACACCCCAGCAAGGTTGTGAAGGTGGACGACGAAGTCGAGGCCGTTATTCTCGATGTCGATATCGACAACAAAAAAATCGCATTGGGTCTCAAACAGTTGGAACCCAATCCCTGGGATATTCTGCATCAGAAGTACCCGCTGGGTTCCAAGGTCACGGGCAAGATCCGCAACATCACCGACTTTGGCATGTTTGTAGGGATCGAAAACGAAGACATCGATGCCCTGATCCATGTGTCCGACATCTCGTGGGACAAAAATCTCAAATGGCCCTCCGATGACTACAAAAAAGGTCAAGACCTCGAAGCCCTGGTGCTCAACATCGACAAAGACAATCACAAATTTGCCCTGGGCCTCAAACAGTTATCCGATGACCCCTATGCCGTCTTGATGCGCGCGTACCCACTGGGTGCCGAGGTGACTGGAATTGTCGAGAGTGTGTCCGAAAAAGGTATTGTCTTGCGCTTGAATGAGCAGACCACAGCCTTGTTGCCGAGTGCCGAAACAGGTGTTGGCCGCGTCGAACTCAAAGACAAATTCAAGGAAGGCCAAGAGGTCGTGGCTCAGGTCAAAAAATACGAAGACCGTGACCGCAAGATGATCGTTTCGGTCAAAATGCTGACTCGCCGACAAGAAAAAGAAAACATGAGCGAGTTTCTCAACAAGCAAGGCGATGCCTCTGTGACGTTCAAAGACATCATGGAAAAAAGCCAAAAGGTTACCAATTCGTAAATATTGGTGACTCACCATTTCAGAAAAGATACCCAGCAGTAGGGGCCGGTCGTGACCGGTCCCTATGCAAAGTCAGGGTTGGTTTTAATTAGCCGCATGAAAAAACATCCCATATTAGCGTTTGTCTTGTTGTTCGTTGCGATCATCGCGATCTCGGTTGTCGTGATGGGTGGACTGGGCATGATGCTCTCCTCCGGTTACGAGACGCCGTTTATTGGTGACCGGGTGGCGGTCGTGGAGATCAAAGGGCCCATCTTTGAATCCATTGACGTGCTCAAAGAACTCAAGGAGCTTCAGGACGACACGCAAATCAAGGCCGTGGTGCTTCGCCTCGATTCGCCGGGCGGTGGCGTGGCCCCCTCACAAGAAATCTTCAAACAGGTATTGGCCCTCAAACGCGACAAGAAAGTGGTTGTGTCCATGGCGTCGGTGGCGGCAAGTGGTGCCTATTACATTGCGAGCGCGGCCGATAAAATCATCGCAAGTCCGGGGACCCTGACAGGGAGTATCGGTGTGATCATGGAATCTTTTGGCTTGCAGGAACTCATCCAAAAGATTTCCATTGAATCACGTACGATCAAGAGCGGTGCCTACAAGGATGTGGGGAACCCTTTTCGCGAATTGACACCTGAAGACAGGGCCTATTTGCAAAAGCTGTCGGATGACGTGTACGCGCAATTTGTGAGGGATGTGGCCCAGGCCCGTGGCATTGATCCAGTCAAGATGCCCTCTATTGCCGAAGGCAGGGTGTATTCTGGGGAACAGGCCCTGGCGCTTGGGCTAGTGGATGGCTTGGGCAATTTGTACGATGCCATTGATGAGGCGAATAAATTGGCGGGCCTTCCCAAAGACACAAAAATTCGCTGGCCCAAGGAACCGTCGCCCTTTGAGCGGGTATTCAAGACCAATGATGCGAAAACCCTGAAGGACGTGCTGTTGCACCAATGGGATGTGATGCGGTTGCCCCTGTGGTTGATGGATGCCAAGGGCATGCCGGTGTATCAATAAAGGGGATATTTGTTTTGAGAGGAAGCCACATGACGAAAAGTGAACTTGTCGAAAAAATCAGTATCAAGTTGAGGAATTTGTCCAGAACTGAGGTCGAGATCATTGTCGAAACAATTTTCAACAAAATTACCGATGCCCTCAAACAGGGTGGGCGTGTGGAATTGCGGGGCTTTGGTTCTTTTGAGGTGCGCAGAAGACCGGCTCGGCCCGGACGCAATCCCAAAACGGGTGTGACGGTCTATGTTAAAAACAGGCGTGTGCCATTTTTCAAGGTTGGCAAGGAACTCAAGGATCGCATCAACGCAACCAAAATTGCCCTTCCCGACGGACAGGAAAAATCGGCCGGCAAAGCCATCGAACATGTTTTATGAAACGAGTCTGGGCGCCTTGGCGCATGGAATACCTTTTTCAATTGTCCAAAGAAAAACTCGCATCGACTGAGGGCGAGGAGCCTTGTGTCTTCTGTGATCGCCCGTCGCAAAAACCGGGGGCCGACAACCTGGTGCTCTTCAAGGGCAAATTTTCCTACGTTATTTTGAATCGCTACCCTTACACGCAGGGCCATCTGATGGTCATTCCCTACAGACACCTCTCTGACTACGCCAAAATCACGGCCAAAGAACACACCGAGATGGGTTTGTTGCTTGCGCGTTCGATCGCTTGTCTGAACAAAGTGTACAAACCACAGGGCATGAATGTGGGGATGAATCTGGGCGAGGCCGCTGGCGCGGGGATTCGCGATCATCTGCATTATCACATCGTGCCGCGCTGGAACGGCGATCACAACTACATGACCGTCGTCGGGAGCACTCGTGTGTTGATGGAAGACCTTTCCACAACCTATAAGAAATTAAAAAAAGTATTTTAGCATTTTACCAGCATGTTACAATCGATTTTTTAAATTTTTTGTGTGTATGACTAACGGGCAACAGCCAACTGCCGACTGTCAATAGCCAAACGTTCTTCTTCGGCTGTTAGCTGTAGACCGTTGGCTGTCGGCCTTTTCGTGAACACATAAACACGTGAACACTTGAACACGTTTTGGCTTGTGTCTTATCGATTGCACAATCATTGACAACAAGATACACTGTTCCCATCAGATAAATTGATTCATGTTCGCCCTCAAACAAAGAAATCATCAAGCTGTGTCTTACGCCTCAAAGTTGACGCAGTTTCTCCAGGTGCTCAGGAATCACCCGGTGCTCAGCGAGAATTATCTGGACATGCTGTCCCAGGTGACCCGCGTGCTCGATGCCACCTGCGCCTCCCTCTATTTGTACGAAAAAAAAACGAACATGTTTATTTTGAGAAAGTGGTCAGGACATGAGCCTTGTCGTTGTTCGATCAGCGGCGATTATGAATTTGTTTCCTTCATTAAAAACAGGGGAACGGTGGTGCACCGCAGTGAGTTTTCCCCCCTCACGTCCAACGAGATGAGGAACCCGGCCCTCTATTATTTTCAACAAACACTTTCCAACGTGGTCTGTCCCCTTCTGGACACGAGCGAGTGGATCGGGCTCTTGAACCTGCAGGTAGAGGATGTTTCCCGTCATGAGGCCATCGTGTTTTATAATGATCTGATTGAGTTGTTTGCCGAACACCTCAAACAATGGCTCATTTGCCAGAAACTCGCGCAGGACAATCGTCGCCTGTCCGAACTGAGCGACATCAAGAATCAACTCTTATCCAACGTCACCCATGAACTGCAAACACCTCTCAATGCGATTCTGGGTGTGTCTGAGGTGTTGCTTGCTTCTCCCGACGAGGAGCTTGGGTCAGAGACCAAACTCAAGGTGGGTTTCATCGAAAAAGCGGGCAAGGAACTCAGTCAGACAGTGAGCAATTTGTTGAACCTCGTGCAGATCGAGGCCAAAAAGGATACCTTGCGCAGGGAGAAGATTGCCATTTTGGGTGTGATTCGCGAAGTGGCTCTGCTCTACACCGAGTCCTGTACCAAGAAGAGTGTGCAGATTGTGATCCCTTCTACCGGAGACGACATTTGTGTTTTTGCCCACGCAGACCAGCTCCGGACAGTCTTCATGAATCTTCTGGGGAACGCGGTCAAGTTCACGCAGAAAGGTCACATTGGCATCAGTCTTAAAAAAAGCGGTGAGATGTTGCATGTGTCTGTGTTCGATACCGGCATTGGGATCGATGACGAAAAACTGGGGCTTATTTTTGAAGAATTTTATCAGGCTGATGGGTCGCAAACTCGCCTGTATGGCGGGACGGGTTTGGGGCTGGCGATTGCCAAAAAAATCATTTCCATTCATCAGGGGCGCATCTGGGCGGAGTCGCAAAAGGGTGTGGGGTCAAAATTCACATTCACTTTGCCGTTGTATCCTGTGTGAGTGTCTCTAGGGTGTACGACATAAAAGTGGGTAAAAAAGGCTTTTCTCTTTGAAATCTTATTGCGCAACAAGCAACAGGAGGGCACCGCCCCTCCTTTTTGTCCCGCA
>CAZGMS010000045.1:0-9057 GCA_964526915.1 uncultured Nitrospirales bacterium
TGCTTTGGGATCATTGTTTCTCGTAAATCCAATAATCCCTTTGCCTTAAGGAGGCATTTTTTTCATCTTAAGTTTTCAACTGCACGTTTTGGGATAAAATAACCCGGATCTTCGGGGTCTATGGATAAGTCAATGTAGAAGATGGTGTTATCACTCATGCCGTACAATTTTGTGCCATCCAAAATCAATTTGCCGTAGGGAGCTTCGCCAACCTCGGCATCAGCAAAATCAAATATGTTTTCAAAGCCAGCGCCATCAATGCCAATGGCATACACCACCCCGTAGTCATCCCCGCCACCGTAGGGTGTCATGCCGTAAAGCGTATTGCCATCGGCCGAAAAAATGAGTTCGCCTTCGGGGTAGGCACCCTCATCATAGTTGAAGGCATGTAAAACAGAAAAGATTGGATCTGCTGGATCAGTGATGTCGATTTTGTAAATCGTTCCAGAGTCCTCGAGGCCTCCTTCTAAGGTTGTTCCGTAAAGCGTATTGCCATCTGCAGAGACCAGCGGTGCGGCATGAGGATAAGCACCATCATCGTAGTCAAATTCGTGTATCACGCTAAAATCAGACCCATCTGTTTCAATCTTGTAGACCACGCCGTAGCCGTCAACCCCACCTTCTTCTGTGACACCATAAAAAGTTGTTCCAGAAAGAGAGATGTTTCCAAATGGGCTATTTCCAGCGTCACCATCAAAAGAGTGCAGGATTGTGATGTCGCCGCCTTCAATGGGAAGGCTGAAAATGATCCCGCTATCATCAGCGCCACCGCTTCTGGTGATCCCGTACAACATGCCATCGTTGTAAGTCAGGCCCCCATTGGGATGGTCGCCACCATCCACAGTTGTGGTGAAAGAATGCAAAGTGGAATGAACCGGATTTTCGGCGTCTTCGATATCGATTTTAAAAACCGCTCCACCATCATAATCTCCGCCATGGTATGTTGTGCCATAGAGAGCATCGTCAATTCTAATGAGCGTCGCAGAAGGTTCCGCACCTGTGGAGACACCAAGATTGCGCAAAACATTCATGCCCGCGAGGGCTTGATTGAACGCAAAAAATAAAACTACGAACAGAAAAACGGCGGTGATTTTTTTCATAATATTTTCCTTATGATGAAAAGGAAGCAGTTGTTTCCAGACAGAATTGCCGGACGACGAAGCAGACTAACCACTTAAACTAATTACAGAAAATATCAATGATATTGAGGATGATTAATAAAAATCATATTTTTAAAACCCAATCGTTACACCAGCGAGCGTTCTGAAGAGTGGCGTGATTGCCTATTGCGGTCATTTGAATATTTCGTCCAGTCCGATGAGACGTACGTTTTCAATGCGGGCTCTTTCAATTAAAGGGGCGGCAAAACCAGCCTTGCTGAAGATGAATCTGTTGATGTGAAATCCAAATTTCTTATTGATGTATTCCGTTTTTCTGTTGAGTTCCTGCAAGACTCCCAGCCCGAATTTGTATCAGTACGAACCGGTACCACATACCTAATTCCGAACATTATTTTTGTTAAAAACTTTTCCGAGAAGTATCTCGGAAAAGTAGTTGAATATTGTAATATGTTGAATTATATTATTTTTTATGGACAGAATTCTCCCAAAATCTCTTAATAAACACTGGCAAAATACAATGGAGCTTATCCAGATCATTTTGGGTCCCAGGCAGGTTGGTAAAACGACGGCCATCACAACGTTGATGGATAAAAATCACACGGTATATGTCAGTGCCGATTCGCCAACGCCGCCTTCATCCGATTTCATTGTGGATCATTGGCAAAAGGTTCGTTCACTTTCTTCTCCACAAAAAACTCTCATTTTGGACGAAGTTCAAAAAATTCCTGGTTGGTCTGAAGTTATAAAAAAAATGTGGGATGAAGACAAAATTAACAACACAACTTTCAACGTGTGGTTGCTCGGCAGTTCTTCACTCCTGATTGAAAAGGGTCTGGCAGAAAGTTTGACAGGACGGTTCGAACTCAATCATTTTCCACACTGGACTTTTGCAGAATGTCAGAAAGTTTTTGGGGCCTCTCTTTATGAATTTGCGACGATTGGCGGCTATCCAAAACTGTATGATATGCGAGATGATCCTGAACGTTTGAACAATTATGTTCAGCACAGCATCATCGAACCAACACTGGGCCGCGATATTTTGTCACTGCATGCTGTTGATAAGCCAGCGCTCCTGCGGCAACTTTTCTGGTACGTTTCGCGTTTGCCTGCACAGATTGTGAGTTACGAAAAAATTCTGGGTCACCTGCAAGGCAGGGGGAATTCTGCAACTCTGGTCCATTATGCTGAATTGTTGCGCTTGGCCTTCATCATCGTTCCGTTATCCAAATTTTCTCAAAAGGCGCATCGCACGAAGCGCTCACTGCCAAAATGGATTATCCCCAACCAAGCACTCATAGATCCTTCCATAAAACAAGAGGCTCTGCGTGATTTCGTTTTTGAAAATCTGGTGGGCGCCCATTTTTTGAATCTTCTTTTTGGCAGCACAGATTACGAACTTACGTATTGGCGTGAGGACAACGACGAAGTTGATTTCATCCTTACCAAAAACAATGAGCCTGTTTTGGCAATCGAGGTCAAAAGTGGGAGAGTTCGCGGTGTCGTGTCTATGGATTTGCTCAAAAGAAATGGTATCTGTTGTCCGCTCGTAGTGATTTCACAAAAAAACATCGAACAGTTTTTGCTTGCGACCAGTATTGAAGAAATCTTAGCGTGTTTTTTAGAATCCTGAACCCTTCGACTGCTTCGACATTGCTCAGCGGATTTTATATGAATTTCATCCAAAAAAAAGTTCACGAATGTTATTGGCAGTATGATTTGAATTGTGCGACGGGTTAGTTTTTTTAGCCAACTATATCTCAACGAAATTGATTCTGATTTCTTCGTCTTCATCAGAAGAGTGAATCGTGTCCCATTCAGACATTTTATGCTGTAGCACAGCGATCATGTTCATGCTGATGCGAGCGGCCAGTACCGGGTTTTTCTGTTTGATGAAGTTCATGTGGTTTTGCAACAAAAAGATCATACGACACGGTTCAATTGCCACCAACTCTGCATTTTTTGTGGTTATGGAATTCATCAACACGAACGATTCGCCTGCCTCAAACACATTGTCCCAGTGATGCCCGTATTCATTGATTCTGCCAAGTCCCAGCGTGCCTTCCAGCACGAGCCCAAACAGATTTTCTTTTGTCTGAGATAGTGTCAGGGTTTGTCCAGCTTCCAAAATCACTTCATCACATAATTCTCTAACTGTTTCGATATTTTCTGAATTGGCCCCATCAAAAAGTGACGGTGAGCGATGACCCTGTTCGGCCAGATCTTTGGCGAACACGGCCCAGAATGTTCCCAGATCGTAAGGTACGATCTGATGTGAAATGTTGGTGCACAATTCTGCGATTTTATTTTGTGCGGTACCGGCATCATCAGTGATGGGGTCCAGTCCAAGAGCAAGTGGAGACATGATGTTAAGCAGGTGTTGGTAATCCCGCACACACAGAATCAATGGAAGCAAGGTTCTTGCACGATATTTCTCAGATGCAGAGGGCGCCGCCAAAGTTCAAGGTTGTCAGATACGCTGAACTTCCCCATCAACCCGTGGTAGAAAGAGCACTGCGTGGGGAACAGGGCGGGGTTACTTACGAGCAACCAATGCCTGATTACGAGAATCTTGATCAGAGTCAAAACTGGTAGATGGTGATGTGTAAGCTATTTTTGGACACAAGCCCCGTTTTTTATATTTTTTCGCTTCCAGAATGACAACGCGTGATGTTTTTTTTGTCTTTGTTGTTTTGTTGTCACAGCTCAACACGAAAATGCCCGAAAATTGTGGCCGCTTTGGGTCCGTTTTTGGTTGCTATCGAATTCTCATTTTAATAAAGTTCCTAATTATAGCAAAGCACTAAGCATTTCATGGCATCCAATCCATCGGGACTTTTACCGCCGCAGGCTGCAATTATTGAGAGAGCGAAGAGGGTGGCGGTGGAACAACGAAAAAATTAAAATGGGATTTTATGTTTTTCCTATCAAAAGAAGAAGCTCAAGACTGGCGGCTCAAGGCCAGCCAAATTGTTTGCGAAAAGACAGCACCAGAAGCTGGTTTGGTTACAATGAACCCAGAGTTTCGTCATTACTTTGCCTATTTTATCGGCATACTCCTGTGCGCAAAAGGACAAATAGAGCACGGCAAAGCGTGGTTGAGGTCGGGGGCACATGACGAAACCATTCCCGGAAACAGTTATTTGTTGGATTATATTGAGCGACACAACAACACGCTGTCCATGCCACAGGTCACATTCTCCGACCCGCGACCTTTTGTTCATTTCACCAACGTTCCTCAAATCAAAGCAGCGCGCGATCGATTTGTGGAGCACAGCATCGAATCTCTTCCTCGTTTCACTCATCCTGTGAAGGTCATGGATATAGGTTGTGGCAGCGGTGCCTTGCTCATTCAGCTTTTACAGGGTTTGGTCCGCGCCAAAAAGATTGCTGGTGTGGAAGAAATCCTATTCATTGATCCCTCAGAAAAAATGTTGGGGTTGGCCACGCAAAATTCCAAACAATCATTTCCTAACGTCAAGATTGTGACCGAACAAAAAAGAATTGAAGATGTCGAGTGTTCCGATGCCACACATGACATCGCGTTAGCGGCGTTGGCTTGGCATCACATGCCATTTGAAACCAAGTTGATTCATATCAAAAAGTGGGGTGGTCACGTTAGGAATTTTCTCTTGTTTGAATTGGAAGCCAATCACGACACGCCGGAACAGTTTTCACCAGAGCTAGCCGTGTCCATGTATCAGGCCTTTGGTGGCGGTGCAGCGCTGGTTTTGGCCCACGATGCGCCAAAAGAGGTTCAACAAATGAGCGTGGATTATTTTTTGATGACTGAGGCTATCTCGCTCATGACGCAACCCAGAGGGCTGCGATCTGATTATCACATGCTACGCAGTCAGTGGCATGAATTGTTTGCTCAAACTTTGGGGGAGCGGTTCAAATGTCAGAACGAAGAGACGTGTTACAGTGACGGAAAGGTTGAATTTTACGGATTACATTATGGGAGCTGAGAAATGAAAGCTTTTTTGCCAGAACTCACAAATTTGCCAGACAGAAAAGTTCTCACGATTACTTCTATTAGTGACCCCAGCCATGTGCCAGAAGAAATCTTCAAAGCCCTTTTTGGCACAGCCTACAGTACAAAATTCAAAACTTTTAAGCCCAAGGGCATGCAAATGCCTTTGGGCAAACTGTGTGCACTATGGCCCGACGCACATTTGAAACCACGGCAGGAATGGACGGGAATTTGGGCTATTCCTGTTCCTGATTTTGTCACCAAAGCAGACGTCATCCAAAAAGATCCTGCAAATCCAGTCAAGCTGGCAACGTGGAAGGGCGGCCAGCACGCACAGATTCTTCACAAGGGGCAATACAGCGAAGAAGGACCAACGGTGGCAAAGCTACATGCGTTTATCGAACAGCAGGGCATTAAAATGAAGGATGTTCCCGGAACACACGAAGAAGAATATCTGACAAGCCCTGAGGCCAAAGAAATGAAAACGGTGATTCGGTATCGGCTCAAATAGGAATTTAACATGGATCATACACAAACAACAGGCCCTGAAATTCAGATTGTCGGTATTGCACTTCGCACCGACAACAGCCCACCAGGCCTGCAAAAACTTGGTGCACACTGGCAGCGGTTTTTTGCAGAGAAGATTTTAGAAAAAATCCCCAACAAGGCCAGCCACGAAATTTACGCGGTCTACACAGATTATGAAAGCGATCACACAAAAGCCTACACGTTGATTTTGGGCGCAAAAGTTTCTGAAAGTGGCATGCCTATTCCACAAGGCCTGGTCGCACACACCATTCCCAATCAAGCTTACACGGTTGTTACAGCAAACGGATCAATGCCGCAGGCGCTGATTCAATGCTGGCAGGAAATTTGGCAATCAGATCTCAAAAGAAAATTCACGACGGATTTTGAGCTTTATGATGAGAATTCAAATTCGGGAGAGGGGTCGGAAGTAAAAATTTATTTGGCGGTTTAGGCAAAGGATTAGGGTAAGTGAACTTGGACAAGCTTGATGATGAATATATAGAAACCGAAGGGGTTTTTTGTGGAAAATAAAACACAACTTGTAGATTGGAAATCCAAGACGGACTTGATGAATCAGGTCCTGGACCTGCAAATCGAGGTCAATGGGGCAAAGGAACTCGATATTTTATCGCGCTTGATTAGCACGTATAAAATTAAAAATATGGTTGATGTTGGTTGTCACAATGGTGGTTTTACACAACTGTTGGCAGTTCGGCACCCCGACGTTAATTTTTTAGGTGTTGATATCGATGAGATAAAAATCAGGGAAGCCCATGAAAAAAACAGGCTCCCTAATGTTCGATTTGAGGTTTGTGATGTTATGAACTGTCCTTCAACTGTTTTTGACTCAGTCGATGGAATTTTCGAACGGTACACTGTTCAACATCTTGATGCTAAATCTTTTCTTGAAAGGATTCTTAAATTCACGAAAGGCAAAGCAAAGTTGTTTTGTGTTGAAGCCTATCACCCGTTGACCCTTGAATGGCCAAAAAAAGGCCTGTTTGAGGAGTACATGAAGCAATTCCATCAATTTTTTCTTAATCATAAATCTGATTTTCTCTTAGCCCTGAACATACTCGGTATTGCTCGGGAGGTTGGTTATCAAAAAAATCAAACTCACATAGCGCTCGCGGGGTTGTGGCAGTGTTCGCAGGAAAAATTTATCGAGGTCAAAGTAAAGACTGGATATTTGATTCATGAATATTGCCCTGATTTATTTAGCAAAGATTTTTTGATTCGTTTTGAAGAATATTTGAGAAATTTGGATTCTGATCAGCAAGTTTATGATCCAACCGCAGTGATAGAAATTTACAACTAATGGAGGCAGGGACAATGGTGGAGCCTGAAAGGGAGACCTCATGAAAAAACAAATCATCTTTACACCGGACGCCCCCAAACCAATCGGACCATATTCTCAGGCGGTTGTTCACGGAAACATGATTTTTATTTCTGGGCAGGTGTCCATTGATCCAAAAACAGGAGAAGTCCCAGAAACAACAGAGGCCCAAACACGTCAGGTGATGGCCAATATTTTGGCGGTGCTTAAGGCCGTGAATGAGTCTTTGGATTTTTCAAACATCGTTAAGACAACCATTTTTATGCAGGGACTTTCCGAATACGAGATCATCAACAAAGTTTACGCGGAATATTTTAAGGAGGGTGATTATCCGGCAAGGTCAGTTATGGGACTGCCGGCTTTGCCTCGCGGCATTAAGGTAGGCATCGAGGCTATTGCGATGAAAGGATAATCTGTCTGGGGGGGGATACAATGTATCAAATTATCAACATGACGGACCATCTGGGTGGTGTAGAAGTGGGAATCAATTATTATCACTCCAAGTGGGGGAATGAAAAAAACTACAGGTATCTGCATGATGCCATCACACACTCGACAAATGCGCAAACCGGGCTCCCACGATTTTACCTGCTTATGAAAGGGGCAGAAATTGTTGGGTGTTATGGTTTGGTGACGAATGATTTTATCAGTCGTCACGATCTTTATCCCTGGCTCGCTGGATTGTATGTGAATGAAAACGAACGGGGGCAGGCGCTGGGGAACATGATGTTGAGTCATGGAGAAGTTGAGGCAAAAAAAGCGGGTTACTCTTCTCTGTATCTTGTCACCGATCATGATGGTTACTACGAAAAATATGGATGGAAGAGAATTGAAGATGGCTATGAAATTTCAGGTGCGTCGGCACGTATTTATATGAAATCGTTGAAGGTGGTTTAGTAATGACGAGCGAATATCACGAAAAGGGTCTTCAATGCTATCGTAACAATATTACAAAGGCCTATATTTTCAATGGCCTCAAATATTTTCATCTTTTTGCAGGCATTCTTATTCCCTTTTTTACGGTGTGGGGCGGCATTGCATTTTCACAGGTCATGGTTTTGCAGGCTGTATTTACTTTTAGTGTTTTTGTATTTGAAATTCCAACTGGTGCTCTTGCAGATAGGTTTGGACGCAAAATCAGCCTGTCCGTGGGCAGTTTCTTGTCTGTAGTGGGCTTCTTGTTGTATGGAATAACGCCAAATTTTTACGTGTTCATTTGTGCCGAAATTTTGTTGGCAATTAGTTTTGCATTTCAATCAGGGGCCGATCAGGCGCTCGTGTACGATTCGTTGATGGAAATGGGCGAAGCAGGCCGCTCAAAAAAAATATTTGGTCAGTGGTCAACCATAAGCATTTTGTCGATAGCAATTGCGGCTCCCATCGGAAGTTGGTTGGCCTCAATAATAAGCATGCAGGCAGTTGTTATTGCAACTGGCTTACCCATGTTGGCAGGTGGTTTTCTGGCCCTGAGTTTTAAAGAGCCGCAGCATAATAACAAAAATCGTAGAAAGACCTATTGGCAAACACTACAAACCGGCAGCCTTTATTTTAAACAGAATCGACAGCTACGCCTTTTAGCCTTTGATTATATATCGATTGCGGCGATTTCGTTTTTTATCGTGTGGATTTATCAAGTTGTGCTCACAAAACTCATGGTGCCCATTCAGTGGTTTGGTTTGATCTGTATGGTAATGACGTTAACCGAAGTATTGGTTCTCAACCGCATTCTTTTTTTGGAAAAATTGTTTGGTGGAAGACGCTTATATCTTGTTTGCTCAGCGGTGCTTATTGGTTTGGGATTTATTGTGGTCGCGTGGTCTTCAAACATTATTATTACCGTTTGTGCGCTTGTGGTTATTGCGGGATTTGGATTGACCCGAAGTACATTACTTCAAAACTACATGAACAAGCACATTGAGTCTACACATCGGGCGACAACACTTTCGAGCGTTTCACTACTGTACAACCTGACGCTTGCCGTCATGAATATGGTGTGGGGGTACTTACTAATCAGTCCGTAGTATATCTGACGCTTGGGGCATAAAAAAAAGACCTCACCAGAGAGGGCCTTTTTTTGATAGCAGTTAGATCTTCCGTCACTC
>CAZGMS010000046.1:0-34062 GCA_964526915.1 uncultured Nitrospirales bacterium
GATGCTCGCTTTGCAAGAGGGGCCTGTGAGCGCAAACGACATGTTCTCAATGGCGCAAACGGTTGTCGGTTCCGCTGACAATCAACACCTCATCAGAAAGATTGGCAACAAACTGGAGCGGTTTTACACGCGGCTCAAAGAGACAATACCGGCAAACAAGGAAATCCTGCTCGTCAACCTGCCAAAGAAATACTGGGGGTACGTGGAACAACTACTGACATGATTCTTTGATGATAAGCCTCTTGATGACGTTGGCAATCGCGTCTGTATCATTGTTACCCGTCACAAAAGTAGCCGCCTGACATGAATCGGGATGACAATTCTGCATGGCAATTCCCAAAGAAACCGCTCCCAGAATCTCAGCATCGTTCTGGCTATCTCCAAAGTACACAACGTCGTTGAGAGTAAAACCTTTTTGGGAAACAACCTTCTCAATAGCCACCTGTTTATTGATCCCAACGGGCACAATTTCGACTACAGCCGCAGACGGATTAGTCAATACTACCGTGGCCTGCTTGCCCAGTACGTTTTTGAGTTTGTCGACCACTCTGGCAAATTCTTCTGGCGCAACCAACAGTTCCACTTTTAATGGGGCCAGGTTCGAATTGTTTTCCATTTGTTTTAGGACGCATTCTTCAATTCTGCACGTTTCATTAATTGTAAACTTCGCTGTGGTCGCGTACGTCTTGACCTGTGGTGTTGCACGATCACTGATTGTGTGATTCAAGTATCGCAAAAATATTCCCTGTAATCCGTCAAGCGCATTTTGATTGGCGAGCAACAGTTCGAGGGTATTTTTCGTTAATGTGGATTGCGTAATGACCTGATTGCCATTTTCCGTAAGAACAGCTGATCCGTTCGCAAGTACCAAGGGAAGATTGGGCTGGATATCATCAAGATAGGGCGCAACTTGTTCCAAGGTCCTCCCCGATGCCACGCCCAACAACCCTCCACACTGTTTGTATTTATCAAACGCCACCAGGGTCGCCGGCCTGATTTTGTGATCACTACCTAGCGTTGTCCCGTCCATGTCGACGTATAAAATGGGAAATCGAATTTGCTTAGAGGGAAAATCAGCCGAGACCAAAAAAAACAGACAGCAGAAAAGTAAAATGAATGAAACGGACTTCGTCATGCACATAGATTATTACATGTTCTCGAGACACACAACACTGTTGTCCACAAAAATTTATCACAATGCTCATCAAGACAAGAAAAATCTGACAAGTTTGGGGTAATCTAGCCACAACTTAAATTGCATGATGTTAGTATTTTTGAAACAAATCAACCTGTTAGGCAAGTAGAAAAACAAAACCACTGCAAATTCGCAAAATAGCCAGTACATAGCAACATTTACCGTAACATGACGATAATACTAACTGAGGTATGATAAACCCCTTGTGTGATCAGTGAGTTTCTGTAAGTAGCCCGAGTACGACACTTTAACGAGACGTAATATGTTGTCTTCCTCACCTAGTTTTCTTTCTCAGTCCACCCAAGTAACCCCTCGGTTTTTAAACATCATTTCACAACACCCCGGTTGTTCTCTCGATGACCCTCTTTCTTCCTATAGACCACCTAGTATACCCACCAAACCACCACAACCGCCAGAAAATGTTCGTGCTGGCCAAACATTGCCTGCTCACACCTTGGGTGTGCCGTCTGTCTTTCGTCCACAAATACACAGAGCAACTGAAAGCCAGATAGTGTCTTTGGGAAAAGAACAATTATCCGACAGGGATCTGGCCGAAGTAGTCACTCAATTGGAATCCACAACGATTGTTCCTGGTACAGCAAAAAGAGATTATGAGGCTCTTCCTGGTGGGGCTCTCGTATATAGTCATTATGTGCTACTTCTAATACAGGAACACCCTGCTGACGCTGTAGCCAACCTCAAAAGGGTGGTACGTGCAAGACGTTCGTTGGAAGCAATGTTGAGAGATACATTAAACAGCGATCAACAACAACCCATCAAAAACAGGCTCATTGTGTTGGAACTGATGCAGGTATTCTTGCTTCAAACACAGGCCAATATTCTTCCTCAACAACAAATTGGCCCACTTAAACGTGCTCTAACCCGATTGGAGCGTTTAACTCGTGGTTCTTTTGACACAGAGACAGAATCTGCTACCCGTTTTTTTGCGGACATGCTCAAAGTTGAGATTTTGTCGCGCATTATGGAATTGGAATATTACCGCGGAAATCATAAAGAGAAAGATATTACCCGCACCCAACTCCTAGATCATATCGCAGAGATCAAGAACTGTTGTCTGTCAACCTACTCGGAAGCTAATCTCAATATTGCGACAATGTACCTTGCGGATGCTGCCTTACTGTTAATGCGTATGGGGTTCTCAGCGGACGCCTTGTGCCTTGCCCATGCTGTTACCTCCGTCCTGCCAGAAACACCGGCCAAAACATTATTACTCAACGCAAATGAATTTATTCCCTATCACACAGCAGAAGGATGTATCAGTTCTACTGAAAAAACCTCTGTGACGGCCAGAATCCAAATGGCATTGCATCAACAATTTTCAATATCATTGGGACACACAGCCATGTACACTGGTGCAGGCATGCTTGTGGGATTTGCAGCGAGTCATTTATGCAGCCATGTTGCTCCCAGCGATATGGTTGTTGCAGGGGCAGGGGGGCTTTGTGCTGCAGCAATCAACGGTGTTATCCGTTTGTACAATGGGTGGCACACGGCAGAAGCCAAGCAGGCAACCAATCAAAGCGCTCAGAATCTGACGTTGCTTTCCGATCTGGCAAAGTTGGTCTATGCTGGTGTGGGTGATGCCACTCTGGGGGCACTGATGGCCGCAGTAGCGCACGACATGACAGATCGAGGTTATCAAATTGTGTGGGAGGGCATAGCCAATGGAAGTCAAGGCTATATTAATTTTGTCAGAAATCTGTTGATCGATCCCCTCTCGGATTTTCTCACGGCACTTTGGCAGACGGCTGATGGCACAGCTAAAGCCCCCTCACTAACAACAGCTCAGAATTTTATCAAAAAATTTACAGACCAAGGTGTGGTTTTTAATATCAGCCTGGTTTGGGGACTGGTGACCTTATATTATTATTTTCAATACATGCGTAAAGATGTATCGTATCAACAAAAATTCAACAATCTGGGGTGGAAGGCCATACCTGCTTTTCTACCGGGAGCTGTCTCGTTAGCGTACCTGTTACGGCTCGCTACCAAAGACCAGATTGGGGATGCATCAAAGTTATTTGATGATGCCCTAAGCCTCATGGCTAATGTGGATGAAGCGGGGTTTGGCAAAACAATCCAGGACCTTTGGAAAAATCAGGCCGTCGTTGGTGTTTTTATTGCTTTGTGTGTATTCTTTGAACGTCTTGTTGAGATGTTTACAAATGGTCTCATCAACATCCCCAAGGCCAACGCCCCCACTTTTGTTGCCAGGTTAAAAAAAGCACTTCCCAAGTTTGCCAAAGAATTCAAGACCAGTCCACATTTTTTGCCCATTGTGGAAACCATGCTGGTTGGTGTGTCAACCGCCATTGGTGGACTATCGCAGATCAAGGGCAGCAAATTTGCACGTGAAGATCTCAGCGCGGTTGAAACAGCTATCCAGTCCAGCACCACGGTTTTCGTGCTGTTATTTCTTACGCTGCTGATCAGCGGCGTGTTGAAAGGTAAAATTCCGTTTAAGAAAATATTTCGCGAAGCGTGGGAAGATGCCACGGGGCAACCCATGCCTGTCAAACTCATGGAAGCTATGGTGGCTACAATGGATCTGTCGGAACGCATGTACGCCGTCAATCGTCTGTTACGTAGCTTTACACATGACTTGCCAGGGGCCATGGCGCGAACAGTGGCAAGTTGGGACAGCGCACAAGGGCAACTGGTTATGTCTGCCATCAACACTTTTTATGGCAATCAGGCGGCGGCCTGGACTTGGACCGATACAACAGGGTCGTTTTGGGGCAGAAACAAGTTAGGGCAAAAATGGGTTGAGGCAACTCATGCTGTGCTTGCCAACAAATCTGATCCTTTTTTTGGTCTGAGAGACTATTTTTACACAGCGGGGCAGAGGATCAGCATGTTGCATTTTGCCCTGCCTGTTGCCCCCGAATACAAACTGCTCTTGGCAGGGGCTATTTTCAAGAGCCTAGCGAAACCGCAAGTGCCGCAAATGCCCAATTATCATACCTTTGTGGATCTTTTTAGCCTGTTGACCGAAAGCGATGGTGCCCTTGAAACACCCCTGCAAAAAACCAATCAGGCCAGAAACAAGCAATCGGAAAGACCAATGACTCAGGGGGATGTGATAGACACGCTCTTGGGTTACGTGTTACACGAGGCAGAGGATCCCTTGCAGTATGGAAACATCAGGCCTGTCATTGTCACTATGGCCCTGGCGCGCCACTACGGTCCGCATGCCAAACAACTCGATGCCTTTTTTGTTGAACATGGGGAGTGGCTCGAAGACTTGTTTGATTTTGATTTGTCGGCACTAGAATTCCCCACTGGGCAAGATGTCAATCTCAAAACCAGACATTTAGTCGCTACCTTGGGGCGCGTGGGCATAGACATCTCCTCGCAAGTTAATGGGATCAGTCCCGTCATCGAAGACTCCGCACCATTCAAAAACAGACAATACATTGTCGACGAGCTGGATGCCGCGTTGTATCGTCAACTCACCACGCGATCTGAACAGGGGTTCTCACAGGACGATTTGCATAGACAATTTGAGGAGATTGAAGATGCTTTCGACCAACAAAGACATGAGGAGGCTAAGAAAAAAGTAAGGACTCTAGTGGCTGTCCAAGGAAACTCTCCTCACCAGCAGGAAATCAGAGCTTTTTTGGAAACCCATAAATGGATCGAAAGAGAATTAAAGATTGATATTGACGACCCCAGGTGGCCGAGCCTTCGCAAACACCGCGATCGTGCTTTGCGCATCAAGAAGGAAGTTTCTATCTCTCTTACGGAGTATGAACCGAACCTTCGTTATGACGCGACCAGGCGAGTACCTTTTTGGAAATCCGCGATGGCCTTCGTGTTTGGACGACGAAGCAAAAAGCAAACCGAGGCTGGCACTGAGACAACGAGATTTTCAGAGGGGCTTTTCGTGACCCCTTGAACAAATCAACAAGACTTCTCCTGTCTTTGTGTGCATTTTCAACTTGCCAGACTACTGTCTTTTTGGAATGAATGCTTTTTTGAGGGCTTGTTCATGACTGATTTAAGAAAAGACTATGTCATTAACAGATGGGCGATCATTGCAACCGAACGGTCAAAGCGGCCAAGTGATTTGGCTTCGCGCGAGGGTCGTGAGCATTTTGAGACATCTGCCGTCTGTCCCTTTGAGATGGGCAGAGAGACCTCTACCCCCCCAGAAGTCTTTGCTTATCGCACTGAAGACACGCCGCCTGATACACCTGGATGGTTGCTCAGGGTGGTACCAAATAAATTTCCTGCTTTGGCGGAGGATCAGGCATTTGAGATTGTTGATAATCGGCTCCTGCGTTCGTCCTATGGTTATGGGGTGCACGAAGTGATCATAGAAGGCCCCAACCACAATTTGCAGCTATCGGAGTTTGATCTTGATGACTTGGTTCTGGTGCTACGTTCTTATCGTGAACGAATGCTTTTTCATTACACAAAAAACGACATTCGCTATGTGCAGGTTTTCAAAAATCATGGCAAACGGGGCGGGGCCAGCCTGGAGCACTCCCATTCCCAATTGATTGCTCTGCCCTTTGTACCAACACTCATCGATATGGAACTGGAGGGGGCAAAAAAACATTACGAGTCACAAGGTCAATGTGTGTTTTGTGATTTCATAAGCCAAGAAAAGGAGTTGGGGTTAAGAATAATGGCTGAGCGAGGAGACATGATAGCTCTTTGCCCCTTTGCCTCCCGATATCCCTTCGAAACCTGGTTACTACCTCAAACCCACCTAGCCAGATTTGAAACCTCTCCCGATACGATCTTGATAGATACCGCCAGGTTGCTCAAGATTGTTCTTGGCAAACTCAACGAAAACTTGAATTATCCTCCCTATAATTTCGTCTTGCATTCTGCGCCTGTGCATTGTGATCCATCCATTTACCATTGGCACATTGAAGTGATCCCCATCACCACGAGCATTGCTGGTTTTGAAAGAGGGACTGAGTGTTACATCAACACAATTTCTCCAGAAAATGCGGCAGCAGCTCTCAAAAAATAAAAAAAGTTATCTGCAAATGAGTCAAATACCCTCCTTGATAAAATTTGATTGCCTTTTATTGCCTGTAATTGTTACGTCCCCTTCTATTCAAATTCTATTCACATTAGAGACAAGGAATGTTCATGTCATCCGAAACAACCAACGATTTTCTGGCGAATAACAAACCCCATGTCCTCATGATCACCAACCATGGGTTCCACGATTGGCAAATCAGGTCCGGTTTAAAAGACACAGGCGGTCAAAACCATTATGTGAATGCCCTGTCAGATACCTTGGTAGATTTGGGTTATAAGGTGACCATCATGAATCGAGGGGGGTTTGCCGATCCCGTCACGGCAAAAATCCGTGAAGGGATCCATGCCAAAAGCAAAGATGCCCGTATTTTCTATTTATGTGGCGGTGCTGATCAATTCATTGCCAAGGAAAATCTGACCCTCGAAATTCTTGACGAGGAAGCTTCTTTTGCCTGTCGCCAACTTGCTAAGGAACAGTCACAGGTCAATCTCATCATCTCGCATTATTGGGATGGCGCTGTTGTGGCCGGTTTGATAAAGAAAAAATTAGCCCTGCAAACCAAACACATCTGGGTTCCTCATTCGCTTGGGGCACTAAAAAAAGAGAACTTTAAGTCAAAGTCTGCTGAGATTATTCAGGCCATGCATTTTGAAGAGCGAATCAATTTTGAAAAAAATGTGCTCAAAACAGTTGATATGGTTGGTTCCACTTCAGGTGATATCACACGGGTATTAAAACAAGAATATCAATACACACCGCAAATTTTTTTGCCCCCTTGTATCGATACGAACAAGGTTTACCCCACAACATTAAGAGAAGATTCCCCTCTTTTCTCTTTTTTGAGGCAACAGGATCCCATCGCTGATCCGTTGGCACCCGGAAAACGTTGTTTGCTCGAAATCAGCCGTACCGACGTCACAAAACGCAAAGACGTGGTCATTATGGCTTTTGCAGAAATTATTAAGAAACATCCAGAGACTTGGTTGCTTCTGACTCTCAGCCCGGACAACAACACTCTGTTTGATGAACTCGATCAGTTGATCAACCGGCTGGGTATTCGCCAACGTGTGGTCTATTTGGGGATGATCCCCCGCCAGCTGATCCCTGAGCTTTATGCTCTTTGTACGGTATATTGTTCTCCATCCGAAATGGAGGGTTTTGGCATGTCTGTGCAAGAAGCCTGTGCCTGCCAGAGGCCCGTGGTGACGTCTCAGCTGGTGCCTTTTGTCACCGAGTTTTTGATGAAGAATTCCCACAAGGAAGTCATACAGACTGCTCAAGGTGCTTGTTCTGTGACGTGGGGCGAAGGTGGCGCGGTAGTGCTTGCTGGCGAAATCGGTGGTTTCGCCCACGCCATTGATCGATTGTTGACTGATCCTAATCTCTATCACGACATGGCCGATAAGGCCTATGCTGTTACCATACCGTATTTTACTTGGCCACAGATCACAAAAATCATGCTTTCGCAAATTGGCCTGGCTATACCAAACGAATGAAGGAGTCCTTATGTCATTTTTTTCCTTTATTAAAACACCCGCCCCGATCACGCCACTCACCGACCAGTCCGTCATTGACAAAACCTATAAAAAACATCGTTTGCAAAATCTTTACAGCATGATCATCGGGTATGCCGCCTTTTATTTTGTTAGAAAAAATTTTTCGATTGCCTTGCCCATATTACTCAAGGAAACTGGTTTTTCAAAAACAGACTTTGGTTTCATTCTGACTGCGTTCTCAATTGTTTATGGTTTTGGCAAATTTTTTAATGGCGTCCTGGCAGACAAATTGAATGCCCGTTACTTTATGGCCTTTGGCCTGTTGTGCTCGGCGGTGGTCAACCTGTTTTTTGGCATGAGTTCTGGCTTGACGTTTTTTGCCATTTTTTGGATCGCCAATGCCTGGTTTCAGTCAATGGGGATGCCGCCCAGCGTGCGATTGCTCACTCAATGGTATAGTCCTACCGAATTGGGTACAAAGTGGGCCCTACAAAGCACAGCCCACCAGATAGGGTCGGCAGGCATTATGTTGTTATGTGCCAATTATGTCATACCTCATTTTGGGTGGCGCGGAGCATTTTTTGTCCCTGCCATCATTGCCGTGGTGATTGCCCTCTGGCTGGTAGAAAGACTGAGAGATAATCCCAGGGCCTTGGGATTGCCTGCAGTCGAAACTCATCGCGGAGAAACACATATTTACGATTCCGATACAGAAACCAGCGCCACCTTCAAAGAAATCCTTTTTCAGCATGTGCTCACAAACAAATACATATGGATTGTGGCCCTGGCAAACTGCTTTGTTTACGTAGCTCGAATGGGCATTGTCGATTGGGCCCCCACTTTTTTTACCGAAGCACGGGGTAATTCATTGGCAGGGGCTGGATTTAAGGCCGCTTCGTTTGAAATAGCAGGGGTTGGCGGTTGTTTGTTGGCTGGTTGGCTTTCCGATACCCTTTTTAAAGGCAGGCGTGGTCCCTTGGCCGCTGTCAGCATGTTAATATTGAGTGCTGTTTTTTTGGGCTTTGTATTCTTGCCTGTAGGGCACAACCTTGTAGAAACCATGTTACTGATGTCAGCGGGAATCTTGGTGTATGGTCCCCAGCTCCTGGTGCCAGTCGCTGCTGCGGATTTTGCAGGCAAAAAAGCGGCGGCCACAGCAACCGGCATGACAGGACAAGCAGGGTATTTGGGGGCCGCGCTTTCGGGAATTGGGACAGGGTTAATTGTCGACAAATGGGGGTGGAATGGGGGGATGATCTTTTTTTCTGTTTGCACCTTATTGGGCGCGCTACTCTTTATGCTCATTTGGAACAAAAGATCTGTGGCCCTCGAAGCACATCACAATAAAACAACAATAAAACATGAAGGTTGTTGCGCAGGGCCTAAATCAAACAACACGTGACTAGTTGAGATCGTCATCAACAGGCTCTGAGAGCCTGTTGGCTGGCTCGGGAAGCAACTGCATCGCTTGCAGTTGTCCGATGATTTCCGGTCCTGGATCAAGGCGACCATCGATCACCTCTTTTGCCAATGCTTCAGGGTGCCCAATATCGGACCAATAAACCCTTTTAGATGGTTCGACATTATCGAACTCACCTCCCAGCGAAACCACTGCTACGCGACCAGCTGCAGCTGTTGGCTCCACGAACTGGATGTCAAAAGGCCCTTTGCTTACCCCGCGGTAAAATTCAGCTATGGCGTGGGGGGGCAAGGCTTGACCGGAGCGGACCAATGCAAAATAGTGATTCAACGCAACCAGCATTTGCGGCTGACAGCTGTGTGCTATTTTTGCAAACAAACCTGCACCCAGTACGAACATGCCACTGTTGACTAAAAAATTGCCCTGGCTCAAGTATTCCTGTGCCGTATTGTTGTCCGGTTTTTCTTTAAAAAGCTCAACCAAACTCACACCCTTCGCTGTGTCGAGGGGACTTCCGCTCTTGATCCAACCATATTGTGTGCCTTCTTGTGCTGAAAATCTGCCGGGATCTATACCAAAAACAGCCATGAGCGCATGTTGTTCCGCAACATCGATAGCGACACCAATTCTGTCCAAAAACGTGTCAACGGGAGTGATCAGATGATCGGCAGAAACAATAACAACAGGGGCATTGGGGTCAGTGATCTGCGCGTAATGTAACCCCAAGGCGGCGGCAGGACCAGTGTTGCGACGCATCGGCTCAGCAATGATGTTACGTCGAGGGATCTGGGGTAGTTGGCTGGCAACGCGTGCCACCATGTCTTGACCAGTAACCAGCAACACACGATCAGGTGTAATGGGAAATCTGCCATCTCTGCTTGCCACACCAGTCAGCCTATCGACAGTTGTTTGCAACATGGAACGGTCTGGCTGGATCACACAGGCAAGTTGTTTGGGTTCGCCACCTGTGACTGCCTTGAATCGCTCACCAACCCCACCACACAAAACAACAACGAGCGGTTTGTGGCGTTTTTCTGCAATGGTAATTTGGGTGTGGTCACGTCCTGGTACAATTGGCAGGCGTTTGAGTTCTTGTCGGCCAAAAACACGGTCCACATCTCGAAGCCATCTGCGCGTGAGCTTGCGCCACGAATAATCTTGTGCAAACTTTTTTGTGTCTTGGGACTGGAAACGAGCCTTAGCGGGGTCATCAATGAGGGTTTTAATTGCGTCGGCAAATCGACTGGGCAGATTGCTACCTTCTTCAACAATCGTTACGGCGTCTGGATATTGTTGATTGCAGGTTGTAGCGGCAGGCACCATTTTTGATGAGACAATGGCATACCCACCGGCCATCATTTCGTGCAAGGCCATGCCCCAGCCTTCCATGCGGGATGCACTGGCACCAACCACCAAACGAAACTGTCGCTCATTTTCGCCAAAAGGCAAACCAGTGAGAACAGCCATGAGGTTTGGTGTCCGTGGCCAAACACGTTGCTGCCTTGTCTGAACATAGGCCTTTTCGAGCGTATCGGCATTGGGAACTTTACCCAACAAAAACACACGCTGTTCGAGTCCCATGGATTTGATCAATGAACTCAGACGGTCATATACGGTTCCACTTTTATTGCCCGAAATTAACAGCAATGTGTTTGGTGGCAAGGACTGCATCGCCCTGATGAGCTCTTCTTTGCGTTTTGTTTCGTCCATGCGGCTACATTCAACAATCAGATTCCAGTCTTGTGGCCTGCTTTGCAGTTGTTCTACCAACGTTTTGGGCATGACTGCCGGTGTTTCTGCAACGTTATGTGTGGGATCAACACCACTGGGATCATAAAGCCATCTCAGGAAAAGCGCGACCTCAGATTCATCAACTGAAGCAAAGGGCCGGTTTGTGTCAAGATCAAGCGCTGGCGGAAAATGCAACTCATTGCCCAGATTGTTGCTGCCGGTCAACCGCGCAAATCGCGATGTGCTATCCGACGTTGACACGAAGGCACGCACACCCTGTCCAAAGGTGCAACCTGCGAGCAATGACGCTCCTGTCACCGCCAACCGTTCTGATCCGAGCAGTCTGGATTCAAAGGCTGTTCTGGTAAAAAAATGCATGTCATAAAAAGCGGGGTCTTCCTGCCCAGGAACAACCCCTTTTTTACGCCGGTCAATTTTGTAATTGTCTTTCTTTAATGCACCAATGGAATGTGCCGTAAACACATGAATGTTGGCGCGATTGATGGACGCCGCTAAAGCATCTATTTTATCTGAAGCCTCCAAAATAAGACGACCAAGTTCCTCGGGAAAAGCCTCGTGCACAACCTCGGCTGGTGAGCATTCTTGCACATTTTCGAAGGCACTTCTCAGTGTTTCTTTAGGAAGTCCCAGCCTTTCAGCCACCCAAACTGTTACGGCCAACATGTCTTCCTGGCTGACCGGTTTTGGCAATCCGGTTTCTTTGCTCCAAGCACGCAATACATACTCTCCAAAAACCAGAGACACGTTGCTGAGGATTGCGAAGTCATGCAAATCTTTAAAACCTTGCGGCAGAATGGTTGCAAAATGCTCGTACAAAAATCTCTGGCAAATGGTATCGGACCAAGTTCGAATAATGTACTGGCCGAGGACTCCCCCATCCACATAATGGGATTCAAGGATGGCAATGTTCTCATAGGGGTATGGGGAACGGGTAGCCAACCCCTGGGTAAGATCATACGCGTGTTCGGCCATTGTTTCTTCTTCCAGAAAGCGGGCAAGATTCCTACCTTGAGGTGGAAGTTCATCGTAAATTTCCTCTTTTGGAATAAAACCACCCTTTTTGTTGAACACCGCTGTCAGGAATTCGCAGATGCTGGCTTCAACTTTTTTCTGTTCTTGAGCCTCAAAACCAATTGTATCACGTATGGCATCTATGAGTGCAACAGCCAGGCTATAAGTTTGCGCCAAAAGATCATCTTTTTTAACTTTGTCTCCAGATTTCGGAATACGAGCAAAAAACTCTTCGTAGATGTGAGCTATTTGTGTGTTCAATGTTGCCAAAGCCGGGATATCCAATGAAACAGGACCTTTTTGTTTTAATATCTCTGAAAATAAGAGTGGAAACAATTGAGAAATCCCGGCAAAGACTTCATCTCTGGAAAAAAACGGGCTAAACAGATTGCCTGGCACGTACACATAACGTACATGTTCGTTGATAAAGGCCATTCCTGTCCGTTTACCATATTGGGCAAATTCCGCTCCGGGTTCAAAGGCTCTGGTGACAATCGTAACTTTATAACCTTCCAACGCTAGTGCCTTTGCCTTTTCGTTGACGTATTTTATCTGGCCACCAGAATCGGGGCCATTGGGTGGATAATCTGGCCCATGATAACCATGATTACTAATGAGAACAATGTGTGGCCTTCGGTTTCTGAGAAAACCAAGCCATTGCCCCTTTGTGGTTGAATCCATTTCCTCAAGCTGTTTTCTGAAAAGTGGTTGCATGTCAGCAGTGGCAATGGGCACTTCAAATATATTTGTCGCAACAGGTAGGTTGCTTTGTTGAGGAGTGGTTAACAGAAGTTCTCTACCAACAGATTCAGTTGTAATTGTGGGCAACTGTTGTGGTGCGATTTGGAACCCCTCCGAATCTGTTTGGAACCATTCCTTTTGGACATGTACGACAACAGAAATATCTTGGGGAGGGTCAGCGTCTACTTTTATGGATTCTGCTCGTGACAACGGGAATGGAGCTGTGGGGTTTGGTGAAATTATTCGAATTGGTGATCCAACAGTTGGTGTTGTCGGCATATCATGTCCTTCATCAAATTATCTGAAAACAAAAAAAAGATTTTTTGATTCTCATTTTGGGCAAAGCTGAGAATTTGCTAGTTGTAACTCCCAACGATTGCAAACATATTATCGGTTAGGCCTGGTAGAAGTTGCTATATAACCGGCAACCACCAACCCCATGCCATAATTGGCAATATAATCACAACATTTTTACGTTAGTCTGTTGATATTACACGCTGTTCTCATCTATTGCCTGTGGGTCGGCTCCGCCCTGTTGGCGGTGTTGTTCGTCCTGCCCTTGTGGTCGGCCAAGGCCAGATCGTGATCAAGGATCCCAAAGAGGGTTTGATTAATTCTGACCTTAACTGACTCGCTGTTCACCTTCAGCAAGTCCCTGCAATACAGCCGTAACGCAGGGTGTGAGAGCAAAGCCTACATTGCCAGGCATTGCTACTTGGCAATTTCACTGTGAAATTCCTCTTCAATGAAATTTTTCAGATACCCTTCTTCAGAAATCCGGGGCAATATTTTTAACAGAATTGATGTCCTGAACAATTGTGAATGCAATTCAATCTTGGCACCATCTTGGGATTGCTTAATGCTCCCCTGCTTGCGCAGATCAGGCAGATATTGATAAACATTTTTTACGCCGCTTTTTTCAGCAAGCTCTGTTTTGCTCAGGGGCTTGCCAACAGCCGCCAAAACATCCAACAGACTTTCTTTCACCGTGGGTTTCGTTTCAAAGTGATACATATCAGCAAAATCTTTTTTTTGTAACTCCAAAGCTGTGCGAAGCAGTGCAATGTTCCAGTCGTCCTGACCAATGAAGTCGTTGTTGTCTTCTTCTAAAAGATTGTGTGCCAACAATTGAATTGCGTGTGGATATCCTCCCGTCGCAATGATATTTTTTCTGAGTTCGTGTTCATCGTGCCCAACACCAGCCGCCTGAAAACCTTTCGTCATGGCTTCGCCAGCCTCCTCCAGAGACATCACTTCAAGACAGATTGTGTCGAATTGTCTCCTGGCCGACAAATCACCTTCAAAAAATGCTGCGTCGTCATAGCCAATCAACAAAAACGATATCAGACCCATCTCTTTAACATCCAGCGTTGTAATGATGCCCCGCAGAAGTTGTGCACACAAAGATAGGTCAGAGACATTCTGCATTTCATCTATGATGATCAACACGCCATCTTTTTCGTTCGTTTGATTTTCGGATGATTTTAACGAAATAAAAATGTTTGAGAGAATGGAAACGATTTGATCTTTGAGAATTGTTACCACTTCGGGAGTTGGTTGAGAAGCCATCTCTAGAGAAAAAGGACCAATTGAAAATTTGCCGTTTTTGAAAACTGCTCCCAATTTTGTGCTTAAAACTTCCAAGGCCGTTTTGGGTAGTCTGTCAGTCAGCTCATTCAATGATGATTGAAGAACACTGCCAATCGTTTGCCCCTTCTCTGCAGTATAATATGATGTCAGAAAATTTAAGTTTCCAAACATGGTGTCTTTACTTTCCGCAATGTGTTTTAGCAATTTTGCAAGAGCAGTTTTTCCTATACCTCGTTCACCAAAAAGAAAAAAACTTGATGGCATTCCCATTTTGACCTGTTCAAGTTTTCTAATCATTTGAAAAATATATCTTTTTCTGCCAGCAAACAAATTTGTTGAAACAACAGAGTTCGGATTAAATGGATTATATTTCATCTATAGATTCCTCATAGTAACTAAGAAATATTCATAGTACAACCATATGAAATGTCAAATATGCATATATTCTGCATATGAAAAAGATTGTCAGTCACAAAAGGACTGTTTTGAACCAACACAGCATTGGCAAGATAATTACAATGTTTTTACGTTAATACATTGATATTCTATGATATTTTCGTATAGTGCTCATTGGTGGCGAAACAAACCAAAAAAGGAGGGGTCTGTTGGTTTCCAAAATCATCAATCTCATGAAAACAGCCCCCGCGATTGAGCGCTTGACGGCAGATAAAGAGGAACTGGCGCGGCTTTACCGTTACTGGCGCATACGCGCATTCTACGCCGTGTTCTTTGGGTACGCATTTTTCTATGTCTGCCGCTCCAATTTATCCGTGGCCCTGCCGCGACTCATCACTGATTTGGGCTACACCAAAACACAGGTAGGCATCATTGGCTCCACTTTTTACGCAACCTATTCCATCGCCAAGTTCGTAAATGGAGTGCTCTGCGACAAGGCCAATCCCCGCTACTTCATGGGCTTTGGCTTATTGTTGGCCGCGTTGGCCAATATCGCCTTTGCCTTTGGGGCAAAAATATCTTTTTCGCTCAGTGCGACCCTCGGCATTGTGATCAGCCCCATTTTCTTTTTTGCCCTGTTCTGGTTGGTCAATGGTTGGGCCCAGTCCATGGGAAGCCCCATGGGCCCCAAGGTCATGTCGAGTTGGTTTTCCATCTCCGAACGTGGCACCAAATATTCCCTTTATAACACCTGCCACAATGTCGGGGCCTTTGTGGCCCTGGCGGGCGGCGGTTGGATCGTGCAAAACTGGGGTTGGCAGGCGGGCTTCATCCTCCCCGGGGCTTTCTGTGCCTTGGGGGCTTTTTTCATCATCAACCGCCTGCCCGATCGCCCGGAATCGCTGGGCTTGGCACCGATCAGTGAATACCGCAACGACTTCGCCGTGTCTGAAAATGTTGCTGACAAAATCACGGATCAATCCACCCTGCGCACAATCGCCTGGCATTATGTTTTTTCCAATTACCGATTGTGGTTGCTCGCCTTCGCCTCCCTGTTCGTGTACATCATCCGTTACGGATTGATGGACTGGGCACCAACATACCTCGTTCAAGTCAAACAAAGCTCGATCGCCATGGCGGGACTAAAAACCTCCACGCTTGAATTGATGGGCATCCCCGGCGGGATCCTCGCGGGTATGGCCACAGATTATTTTTTTAAAGGCCGCAGGATCCCTGTGGCCATCATCTGCCTTTTGCTGTTGGCCCTGTTCGCGACAATATTTTATTTCATCCCTCCGGGACACCCCTACCTCGATGGACTCGTGTTGGCCATCTGCGGTTTTTTCACTTATGGGCCCCAGATGCTGATCCCTGGGCTGGCGGCGGTCGATTTTGCCACACGCCGTGCCGCGGGAACTGCCGTTGGCCTCACAGGGTCCTTCAGTTATCTCGGCGCGATGCTTTCCGGCGTGGGGAGCGGCATGCTCATTGATCACTTCGGCTGGTCTGGGGGATTTTACCTGTGGGTCGGCTCCGCCCTGTTGGCAGTGCTGATCGTGTTGCCCTTGTGGTCGGCCAAGGCCAGATCGTGATCAATCTGAATATTACACCAATTCCCCTCGCCAGAGCTGGGCATAAAATTCCATCCAGGGCAGCACCAGAATATCGTTGATCACCCCATTTTTTTTCCACCAGAATTTGCGATCATGTTCATCATATTCAAAATCATCCTGGGATCCTCATGAATACCAATCTCTTTCAGTGTTCTGACAACATCAGTCACAGCAGGGGATGTTCTGTCTTTCACAAACTTTTTGATGTCTGCAAAGACCTCCTTACACACAGCACTATTTTCCAAGGAGGCCATTTCTTCACAAATGGGTATTTATGATTCATAAAATAGTTTGTGCTTCTGAAAATAGTCGTTCAAGGCCTCGATAACAAATTTGCCACGATCCAAACCATAAAGATCCAGATACAGCTGTAGGGGACTCACACAATTAATTCCACGAATTTTTTTTACATCAAAAAGAACTGCTTCCCGTTGTAACGGCTGCATCACAATCACATTGGCTTGTTTGTTGACCGGAATAAAATTGTAGACATTTTCAAGTCTGCCAAGAATATTATTGAACTCATCGCTGTTAAAACCCGATTTTGGAACAAGATAAACTGACGGAACACCATTGTACGTTGTTTTTTCAACCAAGTTGGCTGCGGCATATCCCGTTAGAGCATAAGAAAATCCCTCCTTCTCTGCCAATGCGTCAATGAGCTTAACGGGATTCTTTTTCTGCAAAAGGTAGAACCTGGTGGGATTCATGTTGAAATCATAATGGCTAACCCATTTTTCGATGATGATGTTGTTGCTCACAACCTCAGTAAAACTCAGGACCCCCCTTTGAGTCCGTTTAACAACGCCAAAGGCAACCAGGTTGTCTAAAACCCTGTTGACCCAGGCAGGACTCATACAGAGTTCTTTGGCAAGCTCGTGACCACTCCAATGTTGGTCTGGCGAACTGATCATTCTTCTGACGATATATCCCGCGCGACCGTTCAACAAATTAACAACCCTTTTTCTGATCATTGATTGGCTATTATTCATAATTGGCTACTATTTTGTATATATTATAATATAGTAGCCATTCGATTGTAAAGACAAAAAAACAAGCAAACAAACTGGCGGCCGATCGATGGTAAAATATTTTATTGTGACGCTTAAGACCGCTTAAAGTTGTTAGTTTCAGCTCCCCATCACCGGCCCTGATGGAAAGCGGATACTTTCATCACATTGTAACAGCCGATCAGTTGTTGCGGTTTGAATATTGACTAAGCGGATTATTCTTTTTCGAAACTGCTCAACACCAGATAAAATTTAAATTGTCGAAGGACTAGGTTACAAGCATGTTCTCTGCCAACCCCCTAAGCGCGTCGAGGGCGAGCGACATCATCGCGGAGGCCCTCTCCGGTGTGGTGGCCTCGGTGTACACCCTGAGTTTTGGCTCATTGCCGGAGGGTCTCAAGTGCACAATCTCGCCACTGCTAAAGGTGATGCGCACACCATCCTCAGTGTTGATAGCGACCACATGAATGTCTTCATCGGAAAACAACGCTGTCCCAAAAGCGGCCATGACAGCCCGGGCATCGTCCTCAAATGTTCCCGAACGAAAACGGGCGAGGATCGCCTGACTTTTTTCCCTGGGAAAAACAAATCCCTGACTGGCCGTTAAGGCTGGCGGCAACTCGTTATGCACGGCAGATAATGTCATTGCCCTCTCTTTAACGGCATTCAAGGCCAACAGCATGGGGAGGACCGCGTCGCGGGTGATCAAGGGTTCTAGCGTACCCCCTACACCCTGAACGGGTGTGCCCAAAAAGAATCCACCGTTTCGTTCGTAACCCACAACGATAGTGTCATCGTCAGCCTTCTCCATTTCACGATACATGGCGCTCACCACATAGGGCGACCCGATCTTGGTGAGGACAACTTTTTCGAAGGCCCCCGTTTTTTCCAGAGCCGTGCTACTGCTGAGCGCTGTAACCACCACAACCTTTGTTCCTGTGATGCGTTTGAGCTCCAACGCGGCCATGATCCCCAGCCGATCACCATACAGAGCTTCACCTGTCTCGGTATACAAAAGCGGTCGATCAAAATCACCGTCACCCGAAACGATCGCATCAAATCCGTAGTGCCCGGCCCAAGCCTGACCCAACAAAATATCTTCCGGTCTGATGGCCTCGGTGTCCACTGGCAGAAAACTGGTTGTCCTGCCATACCCCTCCTCCTGTGGACCAACGGTGGCACCCAACGCTGAGAGTATGTCGAACATCACCTCACGACCCACTGAGGAGTGCTGGTAATGACCCAGGTTTAGGCCCTGTAAACGGCCAGCGCCAAAAAAACTGAGGTATCTGTCAACAAATTCGCGACGCACTTGAGCTTCTACGTTGTCGGGCAAGGCATAAGTCACATCTGATTTAAATTGACCATCGTCACCAAATAAAGCCCATGGCAATTGAACAACCTGTCCCTTCAAGGGAGCTTCGTGTTCTTTTAACAGTTCGCGACCGTTTCTGAGGTAGAATTTTATGCCGTTCCGGTCATCGGGGATGTGGCTACCCGTCACCATGATGACAGGATGGCCTGTCTGCGCCCCCCACAGGGCGGCCGCCTGAGTCGGGACCTTCCCCAAATTCACCACCCAAAGACCTTTGTCTGCAATTGCTTTGCCAACGGCCCGCATGATCCTGTTCGTGCTGTTTAGAAAATCTCGCAAGTCACCAGCCACACCAATCTGTTCGCCGGTCTGAAGATTTTCGACAGATTCCAGCAACTGCAAAAAAGCCCGCGTGTTGGCATAGGTGTCCTCGTCGGTCATGTCTTTGACCAAACCTCGGGCACCGCTGGTTCCCATTTCGACCGCACTCAACACCATGACTTCTTTGAGGGTCATGCTTGCGGGGGTACCCGGATTGGTCTGTTTGTCGCGCCAAGCAAGTTTTGCCCGCAGACTGTAACTCCGGGGATCACTGCGGGTCACAAACACCTGGGCCTGTTCTTTTGCGATCAGTCTGTACTGTCCCACATGCGCGGGAACGATGATCGGTTGGCCTTGTCTGTACACGCCCCACTCTCTCCCACTCAAATCTGTGACAGCCACCTCACCTTGCCAAACCAATAACCCGTGCAGGCCATACGTGGCCTCACCCTCAAAGACATCCCCCGATCCAAAAGAGATGCGGTCGAACGAAAACTCGTCTGCATCAACAAAATTTTCCACCCGCGCTGAACCACTCGCACCAACGGAAACCGGCCGGGGATGACGCCGCAAAACGTCGTCCACAAAGGCACTGCCACGCGGTGCCTTCCAATTGGTAACCTCCAAGGCCTCGGTGATGTGCAATTGACGGGGTTGTCCATTATCGTACAATCTTCCCCAGTCATAATACCTGAAAGTGGTCTCCGACGTTTCCTGCGGCTCCATCAGCAAAACACCAGCACCGATCGCGTGAGGCGTGCCCGCGGGGATAAAAAACACATCGCCTTCTTTCACTGTCACAAAGTTCAAAAAATCAGAAATATCCTCACCGTCATCAAGCGCTTGTTGCATCTGTTTTTGCGTCACACCCTCTTTTAACCCCAGATACAACCCGGCACCCTTTTCCGCGCCCAAGATCACCCACGCCTCTGTCTTTGAGCGGTGACCTTGAGCCGCAGTTTGTTTGACATATTTTTTATCCGGATGGACTTGGACCGAAAGATTTTTGGTGAGCATCTCTCGATGAATGTCATTGATCAAATTCGCATTCGCACCCTCTGCCAAAGATTCAATCTGGGTCAGCGCCTGATGAATACCGTGATAATCCCTTTGCAGAATATCTGTGAGAGAAGACAAACACAACTCACTGCACAAAAAATCACCCGTGATGTCCTCTGCGTCAAGGGCAGAGAGGACAGCACGCAGTTGTCCCAGACACTCAGACCAGCTTCCCGAATTCAATACCTTCGTCATAAAGGGAGGTTCATCACCAAACCGACGCACATTGGCTAAACCGTACAAGGCCTCCGGATTTAATTGACCAATGAGCCAAAGCGGGATTTCCAACCTGATACCATGATACGTCACAACAAATTTGTTGGGAAAACTCGGATGACCGGAATGCACCCAAGCCTCACCAACGATCTCTCCCTGCGGCAGAACCCCAACTGGCAACATGTGCTGGCGGATAAGCTCACCGCCCCAAGGAGTACGAAGCTTGCCGGGCGTAAAATTATCGGCCCGCGGCACCAAGATCCCCTTTTGCGCCAGCTGGAGAATGGTGTTTGCGAGTGGCTGAACAGAATAAAATTTTTCCTTGTGAGTGTCACACAGTTCCTCTTTTATCAACTCCAGCCAACGACTGCACACAACCTGGTGCCAGACATTCTTGTCCGTATTCATTTGGCTGAGTGTGGCCAACAACACGGTCTCACCCTCAGGGGTGGCCACCAGCGTTCTCAAATACACATCGGCATCGGCAACGAGTTGATCAAGGGAATACCCAACAGGAAGCGCGTCCGACAAAACTGAGGCCGCCGGTAGAGGGTGCGTGCCTTGCATGACTTTAGCTAATTCAGTTTGACTTGTAACCATTGAAAAATGACTAAACATACGACCACCCTTTGGGTTTGAACCACCACCACCGCCCGATGACAACGCAACGGGCTGTGCGATATCCGCAGGGTTTGTTTCAGCGTTCTTTGTCGCCGCCAATCGAACACCTGGATTGAAATTTATGGGTCTCGTCGCTGACAACAGTCCCCTGCCAACAGCCGTCTCTGACAGGTACGGAAAATGACCGCCTGAAAATCCGTTTTTTGTGCCTACGCCAGCCCCAATGATCGTTGGTTGGGAAGTCGCTGGCATTGTTGTTCGAAAAAAATCCCCTGTCAATCCATATGATGCCTTAACCGGTTGATACATAATCACATTCCTCATCAAATCGCTAATATGTCCACAAACCCATTATCGGCGACTTCAAGCACAGGTTGCCCCAAAAAAACAATAAAATACTGCCGTGGACAAAAACCAGTCAAAAAATATCTTGGACAATTTTTGATATGAGAACTATTTGTAATTGTTCGGAAAACTATATTTATAACCTATTTGAAAGTAGGGGCCGGTCCCTCCAGAGGCGGGTGCGGCGCGACCGGCCCCTACTTGGCGCGTAAAATAATAGGAGCACTTACCATGACGGAATTCAGCTGGAGCATGATGATCGGGGGGTTGGCGTTCTTTTTCTTTGGCATGATCACTGCCCGTAACGGCCTGCAATTGGCGGCCGGCGAACGGCTCAAGACCCTCATGGGCAAAATCACCAACAACCGGTTTATGGCACTGGGTCTGGGCGCCCTGATCACGGTCATCCTGCAGAGTTCGACTGCCACCACGGTCATTCTGGTCAGCTTCGCCGAAACCCAACTGATCACTCTTTACCAGTCAATCGGCGTCATTTTGGGGGCTGATATCGGGACCACACTGGTTGTTATTTTGCTGTCGTTCAAAAAGATTACCCAGTTTGCCTTGGTGATTTTTGCGATCGGCCTGACCCTGTCCACCATCGCCAAGCAACAAAAAATCCGTTACATTGGTTCCATCATTCTGGGTTTTGGTCTCATTTTTTACGGCATGCACCTCATGACCAGTTCCGCGGAGCCCCTCAAGAACAGCGAGGTGGCCGCCAGCATCTTCGCATTTTTGAAGGATCACCCCTTCCTGAACCTGGCCTTTGCCGCCGCGTTTGCCGGGTTTGTCCATGCCTCGGCGGTCACCATTGGTTTTGCTATTGCCCTCTCGTTTTCCGGTGCCCTTCCGTTTGAAGCCGCGATCCCGATTGTGTTGGGGGCCAACGTGGGGACCTGCATCACCGCCGCTCTCGCCAGCATTGGCATGAGCATACAGGGCAAGCGGGTTGCTGTGGCCCACATCCTGATCAAACTGCTGGGCGTGATCCTCCTCATGCCCATCCTGACCTATGTGGCCAGTTGGATCAACTGGATCAATGATTTGTTGACGCAGTACACGTCACTTGTCCTTCCCCTCAGCGGCAAAATCGTGCTGACCCACATTTTGTTCAACCTCTTCCTCGCCATCATTTTCCTACCCTGCATCCCCCTCCTTGTTTGGATGGTGCAAAAAATTGTCCCCACGACCAAAAACCTGATGGAAAAATTCGGCCCCAAGTATCTGGACAAATCCGCACTGGACACGCCTCCCATCGCCTTTGCCAACGCCAGACATGAAATTCTGAGGATTTCAAAAATTGCGCGCGAAATGTATACCGAAATTTTTGACATGTTCCGGTCCGATGAAAACATCGAAAAGGCTATCACGGTAACCAAAGAAAAAGACGATCACATTGATGCTCTCGAAAAAGCCGTTCGTTTTTATCTGTCCAAACTCTCACAACAACAACTGACCGAGGGCCAAGGCACCATGCAAACCGCATTGACCTCCATTGCGGGAGAGTTTGAAAATATCGGAGACGAAATTTCCAAGGACGTCATTGCGCTAGCCAGAAAAAAACAGACCAAAATGTCGCGGTTTTCTGACGAGGGATGGGGAGAGTTGCAACGCCTGCACAAATGTGTCTTAGCCAACTTTGATCTGACCATCGGCATGCTCATGCAACCACACGAAGACATCGCCCGCAAGGTCACACGTAACAACGATGAGATCAAGGAAATGGAACAGGACCTGCGTTCGGCTCATTTGCAGAGACTCAACGAAAACCGCATTGAGTCGTTTGAGACCAGCACGATTCATCTGGATCTTTTGAGCCAGTTCCGCGCCATCAATTACCGGTTGGTAAAAACGGTGTACATGCTCAAAGAGCTGTCCCAGTTGAAAGATTGATAATGTTGTCACAACCGTTGCCTAAACCCCAAAAATATAATACGGCAATCGCATGGGTCTACTCGAACTACCACAGGGACTTTTTCCGATACTGGACGAAACCCACACCAATGGGCTGTCCACGTTCGAAATCATCGAAGCCTTCGTCGATGCCGAGGTGGATCCGTTCATCGTGTTCTGTCACAGCCTGTCGCCAACAGAATACGCCGACTACATTCAGGCCATTTCTCTGCTCAAATACGAAATGGATTTTGACTACCTCCTGCACCACCATCTGGACCGCATGCCCGTTTCCGGCGCGGCGGGTATTCACCTCACCTACAAATCTGTCAGCATCAAACAGGCACGCCGCGACCTCGGCCCGGAGGCTCTTGTGGGCTATTCCGCTCGATCCTGCGACGAGGCGCTCAAGGCGCAGGACGAAGGGGCAGACTACATTTTGCTGGGATCCATTTTTCAGAGCAATCACTTTCACCAGGACTATCCCGTCATAGGGCTTGAAGAGCTCAATAAAACCTGTCGTCGACTGACAGTGCCCGTGTACGCCTCGGGCGGTATTCAGCCCAGCAATCTCATCATGGTCAAGGACAGCGGGGCCGCGGGGTTCACGGCCCTCGACGCCGTGTACATCGACGGCGAAATCGATCACAACATTTCTTTGCTGAATATTTTGTGGGAAGAGATGGACTGAAAAAAGTCTAATGGCCAACAACCAACAACTTTCGTCCATCGTCCCTCGTCCTTTCGTCCTTCGTATTTTCACTCCACCATCTCCGTCGTGTACCTTTTGATTTTAATGGTTTCAGACCAGTAGTCCATCGGCAGGCCGGCCTTGACTTTGAGGTGATTCAAAAATTCCCTGGCCGTTTTGACAGACTCCCACACCGCAGGCAGGAAGGTCCCGCGATGCCACCCTTCTTCCAAAATCAAACCATCGATCCCTGGCTGAATCTGGTTGATCAAATCCTCCTCTGATGTAAACCTCATGGGCTGTGCTGGTTCAAGAATGGAAACGGAGACATCAAGCTGATCCAGTTCAGCTGGTGTGAGCGGCGAAAAGCGGGAATCCCTGAACGCCGCGGCATAGGCATTTTCGGCCACATCTTCGATTAAGGCTCTGTGTGCTTCCAATACCCCAATGCAACCCTTGAGTTCTCCCTGAAGTTTGAGGGTGACAAACGTGGCCCGTTGCTCCCTGAGCACTTCATCGAAGTCTCCGGAATTGATCTTCAAAGGTTTGCCCTGTTCCAGCCCGTGGGCAATGGATTTGCGCGCCACATCGAGAATCATTTTTTTGTTTTGTTCTGAAAACATACGTGCCTCCATGAATTGCTTGTGCCCTTTAGGGTATGGATCGAAAAAGTGTTAGTGGCCAGTGCTGATGGCTAGTGGGGTTTTGCATATCATACTCAACTATAGCAACCACTGCAATTGTTGCAATTCATGCAATTGCCGCAATTGCCAGTTGCCCATTGCTAAATTGTTTTTGTGAATTCGTCCCCTACGCCTTAAACCTTATGTCTTACGCCTTTCCCCTAATACACCACCCACGCCCCATACCCCACCACCCGATCCTTTGTCCCTGCCGTGTCTCCCGAATTTTTCAACTCAAGCGTTTTGATGCGCAAACCCTTCTGACTGGCCGCCCGGAGCATGCCGCCCAGAGGCACCCTGCCACACGCGTCGTCATGCTCAAACGAATCGTAAGCCATATCCTCAACCAAACGGCAGGTGCGGGCGTCGTGAGCACAAGCAGAAGCATAATCCTCAAAATGACTCAAATCCGTGCTGATGACAATGAGTGTCTCTTCGCCTCCCCACAACCGACACAACATTTCTCCCACCTCTTCTGGCCGGGCATCACCGACCACCACAGGGACCAAAACAAAATCGTGCAATACCACCTGTAAAAAAGGCAATTGCACCTCGAGGCTGTGCTCGGGGACATGGGCTTGATCAAAAACAACCACCTTTGGCAGTCCTGCCAACACTTCGTGAGCCGTTGTGTCCAGAAAAACATCCCCCAGGCTTGTGTTGTAACACCGGGCGTTCGTCAACGCGGCCCCCCTGAACCCCACCCGATGCGAAGGCCCAAGCAAAACCACCCGTTTGATTTTATCTTTTATTGTGCTGACCTGCGCATAGGCCTGCGCCGCCACCTGGCCCGAATAAATATAGCCCGCATGGGGGACAATGATCGCCTTGGGCACGAGAGCACAATCCTGCACCTGTGACAAATAAGTTTGAATGTCTTGTTTGAGGACTTGGGGCTCAGCCGGATAAAACATACCAGCCACCGCAGGTTTTCGGATTTTGAGCAACATCTATTCGTGAATCGTGAATCGTGAATCGTGAATCGCCTGTGCCCTTTAGGGTATGGAGCGAAACACGATATGCGTTCTTCACTAGCCACTGGCCACTGGCACTAATCGCCAACACTATTCCCGTTGTCAACCCCTATCAAACACCCCCACAAGCTCGATGTGGTGCGTTTGCGGAAACATATCGATGGGCGTCACCTGAACGAGTTGATACCCCTTGTCAGACAACACCTGTGCCTCATTGATAAAATTTTGTGCCTGGCAGGAAACATAGATGATTCTTTGCGGTTGCAGGCGTGGCAGATAATTAACCACTGATCCCAAACCACCGCGTGGAGGGTCGCACACGATCAGGTCAAACGCCTGATAGTCGTGAGCCAGATCACTCACCACAGTGACCGCATCACCCAGCACAAAACTGATTTTTTTATTCTTCTGCGCAAGACGCTCGCGTTCGCCAACCTCAATAGCCCGTGGGTCCGCATCGACCGCCAGAACGCGCCCGGCAATTTGGCTAAGCGGAAAAGCGAAATTACCTGCCCCACAATACAAATCCAAAACTGTTTTCCATTTTCGCCCACGACCCGCTTTCATGACGCAATCACGCAGAACATCGTTTTGCACACGATTGACCTGCACAAAACCAGCTTCGTCGTCTTCACGAATCTCGAAGTCGTTCGCACCCGAAAGAACCGTGTCCGGGAGTGTTTTGAGTTGTTCGTTGACGGCCAGGTTGGCAATGAAACAATGCGTTACGGGAATGATGTCGTTCGTCTCATGCTGATGGTATCCCCAAATCCGCCGGTCGTGGTGCAAGGTGATGCGGCTACGGTAATGGTCCTCGCAGACCGAAGGGATGATGGGGTGCAGGACAAACTCTCCACGACCGGTGTGACGCTCGAACAGCTGTGTCAACCATTCCTGTTTGAGCCTGAGTTGCTCCGCGTAAACCATGTGTTGCAGATTGCAACCGCCGCAAGTACCAAAATAGGGGCACGGGGGGCGGCGTCTTTTTGGACTTGATTCCAGGACCTCCTGTAATCTACACAGGAAGAGGCCTTTTTTGGTCCCCACGACAGTGGCCAAGACTTTCTCGCCGGGGAGCACAAAGGGAACCCTGAACTGATGCCCTTTCTGTTGCGCGCAACCCATGCCATGCCCATTGACATGCGTGACAGACAATGAAACTGTTTGAGGTGTTTGAGAAGCCATGAAAACCACGCGTCAAATATTGCCCCTGTTGCTATTGCCCCTGTTGCTCTCCTGCACCTTAGCCTGCTCGTCCCACACAGTAAAGTATTATGTCAAGAAAGCCGACAAACTCGTGGCCAAACAGGACACCCGACAGGCCATCCTCGTTTACCAGAGGGCCATCAAGGAATTTCCTGCGGAACCTGTTCTGTACATCAACCAGGCGGCTCTATTGCGCGAAGAGCAGCAATACACCCACGCGATCCGGGATTACACCATTGCCATAAATCTCAACGACCAGAGCCTCTGGCCATACATCGGTCTGGCCCGTGTGTATCTCAAGCAAAAGCAGTACAAACACGCCAAAGAAATTTTGCAGATGGGTCAGGAACAACTCCCCTTGAACGGCGCACTCGATTTTTATCTGGGCCACGTCGCCAACGCCACCAAACAACCTGAATTGGCAGTCCAACATTACACCGATGCCCAGGAACATGCCTATCCCAGGGCAGACAAGATCCACTATTACCGCGGTCTGGTTTACCAGAATCAGCTCAAAGATCACGCCCAAGCCAAACAGGATTTTGAGTCCTTTCTCAAAAGCAACACCACCGATACCGCCCAAATTGCCGAGGTCAAACAACACTTGCAATCGCTGTGAGGATCACGCAACAATTCAGTGACAGTCACAAAATATCTTGTTAGGAGTTCATCCCAATACCTACGTGGAGGACCCGTCATGGTCAGAACAAATCCAACAATCGCCAAAAATCCCGCGGTGGACAAGGACTCTGTCAAATCGAACCTGAAGTACCTGCAGTTTGGCATTCGCTTGTGGACTTTAAGGGAAAGACAAAAAATCCGCAGCAAGATCCTGGCCGACAAATTGGGAATCCCTTTTCATGAATACCGTCGTTACGAAGCCGGGGAAATCCTGCCCGATCAAGACACCCTTCAGCAACTGGCACAGATATTAAAAGTAGAATTGTCGCAACTCACCCAATGGAAAAGCAAAGAACTGCACCAAGCCGGAAAACCCGCAATGGCCAAGGGGGCACACAAATATCTGTATCATTGGGACCTGGCGGAACAACAGTTCCGTAAAAACTGGTTGTCCCATCACGAAAAAGAGCAACGGCACGAACACATCATTCACGAAATTATCATTCTTCTCAAAAAAGAATCCTGTTCCCTCAAAACATTGCCCATCCTGCCTTTGGGGCTGTATCTGGTATTGGACGCGCTGATTTCCAACCAGCATCACGACAAGAAATTCATCCACGACATTTCCGATTTCGTCGTCGAAAACGAAACTCTGGCCCAGTACATGGCCCGGGATCCTGTGCTGGGGTGTTTTTTATTTGTGGCGGCCAACCGCGTCTATTTTTCGAAAGCCCCCCTGGACGGGATCGAAGATTGTTTCAACCGGCTCACCGTCAGCCAATTTTCCGACCTGGTGTTCATGGCCACCACACCTGAGGGTGTGCACGCCAACTACGAAACACTTCCTTCCCTGCAACGCTTTATCGAATTTTCCAGTTTGGCAGTCCTCATGGTGAGAGAACTCAAAGACTATCTTCCAGACAACGTGAATTATCACCACCTCTACCTGGCCGCTCTCCTGCAGGGGGTTGGCACCTACGCCCTGCACACATCATTGCAAACCATGATCGATCAACATCCAGAATGGTATGTGGTTACAAAACCGGAACTCGCGGAAGACGTGCATTGCAAAAAATCACTGGCTCAGCACCTCAATTGGGAATTTCACCCCATCATCAGTGGCATGATCGCCGCCAACTGGGGGCTCCCGCACGAGGTTGTGCAGACCTTAATCGAACACCACAAACAACCGACAAACGAGGTGTCCCCTGTCTGTGCCGTTTTGAAGCTCATCAATTTTTTTGTGGACTGCGACTTTCCGCGAATCAAGGCCAACGAAATTCAGGATCTCTTGGCCAAGTACCCGCAAGTCTCCATCGACCCCCAAGCCCTGCTCACGGTGTCTCAACACATGAACAAGATGAGTGAGTACCTCATCGAGATGAACTCCGTGGTGTTGGACAACACGCAAGTCACTTCTCTGGGCAGTGCAACTCAAAAAGAAATTGAGATCCTCGACGCAGGAGCAGACCCCATCTGTTCCAAACCCGTCTGGCGTCACCAACCGTCTGCCAAAACTGAGTTCCGGTTCGACACAGAATACAGCAAAATTCTCACCATTGACTGTTCGCAACACCTGAACCAGTTCCTCACACAACACCTCTCCCCCAAAAAAGGGGAATCGCTCAGGGGGTACGGCGAGCGTGTGCAGAACCTGCAACTTGCGTTGTATCTGGCCCTGAGCGGCGATCTGGCGGACGTCTCCGCGCGGTTTCAACTTTCCGAACAGGAAATCGCGCTCAGGTTGAGCTTATGACACTGATCGACACACATTGCCACTTCTCTGGCTTGTCGGATATCGACATCGAGAGCCTCATCAAGTTCGCCTCTGCTCACAGTGTGGACCGCCTGATCGTCATCGGTTCTGGAGACGGCTTCGAAGAAAACACGCACGCGCTCTCCGTTGCCAATAAGTACTCGAATGTTTATTGTACTTTGGGGTTTCACCCCCACGAAGCCAAGGACATGACCGAAGACCAGTTTTTTTTGCTGTCGGGGCTTATTGCCGACAACGCCAAGGTCGTGGGCATTGGCGAAACGGGACTTGATTATCACTACATGCATTCTCCCAAAAACAGCCAGCAAGCCGTATTCGCCTGCTTTGTAGCCCTGGCCGGGACCGTGAAAAAACCGTTGGTTGTGCACGACAGGGATTGTGGCGATGAGTGTGTGGACATCATCAAAAACGCGGGAATTTCCGACCTCAAAGGGGTCGTGCATTGTTTTTCGGGCAATCTGGATCTGGCCAGGAAATATCTGGATCTGGGGTTCATGATTTCTTTTACGGGCATCATCACGTTTCCCAAGGCCCAGGAGCTACGCGACGTGCTCAAGTACGTTCCCCTAGACCGGATCATGTTGGAAACAGATGCCCCCTTCCTCACACCGCACCCGCATCGCGGCAAAAAAAACCAGCCCGCGTACGTCAAATATGTGGCCGAGCGCATGGCAGAGATCAAACAAATTTCTTTTGAAGAAGTCTCTCGCCTCACCACGCAAAATGCGGAACTGTTTTTTGGTTTAGGGGACGTTGTTGACTAACCTCCGCCTCACCATTTGTTTGCGATACATATCCCTTTTAAGACGTGACAGATGGTCCACAAGCAAAATGCCCTTGAGGTGATCCATCTCGTGTTGCGCGCAGATGGCCTCCAGCCCAGTGAGGTGAATGGTAAACTCTTTGCCATCGGCATCAAGCGCCTCCACATCAATTTCACTGGCCCGCTCCCTATTCACCAGCAGATCCGGGCAGGACAAACAACCTTCTTCGTATGTGGTGGTCCCCAACTGATGAACAATCTGTGGATTGATAAAACAGAGCGGGCGCGACGTTGTCTGCTCCGCATCATCGGGAAGAGGCATGGGCACATCCATCACAAACAACGTGATGTTGTTCCCGACTTGCGGTGCGGCCAGTCCGATTCCGGTCGTCCCCTGCATGGTTTCGAACAGGTCATGCACAAGTGTCTGAATCTCCGCCGTGACCTTCTTGACGGGAACAGACGGTTCTTTGAGACTTTTTGTGGGGTAGGTCAGGATTGTGAGTAGTGACATAAGAAGGTTCATTCTACAGCAAACCAAATCACCATTTCAACCTTTTCGTGGTTCGCTTGTCATTTGATATTTTGCACTTTTCACTTTGCACTTTGCATTGACAAAATCCCCTCGTCCATTCGTCCCTCGTGTCTTCGTCCCTCATCCCCTACACCATCCCCACTGCGTCCACGTCGATCTGGTATTGAATGCCCCTGAGTTTGCGCCGATCAAGATCGTCCCGCAGATAGGCCACCAAATCCCCAACCTTGAGTCCCCGGCGAATTTTTAAAATCACGTGGTGGCGATACTTGCCGCGAACCTTTGCCACGGGCATTTCCGCTGGACCCAGAATCTGCAAATCGAGCTGATTCGTGCGACACGTGACGCCATCGAGAAAAGTCTTCCACTCACACAGAAAATTCTTGAGTCTCTGTTCCTGCGCTGACAAAAAACGAAACTGCACCAGGCGCGAAAAAGGAGGGTATCCCAAGGCCTGCCGCAGGGCAAGTTCATGCTGTGCGAACTTCTGATAATCCTGACGAATCCCCCACTGCACACTGGGGTGCTCCGGCATGAGACTCTGCACCAGCACGTGTCCCTTCTGATCCGACCGCCCCGCCCGTCCCGCCACCTGCACCAGATTCTGAAAAGACCTCTCGCTGGCCCGAAAATCGGGCAGTCCCAAATGCGCGTCGATCCCCAAAATACCCACGAAACCGATGTTGTCGAAATCGTGTCCTTTGGAAATCATCTGCGTACCCACAATCAGATCGATTTTGTGTTTGGCAAAATCATTGAAGATCCTTCTCAATTCGCGCTCATTCGAAACCGCGTCGCTGTCGAGTCGCGTCAGCACCACCCTCGGGTGCATGGCGCCAATCTCATCCGCCACAGATTGTGTTCCAAATCCGAGCAACGTCAAACCCTTCACATGACACGCGGCACAAACGCCATCATACGGCTTTGCAAAGTCACAGTAATGACATTTGAGAACCCTTCCCTCCTTGTGATACTTGAGCCCCACACTGCAATTGGGACAAATCTGGATGGTCGCGCAGGACGCACAATACGCACTCTGCGCAAACCCTCGCTGACCAACATAAATCAACATCTGTTTTTTCTTTTTGTGAAAGTGCTCGATGGCATCATGGATGTGCTGAGAAAGACACAGGGGCGTTTTGCGCTGTTCACGTTCCTTGCCAAAATGAATCACGCGAATGTCTGGCAGACTCGCGCCACCTGAACGGGCATGCAGTTCATACAAATGGTATTTGTTGTTGATGACCTGGTAATACGTCTCCAAACTGGGCGTGGCCGATCCCATGATGACCGGTATCTTGAGGATTCGTGCTCGGCTCACGGCCAGATTGCGGGCCTGATAACGAAACCGTTCCTCCTGCTTGTAGGAATGATCATGTTCTTCATCGACGATGATCACCCCCAGATTTTTAAAGGGGGCGAACAGGGCCGAACGAGTTCCCACAAGGACTTGCGGTCTTTCATCCAGACAACTCTGCCACTGGCTGAGCCGCTGATTCTGTGTGAGCGAGCTGTGATACACGAGCAGGGATCCCGCAAAATGATGATTGAGCCTGGCCAACATTTGCGGTGTGAGCCCGATTTCGGGGACCAGAAACAGGGCCGATTTGTTCTGCTGTAAAACAGTTTTGATCACCCGGATGTAGACCTCTGTTTTCCCAGAACCCGTGACCCCACGCAGCAAGACAGGATAATATTCGTCAAGATGCCCCGCCAGACTTTGGTACACAAGGTTTTGCTCGTTAGTCAGCACCACATCTTTGGTGGAAAAATCGTGACTGAAATTGATGGGTTTGTATTTATAAGAATGTTCCTTCCCGATTTTTTGCACATCCAGATACAGGGAAGGGATGGCTTGCGACAAAACCTGACCCAAGGGTGTCGCGTAGTAATCAGCGGCAAACTCCAGCCACTGCAGGTACGCCGCGTCTACCAGCGGTTGCTCATCGAGCACGGTCAGGATGTCCTTGATCTGTTGCTTCTGGGGCACAGAGGCGGGCAAAGTGGTCATCACGTCCCAGCAAATCCCGATGATCTGTTTGCGTCCAAAGGGCACCAAGACCCTTTTTCCACGCGTCAGCTGCCCTCTCAAAGACCTTGGCACACGGTAGGTAAACAAGGTGGTTAACGGCACGGCAACAACGACATTGACATAGCCCGTATCAGAGCACAAAACACAATCTAACTGGTTGTTATCTTTCATAAATAATAGGTCCAAAACCATTGAATCTCTATTGACATCGGGCCTTAATGTTTCTATTTTGCGAGTTCGTTCAACCACATTAACTGATTTGTCGCAATGACATTTGAAAGATTGTTATGGATACTGTCACCGAAATAAAAGAACCTGCAAAAAACATCATCGGCATCAATCTCGAAGACGAGATGCGCGACTCTTATCTGGATTATTCCATGAGCGTGATCATCGGCCGCGCCCTCCCCGACATCCGGGACGGCCTCAAGCCTGTGCACCGAAGAATCCTGTACGCCATGTTTCGCGAGGGATTGTTGTCTTCCAAGCGCTATTCCAAATGCGCCGGGGTCGTCGGGGAAGTCCTTAAAAAATATCATCCCCATGGAGATAGTGCCGTGTATGATTCGCTAGTCCGCATGGCGCAACCCTGGAACATGCGGTATCCCTTAATCGACGGGCAAGGCAACTTTGGTTCAGTCGATGGTGATTCTGCGGCGGCTTATCGTTACACCGAATGCCGGATGACCAGGCTTGCCGAGGCCATGATGGCCGATATCGACAAAGACACCGTGAAATTCGTCCCCAACTTCGATGACGCCACTGTTGAACCTTCTGTGCTCCCCACGCGTGTCCCGAATCTGCTCATCAACGGTTCTGACGGTATCGCCGTGGGCATGGCCACCAAAATCCCGCCGCATAACCTGGGAGAAGTGATTGATGCCGTGGTCTATTTAATTGACCAGGGCAAAATTTCCGAAGGTGAAAAATTAACCACTTTTTATTCAGAAGCCACGCTGGAAGGACTGATGCAATATATTAAAGGTCCTGATTTCCCTACATCCGGGGCCATTTACGATATTAATGAAATCATAGCCGCTTATGCTACCGGCAAAGGCAAGATCCTGCTTCGGGGCAAAGCCGAAATCGAGGACATCGGCAAAGGCAAATCAGCCATCATCATCACCCAATTGCCGTATCAGGTAAATAAAGCTTTATTGGTTGCCAAAATCGCGGATCTGGTCAAGGACAAAAAAATCAACGGCATTTCCGATTTGCGCGATGAATCAGACAGGCATGGGATAAGGGTGGTGGTGGAATTAAAAAGGGACGCCAGGCCCAGATCGATTTTAAATAACCTCTACCAGCATACGGATTTGCAAACCTCTTTTCCGGTCAATACCGTAGCCCTGGTTGACGGCACTCCCAGGACTCTGTCCTTAAAAACCATACTTGAAGAATTTGTCAGGCACCGCCTCTCTGTGGTGCGCCGCAGAAGCGAATTTGAGCTTTCTCAAGCCCGGCAAAAAGCCCATATCCTGGAAGGCCTGCTGATTGCGGTGGCTAACATTGACAAAGTCATAGAAACTATTAAAAAATCTAGCGATGCCGATGCTGCCAAAAACAATCTGATGCGCAAATTTAATCTGACCCAAATCCAGGCCACTGCCATTCTTGATATGCAATTGCGGCGCCTGGCAGCTCTGGAAAGGCAAAAAATAGAGGACGAATATGCCCTGGTAAAAGAGACTATTGCCTATTTACAGGATCTGCTTTCCCATCCTGCCAAAATCCTGACAGTGATCAAAAAAGAACTGGCC